>NZ_JBWKCJ010000068.1:0-1424 GCF_056436545.1 Streptomyces sp. NPDC043738 | reverse complement strand
GGCTCTGACCGCAGTTCCGTGAATCCCCAGGTCAGCGGCGGGAACGACGGATCGTTTCACCAGGGTCTCGTACTGCGTGGTGATCAAGACGGTCGAGGATGTTCTGTTTCCCGGGATCGATGTGCGGTTGGAGCGGGTCGCGTTCACGGCGGACGTGTTGGTGGTGTCGGCCGCGGCATGCGGTCCGGCGCCTCGTTGCCCAGGGTGCTGGGCGAGAGCGCGTCGTGTGCATTCCTCGTACGAGCGCGGTCTGGCCGAACGCCCGCTGACGGGCCAGAAGTTGCACATCAGGCTCCGAGTGCGACGATTCTTCTGCGACCGTTCCTCATGCCGAAGGAGGACCTTCGTCGAGCAGGTCAGCGGGCTCAGCGAACGCTATCGACGCTCCAGCATCGGAACGAAGCAGTGGCTGCACGCGGTCGCCATCGAGCTCGGCGGCCGGGCCGGCGAACGTCTATGTCGACAGCTCCATCTGGCCGCCGGCCGCAGCAAGCTGCTGGCATTACTAGAAGCACCCCTGGTGCCAGCACGTTCGCCGCGAGTTCTGGGCGTCGATGAGTTCGCCTTTCGCAAAGGCTGCACCTACGGCACCGTTCTGGTCGACGTCGAGGCCGGACGGGTCGTCGACGTACTGCCGGACCGGACCTCCGAGACATTCGCCGACTGGCTTCGAGCACACCCCGGCGTCGAGATCGTCTGCCGGGACAGAGCCACCGCCTACACCCGCGCGGTCAAAGAAGCAGCCCCACACGCCCTGGAAATCGCCGACCGCTGGCACCTCCTTCAAAACCTCTCCACCGCGGTCGAGAAGACGTGTCACCAGCACCGCCCCTGCCTGCGCAAACGTATGGAAGATGAGGCACCCGACCCACCCGAGCCACCTCGCATGGATCTGCCGATGCCCGGCCTTCCAGCAACACAGATGGTCGAGCGGACACGGCACCGGCACGAAGACGTGCACCGCCTCGTCGACGCTGGCTGGACCATCAGCGCGATCGCCCGGCGGCTGCACCTGGACCGCAAGACCGTGCGACGCTTCCGCGACACCGACCTTGACCAGCTCCTGGCCTCGGCTCGCGATCGGCGCCCGGCCGGAGTGCTGGAACCGTTCAAGCCCTACCTCAACACCCGCTTCACCGAGACATCAGGCCAGGTCAGCGGCAGCAGACTGTTCCTGGAGATCCGCGAACGCGGCTACCAGGGCAGCCGTCAGGTCGTCCGCAAGCACCTCGCCGCCCTCCGAGCCGGCACCGCTGAACCCGTCCGAGCCGACATCCCGAGTCCTCGCAAGATCACCTCATGGATCATGCGGCCACGCGAGGCCCTGACCGAAAGCCAGGAGGAACGACTGCTCGAAGTCCGCCTCGCCTGCCCAGACATCGCCCGCGCATGCGACCTCGCGCGAGCCTTCGCCGACCTCGTCC
>NZ_JBWKCJ010000066.1:0-2494 GCF_056436545.1 Streptomyces sp. NPDC043738 | reverse complement strand
ACACAGTGGACGCGAGCAACTGAGGACAAGCCCTCGGCCTATTAGTACCAGTCAACTCCACACCTTACGGCGCTTCCATATCTGGCCTATCAACCCAGTCGTCTACTGGGAGCCTTAACCCCTCAAAGGGGGTGGGAGTCCTCATCTCGAAGCAGGCTTCCCGCTTAGATGCTTTCAGCGGTTATCCTTTCCGAACGTAGCCAACCAGCCATGCCCTTGGCAGGACAACTGGCACACCAGAGGTTCGTCCGTCCCGGTCCTCTCGTACTAGGGACAGCCCTTCTCAAGACTCCTACGCGCACAGCGGATAGGGACCGAACTGTCTCACGACGTTCTAAACCCAGCTCGCGTACCGCTTTAATGGGCGAACAGCCCAACCCTTGGGACCGACTCCAGCCCCAGGATGCGACGAGCCGACATCGAGGTGCCAAACCATCCCGTCGATATGGACTCTTGGGGAAGATCAGCCTGTTATCCCCGGGGTACCTTTTATCCGTTGAGCGACGGCGCTTCCACAAGCCACCGCCGGATCACTAGTCCCTACTTTCGTACCTGCTCGACCCGTCAGTCTCACAGTCAAGCTCCCTTGTGCACTTACACTCAACACCTGATTGCCAACCAGGCTGAGGGAACCTTTGGGCGCCTCCGTTACCCTTTAGGAGGCAACCGCCCCAGTTAAACTACCCACCAGACACTGTCCCTGATCCGGATCACGGACCCAGGTTAGACATCCAGCACGACCAGAGTGGTATTTCAACAATGACTCCACCATGACTGGCGTCACGGCTTCAAAGTCTCCCACCTATCCTACACAAGCCGAACCGAACACCAATATCAAGCTATAGTAAAGGTCCCGGGGTCTTTCCGTCCTGCTGCGCGAAACGAGCATCTTTACTCGTAATGCAATTTCACCGGGCCTATGGTTGAGACAGTCGAGAAGTCGTTACGCCATTCGTGCAGGTCGGAACTTACCCGACAAGGAATTTCGCTACCTTAGGATGGTTATAGTTACCACCGCCGTTTACTGGCGCTTAAGTTCTCAGCTTCGCCACACCGAAATGTGACTAACCGGTCCCCTTAACGTTCCAGCACCGGGCAGGCGTCAGTCCGTATACATCGCCTTACGGCTTCGCACGGACCTGTGTTTTTAGTAAACAGTCGCTTCTCGCTGGTCTCTGCGGCCACCCCCAGCTCAGAGTGCAAGACTCATCACCAGAAATGGCCCCCCTTCTCCCGAAGTTACGGGGGCATTTTGCCGAGTTCCTTAACCATAGTTCACCCGAACGCCTCGGTATTCTCTACCTGACCACCTGAGTCGGTTTAGGGTACGGGCCGCCATGAAACTCGCTAGAGGCTTTTCTCGACAGCATAGGATCATCCACTTCACCACAATCGGCTCGGCATCAGGTCTCACCCTTATATGTCATCCGGATTTGCCTAGATGACGGGCTACACCCTTACCCCGGGACAACCACCGCCCGGGCTGGACTACCTTCCTGCGTCACCCCATCGCTTACCTACTACCACCTTGGATCGGCGGCTCCACCACGTCCCTTCGTCCGAAGACTCCAGGCCGGCTTCACGGCCTTAGCATTAATGGATTCGATATTGGGCGTTTCAAAGCGGGTACCGGAATATCAACCGGTTGTCCATCGACTACGCCTGTCGGCCTCGCCTTAGGTCCCGACTTACCCTGGGCAGATCAGCTTGACCCAGGAACCCTTAGTCAATCGGCGCACACGTTTCCCACGTGTGTATCGCTACTCATGCCTGCATTCTCACTCGTGAACCGTCCACAACTCGTTTCCACGGCTGCTTCACCCGGCACACGACGCTCCCCTACCCATCACAGCCTCCGTTGGGAGTATTACTGCAATGACACGACTTCGGCGGTGTGCTTGAGCCCCGCTACATTGTCGGCGCGGAATCACTTGACCAGTGAGCTATTACGCACTCTTTCAAGGATGGCTGCTTCTAAGCCAACCTCCTGGTTGTCTCTGCGACTCCACATCCTTTCCCACTTAGCACACGCTTAGGGGCCTTAGTCGATGCTCTGGGCTGTTTCCCTCTCGACCATGGAGCTTATCCCCCACAGTCTCACTGCCGCGCTCTCACTTACCGGCATTCGGAGTTTGGCTAAGGTCAGTAACCCGGTAGGGCCCATCGCCTATCCAGTGCTCTACCTCCGGCAAGAAACACACGACGCTGCACCTAAATGCATTTCGGGGAGAACCAGCTATCACGGAGTTTGATTGGCCTTTCACCCCTAACCACAGGTCATCCCCCAGGTTTTCAACCCTGGTGGGTTCGGTCCTCCACGAAGTCTTACCTCCGCTTCAACCTGCCCATGGCTAGATCACTCCGCTTCGGGTCTTGGGCACGCTACTCAACGCCCTATTCGGACTCGCTTTCGCTACGGCTTCCCCACACGGGTTAACCTCGCAACATACCGCAAACTCGCAGGCTCATTCTTCAAAAGGCACGCAGTCACGAC
>NZ_JBWKCJ010000065.1:0-4971 GCF_056436545.1 Streptomyces sp. NPDC043738 | reverse complement strand
CACAGACCATTGGCTCGGAGCACCGGGGGCATCGGTGCCCGCCGGACCCGGGGTGCCGCTTGAACGTGACGCGGCAGGGCGCGCACACGTAATGCAGCTTGTAGGGCTTCTCGGCGTAGTAACACACGAGGTGAACGTACCCGGCATTGTGGTGGCTGGCGAGGAGGTTCCCATAGCGCGGCTCATGGCTGGGTGAGGATGCGGGTTCGCAGGAGTTCGAACGAGGCTCGGCCATACACAGCTCGCTTGAGCGTTTTCACCCGATTCGCATGCCCTTCGACGACCCCGGAGCTCCAGGGCAGAGACAGGCCGGCGGTCACCGCGTCGAGGTCCTGGCGGAGGAAGCCGGCGAAGCCCTTCATCGGCTTCGGTGCGTCCTGCTCGGCCTGCCGGATCCACTCCATCAGCAGGTATCCACGCTGGTGGCGGACCAAGTCGGCGAACGCCCGAGCGAGGTCGCAGGCCCGGGTGATGTCCGGGCACGCGAGCCGGACTCGAAGGAGCCGCTTGTCCTGGCTGGCGGTGAGCGTCTCCCGGGGCCGCATGATCCACGAGGTGATCTTGCGGGGGCTGGGGGTGTCGGCCCGGACTGGTTCGGCGGTGCCCGCGCGGAGGTCGGCGAGGTGTTTGCGGACGACCTGGCGGCTTCCGCGGTAGCCGCTAGCCTGGATCTCCAGGTACAGCTGGGTGCCGCTGACCTGGCCTTGGGCCTCGGTGAAGCGGGCATTGACGTATGTCTCGAACGGCTCAAGGACACCGTTGGGGCGGCGGTCGCGGGCGGAGACCAGCAGCTCGTCGAGGTCCGTGTCGCGGAAGCGGCGCACAGTCTTGCGGTCGAGGTTCAGACGGCGAGCGATGGCGCTGATCGTCCATCGTTTTTCCAGCAGGCGGTGGATGTCTTCGTAGCGGTGGTGGGTGCGTGCGATGATCTGGGTGCGGGGTAGTTCCGCGGGCGGTAACAGCATCGGGGGCGGCTCCGGCACCTCGGTCACCGGCTCCTCCTCGGCACGTTTGCGCAGGCAGTCGCGGTGCTGGTGGCAGGTCTTCTCGACCGCGGCGGACAGGTTCTGCAACAAGTGCCACCGATCAGCGACTTCCAGGGCATGAGGAGCGGCTTCCCTGACCGCCTTGGTGTAGGCGGTGGCCCGGTCCCGGCAGATGATCTCGACTCCGGGATGCTCGATAAGCCGGGCCGCGAACGTCTCGGAGGTGCGGTCGGGTAGTACGTCCACAACCCGGCCGGCCTCGACGTCGACCAGCACGGTGCCGTAGGTGCAGCCTTTACGGAAGGCGAACTCATCCACCCCCAGCACCCACGGCGCACGGTCCGGCACCGTCGGCGCCGTCAGCAGCCTGAGCAGCCGGGTCCGGCCGCGGTCAGCCGCAGTCGGCGGCACAGCCGTGCGGCGGGACGGCCGCCGAGCTCGATCGCGATCGACCGCAGCCAGCCCGCAAGCCCCGTACTGGACCGGCGGTAGCGCGTGGACAGACCCGGCACCTGCTCGACGAACGTCGTGCGGGAACAACTCTTCCGGTCGCAGAAGTATCGGCGCACCCGCAGCCGGATGATAACGCGGCGTGAGTCCAACGGCCGTTCGTCCAGGGTGCGTTGGTACGTGCTGTGTACGCGGCGGGCCTGCTTGCGGCAGTCCGGGCACCGGCCCGGGCGGGCCGTCGACACCGCCTCCACCACCAGGATGCCGGAGGAGTCGCTCACCCCCTCCACCCGCACATCGATCCCGGGAAACAGCACATCCTCGACCGTCTTGCTCGCCACGGCAGGAAGTACGCTGCCGAAACGATCCCGCGTTCCTGCCGCTGATCTGGGGGTTCACGGAACTGCGGACAGAGCCTTGAATTTCCCCACCCGGTGCTCACAGGAGCCCCAGACCTGCTCGCCTTGTCTCCCCACCCGCGGCTCGCTGGTCTGCGGACGTGTGACCTAGTGCTTCATCGGCTCGGATGTGCACTGTTGGCCCGCGGCCGTGATTGTCGCCGCTGGTTCAGGTACCGCTCGCCCGGGCCGAACGGGGCCGGGCTCGCAGGGCAGGCAGCCGGGCACAGTCTTCTGCTCCGGCCAGGCCCTCGCCCAGGGCCAGGAGGGAGAGGACCCGTACCGGCCGGCCGACCGTGGCAGCGGCCTCCAGTTTGTGGTGGCCGTCGAGGAGGAAGTGGGTCAGGCCCCAGTGCTGGTAATGGTCGATCGGCATCCCCGAGGCGGGTTCGCACACGTCCAGCGTAGAGATCGCCACCGCCGTGGGCACCGTTCCCCGCCCCATGAGTGCGACATACTCCTCGACGCGCTCCCTCTCGTTCCACGTCGGGGGAACCATGGGCACGACGAACTCATAGAGGTGGGCGTTCGCGTCGACAGCGGTCTCGAAGGTTCGGTAGTACGGGGTGTGCGGGTACTCCGGGAGGCCCCAGAACTGATCGATCCCCCACGTCGTGACCTGCTCGCCGCTGAAGTAGTCGCCTTCCTTGCCGGGGACGACCAGCCGGGGTTCCACACTCAGGAGCAGCGGAAGGTACTCGCCCTGCGGCAGCAACGTGCCGAACGCATCGACCACTCCACCGTCGTCCGGATCGTCCAGCGCACCGGTGAGCCGTTCCTGCACGCCCTCCAGGGACAACTCCTCCCTCGCGGTCTCCAACCGGCGGAATAGGAACGGACACGTTCCGCAGTAGAAGCTGAGCTCGAAGGCAGGCTCGTCGTCGACCATGAGCAAGCGGCGCCGCGGCCCGCCGCCGATCTCCTGCAATTCCGCGTCGAAGCGCAACCGGGCCTCGGGGGCAGGTAGGCCGAGGTTGCGTGGGGCGCCCGCTTCGATCATCACGGATCGACCGTACGGGACGCTGAAGATCGGCTCCACCGACTACTGAGCTTCCCTGACCGCCTTGGTGTAGGCGGTGGCCCGGTCCCGGCAGATGATCTCGACGGGAGCTACTCGCCTACCCGCCGAAGTGGTGCGCCGCCCTCAGAGAGGGACACAGTGTGGACTACTTGCTGAACGCCAAAGGGGGCGACCTCTACCCGATCGGGATGAGCTGGGGCACCGACAAGGGGGACGCCCAGAAGGTGGTGGTCCTGGCCGTAGGGACGTACTGCCCGAAGTACCGCAGCCGCGTGCAGGCAGAGCTGCGGGAGAGCGGCTACTACTGAGCCTTCAGCTACATGCCTCGCCGCTGCCAGCGGTCCAGCAGTCGAAGTCGCCAAGCCGCCGCATCGGCGTAGTTCACGCACAGCCAAGCGACTTGTGCACTGAGCGCTAACGACATGCCGGGCGGATTCTTGGAAGGCTGATCTCGCGTCATGGGAACGCACCTGAAGGGCGGTGCCGTTCGGCCTACTGGTTCCACCGATCCCGGTCAAGCATTGGCTCTTTCCGGTTCTACGTGCCCCTGACAATTCAGGTAGAGTGATCACAGCTTCGGGGGAGCTTTTGATGCAGCGCGCATTCCTGCCTCACGTCACTCCCCTGTGGTCTAGTAAACGCGAAACCAAAATGGGGGATCAGTAAATGAAGATGTGCGGCTTGGTGGCGAAGGGTGCTCTCGTTTCGGCGATGAGTGGCCTCCTTCTTCTTTCTGGTGGCGCCGCTCACGCCTCTTCGGGCTGGGACTACAAGGGTGTCACGAATTTCCACCATGGCCACTATGACGATTACACCCGCGATGTGTATTCGACTGGCGGTTACGTCAAGGTATGCATTAACTCGGCTGCCACAGGGAAGGAAGACTACGATCTGTGGGAGCACGACGCAAAGGGCAACGGGGACGGGGACGATTACATCACTTCCGTGAAGGGAGCTGGCTGCTACACCTTCAGCAACATTGGGAAGTACGTGGACGGTGATAATGGCAAGGCCGAGCTCTACATGTCCACTCAAGACTGGTCCGCCGTGAGTGTTGAGTGGTGGGACTGACGCCCGGTGGCGGGATGGTTCGGAGAGATCCGCGCCGAATATCTTGGGGTGCAGTGAGCATCAGTGTCGTCACGTGACTGGGAATGCCCCGGCAATCGGCTGCCCATCCAGAAGTGGCCAGCTTCACGTCCATACGTCCGGACCCCCGCCGCGCCACTCGATGAGCCGCTGATCGTCCAGGTCGATGGCGTCCTCATCCAGGCCGGCCCGGCGCAGGAATTCCACAACGTCCCGCGGCCCGTACGCCAGGCCGAGGATCTGTGCGTCGACCGTGACCCGCCGACCTCCGGTCGGCGAGGGCGGGTGCACGACCACGGGGGGACGCTCAGACATACCCCCACCGTGCGGCTGCACGGCCCGCCACGCATGTCGTGCGCGGCCACATGACGGAGCCCGGCCCGTTCCCCCGGGCCGGGCCTCCAGCGTGAGCGGCTACGACCGCTCCATGTCCGTCTCGCTGCCTTTCGCTGTGAAGCGATGAGAGTCGATACGGGTGATCAACCCCGCGTCAGCGAGCGCGGCGAGATCCTGCCGCGTGGCCACCGCGGTCAACGGCCGTTTGACGCTGGGCCCCTGCTGGCCCAGAACCTCATACGCCGCGAGCGCCCGCTTGCTGTCCCACACGCCGTCACTTCCGCGGATCATCCACAAAAGCCGCATGGGTCGAGGGACGTCCTCCCTGGGCGGGGCGTCGACGTGCCGGACGCCGAGGGCGAGCACCGCATGCGGGAGGGCAACCAGCAGCCGGGCAGTGCGATCGGGGCCGGGGGTCGCACCGTCAGCGTCCTGGAGCGCTGCCAGGGCGCGGCCCGTGTGGGCGGTCATTCCTTCTCCTTCTTCGGCCGCGCCGTCCCTGACCCCTGGTAGCCCCGAAACACGTCCTGCACGGTGCTGAGCTTGATCTGAAGCCGGTCTGCGATCTGTCGGTACGACAGGCCGTTGCCGTCGTCCCATAGTTCGCGGATCAAGGCGGTGCGCCCGGCCGACCACGTCTTGTTGCGCCGGATTTGCTCGGCCATGATGCGGCTCCGAGCCAATGGTCTGT
>NZ_JBWKCJ010000064.1:0-5773 GCF_056436545.1 Streptomyces sp. NPDC043738 | reverse complement strand
AGCGCAGCGGAGAGGCCCGCCGCAGGCGAACCCACAACAACCCCCACGGCGGGCCAGCCGACAACGTGGGAAGCCAGCCAAGCGCAGCGCTACCGCTTCGTGTACATCGAGGCGATGATCGCCTCGATGTCCGGCTCGTGGACCGACAGGTCCACCAGCGGATACCGCTCGGCGATCGCGGCGACCAGCGGGGCCGCGCTCTGGGCGGCGGCGAACGCCAGCCACTGGCGGGGGCCTTCGACCCGGACCGTGCGGGCGCCCGGGACGCCCTCGATCGGCGGCAGTTCCCGCTCCAGGTCCACCCTCAGCGTCCGCTCGCCGTCGGCGGCCGCCCGCAGCCCGTCGAGCCCGCCGTCGTAGACCAGGTGCCCGTGGTCGATGACCATCACCCGGCGGCACAGCTGCTCGATGTCGGTCAGGTCGTGGGTGGTCAGCAGGACCGTGGTGCCGCGTTCGGCGTTCACCTCGCGGAGGAACTGCCGGACCTTCGCCTTGCTGACGACGTCGAGGCCGATGGTCGGCTCGTCCAGATAGAGCACCTCGGGGTCGTGCAGCAGCGCCGCCGCGATGTCGCCGCGCATCCGCTGGCCGAGGGAGAGCTGGCGTACGGGTACGGCCAGCAGCGGGGCGAGGTCCAGCAGTTCCACGCAGCGGTCGAGGTTGGCCCGGTAGGCGGCGTCGGGGACCCGGTACATCCGGCGCACCAGCTCGTAGGAGTCCTTCAGCGGCAGGTCCCACCACAACGTGGTGCGCTGGCCGAAGACCACCCCCATCCGGTGGGCGAGCCGGGTCCGTTCGCGCGCCGGGTCGATGCCGGCGACCCGCAGCCGGCCGCCGCTGGGCACCAGAATGCCCGTCAGCATCTTGATGGTGGTGGACTTTCCCGCGCCGTTCGGCCCGATGTAGCCGACCATCTCGCCGCGCGGCACCTGGAAGGTGATGCCGTCCACGGCCCGCACCTCCTGGCGCACCCGGCGCAGCCGGCCCGCCTTGCGCCGCACCGTGAAGGCCTTCTCGACGCCGTCCACCACGATCAGCGGCTCCGCCGCGGCCCCGTCACCACTCACCTTGCCGACTCCTTCCGTACCCGCTCTTCGATGGTGTGTCAGCTGCCGGTGCTGCGGTACGCACGCAGCCCGCACCGCCAGGCCAGCGCGGCCCCCGCGCACATCAGCGCCGCGACCACCGGCCCCAGGAAGTCCACCCAGCCGGGCAGCCCCAGCGGGTCCTCGCGGCCCAGCAGCCGCAGCGCCGGCAGCCAGTTCACAAAGGCCAGCGGGATCAGGAAGGTCACCCCGCGCACCAAGTCCCTGGCGAACACGGTCGGCGGGTACTGCAGCAGGGCGTTGCCGCCGTAGGTGAAGGAGTTCTGCACCTCGGCGGCGTCCTGCGCCCAGAACTGCAAGGCCGCCCCGGTGGTGAACACCGCCGCGAAGATGGCCGTACCGCACCCGATCATCAGCGGCACCATCAGCGCCCGGCCCGCCGTCCAGTCCACCTCCAGACGGGTCAGCGACCAGCCGAGCACCAGCAGCGCCTGGGCGATCCGGCCCAGCCGGCGCAGCGCGAAACGGTCCGCGGCGACCTGCGCGAAGACCGGTGCGGGGCGCAGCAGCAGGGTGTCGAGGGTGCCGTCGCGCACCCGCCGCCCCAGCCGGTCCATGCTGCCCAGCAGCAGGTCCGCCAGGCCCAGCGCGGCACCGGACGTGCCGTACAGGAACGCCACTTCGGGCAGCGAGAAGCCGCCGAGGGCGTCGATCTGCGAGAACATCAGCATGATCGCGACGAAGTCCAGGGCGCAGGCGGCGAAGTTGCCGACCGCCATCATCACGAACGACGCCCGGTAGGCGAGCGTGGAGCGCACCCACATCCGCACGATCAGCCCGTACGCGTAGAGCCCCTGGGCCACCCGGCCGCCCGCCTCAGCCACCGTGCACCACCACCTTGCGGGTCGCCGCCGACTGCACCAGCCGGCCCAGCGCCAGCAACGCAACGCCCCACCCCGCCTGGAACGCCAGCCCCCGCAGCAGCGCGCCGCCGCTGCGCACCCCCACCAGCACATCGACCGGCACCTGCAGGATCGCCGCCCACGGCAGCAGTTGGGCGATCTGCCCGAAGTCGCCGGGGAAGACCCGCAGCGGCAGCACCATCCCCGAGAAGAACAGGCAGGCCAGACCGCTGATCAGGGCCAGCCCCGTGCCGTCCAGCAGCCAGAACGACGCCAGCGCCACCAGGTAGCGCAGGGCGAAGCCGACCACCACGCCGAGCGTCACCGACACCAGGAACCAGCCCCAGGTCGCCGCATCGGCGGGCAGCGCCAGCGGGAAGGCCAGCGCGCCCACCGCCATCGGCACCACCCCGCGGCCGATCAGCTGCAGCGCGGCCCGCCCCAGGTCCGCGGAGAGCCACCACACCTGAAGGTCCGCGGGCCGGTAGAGGTCCACCGCGATGTCGCCGGTACGGATCCGTTCCTGCAGTTCGTCCAGACCCCCGCCGGCCATCAGCGACGAGGCCGCCAGCAGCGCCTGCGCGGTCCATACGAAGGTCAGCGCCTGTGCCTGGTCGTAGCCGCCCAGATGCGGCCGGGCGTCCCACAGCGCGATGTAGGTGTAGGCGACGATGAAGCCGAAGACGGTGTTGGTGAAGACGCCCGCCACGGTGGCGACCCGATAGGTGGCATACCGCCGGAAGCTGCCGGCCGCCACCGCCACGTACCACACGCCGTGCTCCCCCCTGGTCCCGTTCTGGTCGGACGGCGAACACCGGAGCCTAAGCGGCGGCCACGGCGGGCACCATCGATTTACCACCCGTTCGGGTGAGCCGAGGGCGCCATTCAGCCGGTCAGGTGGCGGTCCCAGGTGCGCGCCACCCCCTCCGACCGGTGCGCATGATGCGAGAGTTTCCCAACGGGCCACAGTTACATTTCCGGCGTACGGCGCGAAATCCCCGACACGACACCGATCCGCCGCGGTACAACCTTCGGCGGCGGCCGAGGAGTCCATACAGACATGAGCGGACAACGCACAGGCTGGCGCCGGGCCCTGCCCAGCTGGCGCACGATGCTCGGCACCGTGCTGCTGTTCCTGCTGATCGTCATCGGCGGCCTGATCGGCGGCTACCTCCTCGTCGAGATCCCCCCGGCCAACAGCGCCGCCAAGGCCCAGAGCAACGTCTACCTCTACTCCGACGGCTCCGAGCTGGCCCGCGACGGCGAGGTCAACCGGCAGAACGTGCACCTCGGCCAGGTCCCCAAGCACGTCCAGCAGGCCGTACTCGCCGCCGAGGACCGCGACTTCTACTCCGAGTCCGCGATCGACCCGGCGGCCATGCTGCGCGCCGCCTGGAACACCGTCACCGGCAAGGGCAAGCAGTCCGGCTCCACCATCACCCAGCAGTACGTCAAGAACTACTACCTCGGCCAGGAACAGACCCTCACCCGCAAGGCCAAGGAGTTCTTCATCGCCATCAAGCTGGACCGCGAGGTGAGCAAGGACAACATCCTGGAGGGCTACCTCAACTCCAGCTACTACGGCCGCAACGCCTACGGCATCCAGGCCGCCGCCCAGGCCTACTACGGCCGCGACTCCCAGCGGCTGACCACCGCTCAGGGCGCCTACCTCGCCGCGCTGCTCAACGCCCCCAGCGCCTACGACATCACCGCCCACCCCGGCAACCGGCCGCGGGTGCTGGCGCGTTGGAACTACGTACTGGACGGCATGGTCGAGCAGAAGTGGCTCAGCCCCGGCGAACGGGCCGCGATGCGCTTCCCCGTGCCCCGGCCCGCCAAGACCTCCGCCGGCCTGACCGGCCAGCGCGGCTACCTCGTCGAGGCCGTCAAGGACTACCTCACCGACCACCACATCCTCGACGAGAACACCCTGCGCTCCGGCGGCTACCGCATCACCACCACCCTGAGCAGGCGCCGCCAGAACGCCTTCGTCGCGGCGGTCGACACCCGCCTGATGGACCGGCTCGACGACTCCCGCGAGGTCGACCGCTACGTCCGGGCCGGCGGCGCCTCCATCGACCCCAAGAGCGGCCGGGTCGTCGCCCTCTACGGCGGCATCGACTACGCCAAGCAGTACGTCAACGGCGCCACCCGCAGCGACTACCAGGTCGGCTCCACCTTCAAGCCGATCGTCTTCGCCTCCGCCGTGCAGAACCGCTCCACCACCCAGGACGGCGAACGCATCACCCCCCAGACCGTCTACGACGGCACCACCAAGCGGATGGCGGTCAGCCACGGCCGCTCCACCGGCTTCGCGCCCGCCAACGAGGACGACCGCTCCTACGGCCCGATCACCGTCACCGAGGCCACCGACAAGTCCGTCAACGCCGTCTACGCCCAGATGGGCATCGACGTCGGCCCCGACAAGGTCAAGGACACCGCCGTCGACCTGGGCATCCCCGCCGGCACCCCCGGCCTGGCCTCCTCGCAGGGCGCGATCTCCCTGGGCACCGCCACCCCCAGCGTCCTGGACATGGCGCAGGTCTACGCCACCCTCGCCCACCACGGCAGCCGGCGGCCGTACACCCTGGTCGACAAGGTCACCAAGAGCGACGAGGAGATCGAGCTGCCCGAGCGCGAACGGACCACCGCCCTGACCCGCGAGGCCGCCGACACCACCACCTCGATCCTGCGCAGCGTCGTCGACGGCGGCACCGGCACCGCCGCCCAGCAGGCCGGGCGGCCCGCGGCCGGCAAGACCGGCACCGCGGAGGAGGACAAGGCCGCGTGGTTCGCGGGCTACACCCCCGATCTCGCCACGGTCGTCGCCGTACTGGGCCAGCACCCCGAGAGCGCCGCCCAGCAGCCGCTGTACGGCGCGGCGGGACTGCCCCGGGTCAACGGCGGCGACTTCCCCGCCCAGATCTGGGCCGACTACACCGCGGCAGCCCTGCGCGGACACCCGGTGCGCGACTTCGACCTGCACCTCGCGGAGGGCGCCGGGTCGGCCTCGCCGTCCGCCGAACCGTCCGACAGCGACTCGCCGTCGCCCGGCACATCGGACGCACCGGCCCCCGGCCCGTCCGGCAGTCCCCCCGTCACCGCGCCGCCCACCAGCGCCCCGACGACCCCGCCGGCCACCGTGCCGCCCTCCCCCACCGTCCCGACCCAGACCCCGCCGACCACCGAGCCCACGGAGGACTTCCCGACCGTGGAACCGGGCGACGAGGATCCGGACTGGCCGCGGCGGGGAGGCTAGCCGCCCCGCCGCGGGGGACCGGGGCGGTCGGGGGCGGGCGTCAGTGGCCGGAGGTCGCCTTGAGCCCCACCACCGCCACCAGCAGCAGGCAGATGAAGAAGATCCGGGCCGCCGTCGCCGGCTCGCCGAGCACCATCATCCCGACCACCGCCGCACCGGCCGCCCCGATGCCGACCCACACCCCGTAGGCGGTACCGATCGGCAGGGTCCGCGCCGCGTACGACAGCAGCAGCATGCTGACCACGATGCCCGCGCCGGTGAACACACTGGGCCACAGCCGGGTGAAGCCTTCGGTGAACTTCATCCCGATCGACCAGCCGACCTCCAGCAGACCGGCGACCACGAGCAGGATCCATGCCATGACGGCACCTCCGTGAAAGAGCTTCAACAGGGGTGCGTCGTCTTGTCCTGACCCGGTACGGCGCGTCTCGTCGGGTTGCTCCCGAGGCTAGCAAAAGACAGCGAAGCGGGGGGGGGGGAGCAGCCCCCCCCCCCCCCCCCCCCCCCCCCCCCCCCACCCCCACCCCCCCCCCCCTCCCCCCCCCCCCCCCCCCCCCCCCCCCCCC
>NZ_JBWKCJ010000063.1:0-7032 GCF_056436545.1 Streptomyces sp. NPDC043738 | reverse complement strand
CTCACCGCCGGAGTTCCACCGCACCAAGTCACCCGTGCGATACATCCGCGACCCCGCAGGACCGAACGGATTCGCCACGAACCGCGACGCCGTCAGACCAGGACGACGTACGTACCCACGTGCGACACCGCGTCCGGCGATGTACAGCTCGCCGACCACGCCGACCGGCACCCGACGCAGACCGGCGTCCAGGACGAACAGCGCGTCACCCGGTACCGGCGAGCCGATGGGGGCTCCCCTGCCGGGCTGCATGGGTGCGCTCATCGAGGCGTAGACGGTGCCTTCGGTCGGGCCGTAGGAATTGATCACGTCTCGGCCGGGCGCCCAGCGGTCGACCAGCTCGGCCGAGCACGCCTCGCCGCCCACGAAGACGGTCCGCACTCCGTCGAGTCCCTCGGGTGACAGCCGGCCCAGGGCGGACGGGGTCTGGGTCAGTACCGTGACCCGCTCCTTCACGAGCAGGGCATGGAAGTCGGTGGCGGAGCGGACGGCGTCCTCGGAGGCGACGACCAGGCGCCCGCCGTGCAGCAGCGCACCCCACATCTCCCACACCGACACGTCGAACACATAGGAGTGGAACAGCGACCACACCTGTCCGGGCGCGAGCTCGGACTTCCGTGGCGACGCGGCGAACAGCTGCGTCACGTTGGCGTGGGTGACCGCGACGCCCTTGGGGGTGCCGGTCGTTCCGGAGGTGTAGATGAGGTAGGCGATCCGGTCGGCACCGGGGAACGGCAGGGCCGCGGACGGCTGGTCGCCGAGTGCCGGGTCCTCGACGTCCACCACCGCGACGCCATGCCCGCTCAACCGGTCCGACAACGCCTCCGTCGTCACGACCGCCACCGGCGCGGCGTCGTCGAGCACGAACGCCACGCGCTCGTCCGGGTTGTTCACGTCGATCGGCAGATACGCCGCACCCAGCTTCAGCACCGCCAGGATCGCGATCACCGTGTGCTGCGAACGCGGCAGCAGCAGCGCCACGACGTCCCCGGCGCCCACACCGCGACCCGCCAGCAGATGCGCGAGCCGCGACGACGCCTCGTCCAGCTCCCGGTACGTCCACGACCGGCCCTCGAACACCACCGCCACGGCATCCGGAGTCCGCTGCGCCTGCCCGGCGAACAGCACCGGCACCGACACGGCGGCGACCGGCTCCGACAGCACCGCCCGGTTGCCCAGCACGTCCAGCTGGGCCCGCTCCCCCTCGTCGAGCACGTCGAGCGACGCCAACGGCCGGTCGGCGTCGGCCGCCATGGCGGTCACCAGGGTCTCCAGCCGCGCCAGGATCCGTTCCGCCGCCGCTTCGTCGAAGACGTCGGTGCGGTATTCGAGGCGGAGCCGCAGCTGCCGGCCCGGCCAGGCCTGCAGGGCGATCGGGTAGTGCGTGAACTCGCGGCTGGACGCGATCCGGATGCCCAGCTCCGCGGTGTCGAGCTGCCCGCCGGACGCCTCCAGCGGATAGTTCTCGTACACGAAGATCGCGTCGAAGAGCCGCTGGTGACCCGCTGCGCGCTGGACGTCGGCCAGTGCCATGAACTGGTGGTCCAGTCCGTCGTGGTAGGCGTCCCGCAGCGTGCCGATCAGTTCGGCCGTGGTCGTCCCGGCGGTCATCCGGGCGCGTACCGGAATCGTGTTGATGAACATGCCCACGGCCGCTTCGCTGCCGGGCAGATCCGCCGGACGGCCGGAGACGGTGGTGCCGAAGACGATGTCCTGGCCGCCGGTCAGCGCACCCAGCAGTCGCGCCCAGGCGGCCTGCAGCACGATGTTCAAGGTGGTGTTCCGCGACCGCGCCAGCCGCTCCAGGGCACGGGTGGTGTGCGCCGGGAGGTCGGCTCGGATCAGCGCTCGCCCGGCGGCGCCGGACCGTTCGACCGGATCCACCAGGGTCGGCGACTCCAGCCCCGCCAGCAGCTGCTGCCAGTGCCGCTGTGCGGCGCTCCAGTCCTGGGCGGACAGCCACTCGACATAGGTCCGGAACGCCGGGGCGGGCGCCAGGGGCTCATGCCGGTAGGCGGCGAAGATCTCCCGGAGCAGGATCTGGATCGACCAGCCGTCCACCACGATGTGGTGCACGGACAGCACGAGCGTGTGCCGGTCCGGCCCCGTCACGCGGAGCAGGACGCGCAGCGGCGCCTCGTCCTCCAGCCTGCTGCAGGCGGCCAGTTCCGCGTCGAGCAGCTCCTGGTCGTCGCCGGCGTCGCCGCTCACCACGGTCCACGGCACGTCCGGGTGCTTCGGGACGATCTGCACCGGCTCGGTGAGCTGGTCGGCGACGAACCTGGCCGCGAGGTTGGGGTGGCGGGCGATCACCGTGTGCACGGCCTCGCGCAGGCGCTCCGCGTCCAGCGCACCAGTGAGCTCGATGCCCAGCTGCACGGTGTACAGCTCCGCGGGCTCGGCCCCGTCGGACCGGCGGTGGAAGAGCAGTCCGGTCTGCAGCGGGGTGAGCGGGAGGATGTCGGCCGGCTCGACGACCTGTTCGAGCCGGGTTATCTGCTGCCGGGTGACCGATGCGGGTACGACGTCGGAGGGCGTCAGTCCGCCGCCGCCGTTCTTCACGTACGCGGCGATCCCGGCCAGGACGTCGTGCCACCGCGCCTGGAGACCGGTGATGTACGCGCGGTCGACCCGTGCGCCGGCCCAGCTCCAGGTCGCGTGGAGCTCGGGCCGTTCGCCGTTGTCGAGCACGACCGCGTTGATGGCGACGGTGTGCGGCAGCAGCATCGACTGCGAGGTGAAGCGCCGGGCGTCGGGGGCGTCGAGCGGTCCGAGGATCCGCCAGTCGCCGTTTTGCTCACCGGTCTGCGGTGTGCTGCGGCGGCCGAGGTAGTTGAACCCGACCGCCGGGTCCCCGCCGGGCAGCTCCGCGGTGTCGCCGAGGTACTTCAGCAGGCCGTAGGTGAGGCCGTCCGGGACGGCACGCAGCTGTTCCTTGGCGTCCTTGACCCACTCGCCCAGGGCCGGGCCGCCGGCGAGGACGGTGTCCCGGTCCAGCGGGGCGGCGGTCAGCGCGACCGGGTGCTTGGCGGTGAACCAGCCGACGGTGTTGGTCAGATCGAGCCCGGTGCCCACCTCGTCGCGGCGGCCGTGGCCTTCCACGTCGATCCGCAGGGGCGCGCCGAAGTGCCGGTGCTGCTGCGCCAGTGCCGCGCCGAGCGCGATGAGCAGCAGCTCCTGGACGTTGATCCGCAGTGCCGCGGTCGCCTCGGTCACCAGCACGTCCGTCAGCGCGGGGTCGACCGACATCGACAGCTGCTCCACGGTCGGCCAGGTGTCGACCTCGGGACGTGGCGTCGGCAGCAGGGCGGCGGCCGATTCGATCCGCTGCCAGTCCGGGAGCCGGTCGACGACCGCGGGGGACGTGGCGTGTTCCGCCAGGGTCGTGGCCCAGCGCCGGAAGGAGGTGCCGCTGGTGTCCAGCGCGATCTGTCGGCCGTCCGCGAGGCAACGCCACCCGGCCGCGAGGTCCCGCTGGATGACACCCCAGGAGACGACGTCCACCGCGAGGTGGTGGACGACCAGCATCAGGCGCTTCGCCGGGGCGGCCCAGACGGCGCGCACCATGGCTCCGCCGTGCGGGTCCAGCTGCCGCAGCGCGGCGGTGAAGGACTGGTCGGTGAACTCGTCGACGACGGTGACGCAGCGGGCGGCGTCGACCGATCCCGCCGGCGGGATCACCGGACTCCAGGGTTGACCGGGCGCGGTGTCGCCCACCTTCAGCCGGAGCATCGCGTGCCGGTCGAGCAGCGCCTGCAGGAGCGCGACCACGTCGCGGTGCTCCGTCTGCGGCGGTGCCTGGAACAGCATGGTCTGGTTGAACTCGCCGATCGGCGCCTGGAGGGAGTCGAGCCACCGGATGATCGGCGTCGCCGTGAGGGGACCGGAGTCGTCGTCCGGCTCGCCCTGCGGCTCGTCCGGGCCGGAGAGCCCAAGGACCCGGGCCACTCGTGCCACGGTCTGCTCGACCAGGATGTCGCGGGGCTTGCAGCGCAGGCCCGCCTCCCGGGCCTGGGACACCACCTGCATGGACGAGATGCTGTCGCCGCCGAGATCGAAGAACGAGTCGTCGACGCTGACCCGCTCCACGCCCAGCACCCGCGCGTAGATGGCGGCGAGGGTCTCCTCGGCCGGGGTGGTCGGCGCCCGGTAGCCGCCCGCGTCGCCGTATTCGGGCACCGGCAGGGCGCGCTTGTCCAGCTTGCCGTTGACCGTCATGGGCAGTGCGTCCACGACCACGACCGCCGCGGGCACCATGTACTCCGGCAGGCGCTCGCCCGTCAGTCGGCGCAGCCGGGCACCGTCGAGCGCGCCCGTCCCGTCGGCATCGGGGACGACATAGCCGACCAGCCGCTTGTGGCCCGGCTGGTCCTCACGGACGACGACCGCGGCCTGTCCCACCCCGGGGCCGGCGCGCAGTACCGACTCGATCTCGCCGAGTTCGACGCGGTAGCCGCGGATCTTCACCTGGTCGTCGGCGCGCCCGACGTACTCCAGCTCACCGTCGTGGTTCCACCGCACCAGGTCACCGGTGCGGTACATCCGCGAACCGGCCGGGCCGAAGGGGTTCGCCACGAACCGCGACGCCGTCAGGCCGGAACGGTGTACGTAGCCGCGCGCGACACCGCGTCCGGCGACGTACAGCTCACCGGCGACGCCCACCGGCACCCGGCTCAGTGCGCCGTCCAGCACGAACAGCGCGGTGCCCGAACCGGCGGCGCCGATCGGCACCGCCGCGTCGGGGACCAGCGGCTTGCTCATCGAGGCGTAGACGGTGCACTCCGTCGGGCCATAGGCGTTGATCATGGCGCGGCCGGGTGCCCAGCGCTCGACCAGCTCGGCCGGGCAGGCCTCGCCACCGACCAGCAGCACCGCGATGGACGCCAGTCCCTCCGGAGACAGCCGTCCCAGCGCGGACGGCGTCTGGGTCAGCACCGTGACCTGTTCGTCGACGAGCAGGTCATGGAAGTCGGACGGCGCGTAGACGACCTCCTCGGGGACCACCACCAGGCGCCCGCCGTTCAGCAGCGCGCCGCACATCTCCCACACCGCGAAGTCGAAGGCGTACGAGTGGAACAGGGTCCACACGTGCTCGTGCGGCTGCGGGGAGCCGGTGCCCGGGGCGCCGGATGCGGTCAGCCGCTGGAGGTGGGTGACGATCAGGTCCGCGATACCGCGGTGCGTGACCGCGACGCCCTTGGGGGTGCCGGTCGTCCCGGAGGTGTAGATGACATAGGCGGCCTGGTCCACGTCGGGGTAGGGCAGGGCCTCGGACGGCTGGTCGCCGAGCGCCGGGTCCTCGACGTCCACGACCACCGCCCGGCTCCCGTCGAGCCGGTCCGCGAGCTCCCGGGTGGTGACCACGGCCACCGGCGCGGCGTCGTCGAGCACGAACGTCACGCGCTCGTCCGGGTTGTTCACATCGAGCGGCAGATACGCCGCACCCAGCTTCAGCACCGCCAGGATCGCGATCACCGTGTGCTGCGAACGCGGCAGCAGCAGCGCGACCACGTCCCCGGCACCCGCACCGCGGCCGGACAGCAGGTGCGCGAGCCGCGACGATTCCTCGTCCAGCTCCCGGTACGTCCACGACCGGCCCTCGAACACCACCGCCACGGCGTCCGGAGTCCGCCGTACCTGAGTGGCGAACAGCTCGGGAACCGACGTGCCCGCCGCCGGCTCCGACAGCACCGCCCGGTTGCCCAGCACGTCCAGCTGGGCCTTCTCCCCCTCGTCGAGCACGTCGAGCGACGCCAACGGCCGGTCGGTGTCGGCGGCCACGGCGGTCAGCAGTTGCTGCCAGCGCGCCATCATGCGTGCGACGGTCCCGGCGTCGAAGACGTCGGTGCGGTATTCGACGACACCGCCGATGCCCGCGGGCCGGCCGGCGTCGTCGAACCGCTCACGCAGGCTGAACGCCAGGTCCATCCGGGCGGCTTCGATGTCGACCGACGCGATGTCGATGCCGAGTCCCGGCACCGAGATGTCGGGCAGCGTGTTGTTCTGCCAGGCGAACAGCACCTGGATCAGCGGGTGGTGTGCCTGGGTGCGGACGGGGTTGAGCCGGTCCACCAGGGCGTCGAAGGGCACGTCCTGGTGCGCGAAGGCGTCCAGGCTCCGCTCGCGGACCTGCCCCAGCAGCTCACCGAAGCTCTGCTCACCCGACACCTGTGTACGCAGCACCAGCGTGTTGACGAAGAACCCGACCATCTCGTCGAACTCGGACCGCCCACGGCCCGCCGTCGGCACACCGAACGCCACATCCGCACTGCCGCTCAACCGCGACAACAGCACCGACAACGCCGCCGACATCACCATGAACGTCGTGGCATCGCGCTCCTGCGCGACCCGCTGCACCAGCTCCTGGAACTCCACGGGCAGGTCGACGACGACCCGGCCGCCGCGCTGATCGGCCTCCGCCGGGTACGGCCGGTCCGTGGGAAGCTCCAGCCTGCTGGGAAGCTCGGCCAGCGTCCGCTCCCAGAACCGCATCTGCCGGCGGAGCTCACTGCTCGCATCCGCTTCCTCGCCGAGGAGTTCGTGCTGCCAGAGCGTGTAGTCGGCGTACTGGACCGGCAGCGGCTCCCAGCTGGGCGCGTCGCCCGTGGTGCGTGCTGCGTACGCGGCCCACAGGTCGCGCAGCAGCGGCGCCAGCGACCATCCGTCGCCCGCGATGTGGTGCATGACGAGCACCAGCCGGTACTCGGTGGCCGAGACCGCGAAGAGCGTCGCGCGGAAGGGGGTGTCGGCGGCCAGGTCGAACCCGTGCCGACCTCGCTCGCCGACGGCGTCGTCTCGCTGCTGTTCCGTCCATCCGGTGGCGTCGACGACCTCCCAGCCGAAATCCGCCTCGGCCGCATCCAGGATGCGCTGCTCGGGCACGCCGTCCACATCCGGGAAGACCGTCCGCAGACTCTCGTGCCGACCCACCACATCGGCGACCGCCGCACCCAGCGCCGCCACGTCCAACCCACCGGTCAGCCGCAACACCAGCGGAATGTTGTACGTCGCCGACAACCCCTCCAACTGGTG
>NZ_JBWKCJ010000062.1:0-9086 GCF_056436545.1 Streptomyces sp. NPDC043738 | reverse complement strand
GCACCCCCACCCCCCGCCGCAACAACTCCAACCCCACCACCAAACCCACCGGCCCAGCACCCACCACCAACACCCGCGAACCCACACCCACACCAGAAACCGACACCACAACCACCCTCCACAACCACCAACACACCAAAACCAACCACACACAAAGACACACCGGACTACGTCTGCCGGCGCGCTCTTAAATGCCTCGGACGACTCGGCGCCGAAGTCCTCACTGTCTGTCGGTCATCTTCAGCACCCTCCACACATCATCCTCACCAACGGTTACACCCACACATAAAAGCTCGATCAAACAAAGAAAAAACAACCCGGGGATGAAAAATCGAAGCAGTGGAATACCCACCCTGACCAACCTGGCTACAACCTTGGAAACACCCTCCGCCCCCCAAATAAGGCAACAACCCGCAAAGAGGCAGAACCGTGGCCGTAGCAATCACCCCAACTGCGCGTGAATGGCGCCCGTCAGTGCGGCCGGTCATCGGTGGCGGGAGCGGCACGGCGGGCGAGCGGCGACAGCGGCGGCAACAACAGCAACGGTCGCCCTATGGCAGTCAAGGTTCGAGTGGGCTGTGCTGTGTCGCAGGGTGGTCAGTCAGCCGTACGGCCGCCGATTGGTGTATTCGCCCGGTGACTTGTGGGCGACTGCCCTGCCTCCCGCACATGTGTCACGCATGCGTGGTGGGAAGGTCCACGTGGGCGCGGCCTCGGGCGCGGCCATCGATGCGCTTCAGGCTCTCTCCCCACAGCGAGGTGGACGACCCGGGCCTGGACGCCTGCGCCGCCGCACTGCCACATGCCGGCGGAGCTACCGAAGTGGTCCTCGCTCGTCAACGTAGACCGTGGGCTCCGACAGGAACACGTCGGCGTCCACGGTGCCGTACGCGATGTTGAAGGTGTCCATCCAGTACGACCAGTCCTGCATTCCCGACGCACTGCTGAAGCGGTAGTTGAGCTGCCAGCGGACCCACTGGCCCGGAGCGAGGCGAACAGCCGGGGGCCTGCGTGGCCGGGGCGGGAGGGCGAACAATGGGTCCACCCTGGGCTGGACCCGCAGTCGACCGTCGGATTCCCGGAGCTGTACGTCGACTCTGCGCAAGTCCTTCTCGGTGTCATACGGCTCAAAGCCATCCCGCTCGTGCATGCGGACCACGTGCGCGGACGAGGGTGCCGTGCTGGGGAAGGCGAAGCCGACCGGGGCTGCGTTCCTGCGTGTGGCAGCCTCTCCGCCCCGGGACTTCTTCGTCCAGGTCGTCCGTATCCACTGGACGGCTATCTCCACGGCCTCATCCCCTCCTCCGCGAATCCCTGGGAACTCGTCGACGAGCGCACCACCTTATGTGCGCCCCGCTAGCCCGCTCACGTTCGCCCGCTACCCCGCTCATCTCCGCCCTGCCACCCCGCTCACGTCCGCCCGGCTGCCCGACTGCCCGCCTACGTGCACCCGGCGGCCCGCTCATGCGCACCCGGCTACCCGCCGTCACCGCGGAAAGTGCGGCGGTACACCTGGGGCGCGACGCCGATCGCGGCGTGGAGGTGCTGGCGCAGCGAGACGCCGGTGCCGAAGCCGGCGCGGTGGGCGACGAGATCGACGGGCCATTCGGTGGTCTCCAGCAAGTGGCGTGCGAGGTCGACGCGTTGGCGGGTGAGCCATTGGCCGGGGGTGGTGCCGACTTCGTCGCGGAAGCGGCGGGTGAAGGTGCGTACGCTCATGTTGGCGTGGGCGGCGAGGTCGGCCAGGGTGAGGCGTTCGGCGAGGTTCTCCAGGGCCCATGCCTGGGTGGGTGCGGTGCTGGTGGCCTGCGTGTCGGGGACGGGCCGCGGGATGTACTGGGCCTGGCCGCCGTCGCGCCACGGCGGTACGACGCAGGAGCGCGCGACCTCGTTGGCGATCTGGCTGCCGTGGTCGCGGCGGACGATGTGCAGGCACAGGTCGATGCCCGCGGCGACTCCGGCGGAGGTGAGGATGTCGCCGTCGTCGACGAACAGGACGCCCGGATCGACGCGGGTGGTGGTGAACATCCGCTGCAGCCGGTCGGCCTCCCGCCAGTGGGTGGTGGCGGGCCGGTGGTCGAGCAGCCCTGCGGCGGCCAGGACGTAGGTGGCGGTGCAGATGCCCACGATCCGGGTGCCGGGTCGGATGCCGGCCAGGGCGTCGCGCAGTGCGTCCGGCAGCCGGCCCTCTTCGCGGATCGGGCCGAGGGCCTGGGAGGGAGGGATGACGACGGTGTCGACGCCGGACAGCAGGGAGGCGTCGTGTGTGACGCTGAGGCCGTAGTCGGCCTCGGTGCGCACCGGGCGGCCGTCCAGGCTGCAGGTGGTCACGGTGTAGAGCCGGGTGCCCGCCCTGTCGTGGGCGGCGCCGAAGATACGGGCGGGGATGCCGAGCTCGAAGGGGACGACTCCGTCCAGGGCCAGAACGCCGACGTGGTGCATGGCCAGATCCTTTCAGGTCGTGGCCGTCAGGCCGCTGCTGGGGATCTTGTGACTCCGGCAGGGTGAGGACGTGCCCAAACAACCGGCACAAACCACAACAAGAACCGCCGGAAAGCGAACGTGACCATGTCCATGTCTCAGGACGCCATCAGCCCTGCCCCCGCCGCTGCCCCTGCCCCTGCCCCTGCCCCTGCCCCTGCCCCTGCGACCATGCTTGCCGTCCCCCAGGACGCCCCGGGACGTCCCGACGTCCTCAAGGTCTTCGAGGTGCCTCGCCCGCAGCCCGGCCGGGGCGAGATCCTGGTCCGGGTGCACGCGGCGGGCGTGAACCCGGCCGACTGGAAGACCCGCGAGCGGGGCGTGTTCGCCAACGGGGCGAAGCCTCCGTTCACCCTGGGCTTCGACGTTTCCGGAGTGGTGGCGGAGACCGGCGACGGCGTAACCCTCTTCCAGCCGGGTGACGAGGTCTTCGGGATGCCGCGCTTCCCGCACCCGGCCGGTGCCTACGCCGAGTACGTCACCGCCCCGGCCCGCCATTTCGCCCCTCGGCCCAAGGGTCTGGACCACATCCGGGCCGGTGCCCTGCCGCTCGCCTCGCTCACCGCCTGGCAGGCCCTGGTCGACACCGCGCACGTCCAGCCGGGACAGCGGGTGCTCGTCCATGCCGCCGCGGGCGGCGTCGGCCATCTGGCCGTCCAGATCGCCAAGGCCCGGGGCGCCCATGTGATCGGCACCGCCAGCGCCGCCAAGCACGAACTGCTGCGCTCGCTCGGCGCGGACGAACTCGTCGACTACCGGACCGAGGACTTCGCCGAGACCGTCCGCGACGTGGATGTGGTGCTGGACAGCCTCGGCGGCGACAACTGGGCCCGCTCCCTGCGCACCCTGCGCCCCGGCGGCACTCTGATCTCGATCCTGCCGCTGGATGGCACCTTCCCCCACCAGGAGGCCGAAGCGGCTGGGGTGCGGGCGGTGTTCATGCTCGTCGAACCCGACCAGGCGGGGCTGCACGCGATCCGCGCCCTCGTCGAAGACGGCCGGCTGCGCGTCATCGCGGACGCGGTCTTCCCCCTTGAGGAGGCCGCGGCGGCCCACACGCTCGGGGAGACCGGCCGCACCACCGGAAAGATCGTCCTGTCCGTCACCTCGTGAGCGGCGACCGGCCCGCCCGCGTCCGGCAGCCCCGTACCGACAAGGAGAACGGAACCACCGACAAGGACGACATCGTCGCCGCTTTCCCCACCCGCTCCGAAAGCGCCCGCAAACTTGGAAATGGCGGAAATTTGTTCTACCTTCTCAGCGAGAATTCGGCGATCTTCACTCGGCCGTCCGGCTGGTGAAGCGGGCCGCGACGAAGGGGCAGGACCAGCTGCCGGGCCGAGCTGATGCCATCGGCCAGGGGGGCCCGTGCAACGCCGTCGCATACGCATATCCAGTCACCCGCACATATCCGGTCGCCTCCGCATATCCGTCTGGGCCGGCCCGGCCGGCCTCGCACTCGGTCTCGGCCTGTGGGGCATCACCCGCGAGCACAGCATGTGGCGGGACGAGGCGGCGACTTGGCAGGCAGCCCATCGGCCGCTGGCCGAAATCGCGCACATGGTCGGTCAGGTGGACATCGTCCACGGCCTCTACTACATGGTGATGCACGCGGCGTTCGCCCTCTTCGGCGACAGTCTGCTCACCCTGCGACTGCCCTCGGTGCTCGCCACCGCCATCGCCTGCGGACTGACCGCCCTGATCGGGGCCCGGCTCTCGGATCGATGGGTGGGCATCGGTGCGGGGTGCGGTCTCGTCGTCGTTCCCGCAGTCCAGGAACACGCCCAAGAAGGACGGCCCTACGGACTCGTCCTCGCCTTTGTCGCACTCGCGACCTGGCTTCTGGTGGGTGCCCTGGAGCAGCCGAACCGTGGACGGTGGGCCTGCTATGCGGGTTCGGTGCTGATCGCCGCGCTGCTCAACTGGTTCTCGCTGCTCGCGCTGGTCGCCCACGGTGTCACCATGGCGTACGTCCGCCCCGGCCGGGCCCGCGTCATCGGGTGGGCGCTCGCCTCCTGCAGCGCCCTCGTCGCGGCTCTACCGCTGATCCTGGCCAGCCAGGACCAGGCCGGACAGGTCTCGTGGATCAAACCGCTGGGCTGGTCGACGGTGCTCGGCGTGCTGATCACCGTAGCGATCGCAGCCCTCGGGGCGCGCACACCACAGGCACGCACGACACGCGGCAGCCGCGGGGAGACGCCTTCCGCCCGTATGCACCTCGCGGCCGTCGCGCTGCCGCTGTGCGCACTGCCCCAGTTGGGCCTGGCGCTGGTTTCGGTCGTCAAGCCTCTCTACGTCACGCGCTACGTCCTGTTCGCCTACGTCGGGCTGGCACTGCTTCTCGGCGCCCTGCTGGCCGGGATCGCGGTGCGGCTCAAAGCACAGCCCCGGGTGCTCTTTCCCGCCGTTGTCGCCGTCGCCCTGTTGGCACTGCTGCCGATGGAACTCCGACTGCGTACCGAAGACAGCCGCGTCGACGACGTACTCACCGCCGCCCACCTCGTCGACCGCATCCGCCACGCGGGCGACGGCGTGGTCTACATCCCCGCCGCGCGCCGCGACACCGCCCTCGTCTCACCGGACGCCTTCCAAGGCCTCCGGGACCTGGCCCTGGCCCAGGGCCCGCAGGAGTCGGGCACCCTGAAGGGCATAGAGGCCGACCCCCGCACCATAGAGCGCGCCATGCTCGACACGCCTCGCATAGTCCTCGTCACCGACCCCGGGGCGCCGGCCCCCGACACGGCACGCGACCTCACCAAGCAACGCGTCCTCGAAAGGCACTTCGTCCGTCGCTCGACCAGTACGGAGCGAGGCCGTCAGGTGAGCGTCTACGAACGACGTCGGCCCGCCGGTTCCGACGGATCATGCGGCTCGGCTCCCGGCTCGTCGTGCAAGGCGGGGTTCGGCGGACGTTCGTTGCGGTACCCGGCGGGAATAACCGGTCGGCTGAGCGCGCTGGCCCGATCATGAACGCCCTCACCTACCTCGGCGGACCGACCGCGCTCATCGAATACGGCGGCCTGCGTCTGCTCACCGACCCGACCTTCGACGCCCCCGGTGACTACCCGATCGGCGAGCGCAAGCTCGTCAAGCTGGCCGGGCCCGCGCTGAGTGCGGATGAGGTGGGCGCAGTCGACGCGGTGCTGCTCTCGCACGACCATCACCCGGACAACCTCGACAAGGCGGGGCGCGGGTACGCCGCTGCCGCCCCGCTCGTTCTCTCCACCCGCTCGGCAGTGGAGCGGCTCGGTGGACCGGTGCGGGCGCTGCCCAACTGGGAGACGTACACGCTCGGTGGCATCCGCATCACCGGTACCCCCGCGCAGCACGGGCCGGACGGAAGCGAGCACCTGGTCGGCGAGGTGACCGGCTTCGTGCTGGGCGGGGACGGGCTGCCGACGGTGTACGTCAGCGGGGACAACGCCTCGCTGGATGTCGTGCGGGAGGTCGCTCGGCGGGTGGGGCCCATCGATGTGGCGGTGCTGTTCGTGGGAGCGGCCCGTACGCCGCTGGTGGGTGATGCGGACCTCACACTGTCCAGTGCGAACGCGGCGCGGGCCACGGAGATCCTCGGTGCACGGCAGGTCGTGCCGTTGCACTTCGAACAGTGGGGTCACTTCACCCAGGGGCCGGACAGCCTGACGGCGGCCTTCGCGCAGGCCGGTCTGCGTGAGCGGCTGCATGTGCCGAAGCTCGGCGAAACGGTCGGGCTCTAGGGTCCGGCCTGGCGGCTCAAGAGGAGGACGTCGGAGGGGATCGGAGGCGCTCTCTCAGGCCTCAGCCGCTCCCGACGCTTCCTCGATCTCGGCCAGGGCGAGCTCAAAGATGCGCTGCTGATCCTCGGTCACCGGCACGTCCGACTCCCCGGCCTCTTCAGCGGCCTCCAGCCACTCGTAGATGATCACCTCGATGATGTCCGGCACGCCCGTGCCCAACAGCATCTCGACCAGCTGCCAGGAGTGCGTCGTGACCGGAAACCTCGCCGCCCGGTAATGCGCCCTGGCCTCCTGCCATATCTTCCGCGCCGCCTCCGGTCCCTCGACATGGGCCGCGTCGTGCAGCAGACGGCACCAGCCGACATCGATGCGGTCGATACAGCCGCTGAACTCGCTGTCCCAGGGGCTGATTTCCGCGACCTCACGGAACAGGGCGAGTGCCGCGGCACGATCGCCGGCGGAGTAGAGGTCGTGCGCCGGTCCCAACTTCGCTTCCAACCGCTGGTGCGGCAGCGCACCGTACTTGGCGACATAGGCCTCCAACTCCGCCAAGTACTCCCTGTGTTCGGCTGCGCGGCTTCGCATGCGCTCGGAGAACCACCACAGCTCAGCGGTCTCGTCATCGTCGACGCCGTTGACTTCGGCTTCCTTCAGTAGCTCGACGACCCGGTCGTTCTCCTCGTCCATCTCTTCCGGGTCCGGGTTGTCCTCCAGCTCGTCCAGACGGGCATAGGCCCCGGCGAGCGCCAGCACACCACGTACGTTCCCGTCCACCGCTCCGACCGCCAGACATTCATCCACGGCCGAGGCGACATGGGACCAGTACGTCCCGTCGGCCAACTCTCCCGCAGGGGTGAACAATGCACCCAGTTCCGGTGGCAGCTTCCCGGAGGTGATCACTGTGGTGATGCTGGCGGGAAACGGCGGCAGTTCCATTCTTCCCCCTCGACACGGTCGATCGACATTCTTCCACCCGGCGTGCTACGCGTCCTGAATCGCGTTCACCAGGCCGGCGACAAGGTTCGCCCGCTCGACCATGACGTCGACCACCAGGTACTCGTGGTCGGCGTGGGCACCGCCCCCGACCGCTCCAAGGCCGTCGAGTGTGGGCACCCCCAGTGCGGCCGTGAAGTTGCCGTCGCTTCCGCCGCCGACTGCCTTGCCTTCGATGCCGGGAAGCAGCCTCGTCGCCACGGCGAACAGCTCCGTCGACGCCGACTCGGGCATCGGGGGCCGGCCGACAGCTCCTCGGACCGTGATCTCCGCCTCGTCGAGATGTGGAGCCAGTGCCGCGAAGGCTGCTTCGATGCGTTCCTTCTCGCCGGCCGACTCGACCCGGACGTCGACGATGACGGTCGCCTCCGCGGGCACGACGTTGTCCAGGGTCCCAGCGGACGCGACGGTGGGGGTGACGGTCGTGCCGATGTCGGGACGACCGAGTGCCTCGATGTCCAGTACCTGGTGCGCCGCCTCGACCAGGGCGTTGACCCCGGCTGCCGGCTCAAGGCCCGCATGCGACGCCCGGCCCGCGACCGAGACCTCGAACGTGCCGCAGCCCTTGCGGCCGGTCTTCAGGCCTCCGCCGTCCGCGGCACCCTCCATCACGAGTACAGCGCCACAGGCTAGGGCTCGTTCTTCGATGAGCGCTCGCGAGGAGTGGGAGCCGACCTCCTCGTCGGCGGTCACCAGGATCTCGACCCCCGACCGGTCCTCGAGTGTCGCCAGGCCGTGAATGGCCTGTACGAGCCCGCCGAGCATGTCGAAGACTCCGGGGCCGGTCGCACGACCGTCTTCGACCGTGAACGGGCGGCGCTCAAGAGTGCCGAGCGGAAACACCGTGTCGTGGTGACCGAGGATCAGTACCTTGGGGTCGCCGCCGGCCGACCAGTGGACGTGCGGCCCCGCCTCGCTCTCGACGAGTACGGCCTGCCCGCCGAGTCGGCCCTCGATGACGGCGGCGACCGCTTTGGCCGAGGCCCTCAAGGCGTCGAGGTCGCGCGACGGAGACTCGACCTCGACGAGTGTCCTGAGGTCCTCGATCATCGCGTCGACACTCAGACGGCCGATCTTGTGCATCGTCATGCCGCAAGGGTAATCGGCGGGCCGCGGCGGGCCTGCGCCGCGGCATCACGAACCTCACCCATCGCGCCTGCCACCCCGACACCGACTCCACCACGGCCTACGAAGAACGCTGCCTGGGCGTCGCGGTCAGCGGGAACACGGATCCAACGGCTAACGGATCCAACGGATCTAAGAGGCGCGTTGAGAAGTACCCCCTAGGGTCGGCCGCCGATGGTGCCCGTCCCTGGCCCGCCTTCCCGTATGGAGCTGCTCGTGACCTCGCCGGACAACCCCGTGTCCTCCCGGTTCCGCACACCGCGCCGCCGGCTGCTCCCGCCCGAGCGGCCGCCGGCACCCGGTACGTCGTACCGGTCCCGGAAGATACGCGGCACGCTCACCGCATCGGCCCTGTTCGCGGCGGGGGCATTGGCGCTGTCCGGGTGTGGCGGGGACGGCCCGGCGGGCAGCGGCGACGGCAAGAACGGTGCCGGCGCCAAGCACGGCTCCGGCATCCGGATCATGGTGTCGTCCAAGGACGGTGCCATCAACGCCGGCGTCAACGGAACCCGTGTGCAGGTCACCGGTGGCACGTTGACCGAGGTGAAGCTGACCGCCGCGGAGTCCGGCAAGGAGGTGGCCGGCGCCATGGCGCCTGGAGGGGCCTCCTGGAAGGCGTCGGTGCAGCTGGAGCGCGGCACCAAGTACAGGATCGCGGCGAAGGCGAAGGACGCCGAGGGCCGTTCGGCCACCGAGAACGCGACCTTCACGACGGTCTCCTCGGCCAACAGCTTCATCGGCACCTACACCCCCGACAACGGCAAGACCGTC
>NZ_JBWKCJ010000061.1:0-9554 GCF_056436545.1 Streptomyces sp. NPDC043738 | reverse complement strand
CCCCCCCCCCCCTCCCCCCCCCCCCCCCCCCCCCCCCCCCCCCCCCCCCCCCCCCCCCCCCCCCCCCCCCCCCCCCCCCCCCCCCCCCCCCCCCCACCGCGGTGATCGCCATCCGTGATCGCCATCCTTCGCCAGAAAGCGGACGAACGCCCGCAATGTTGGGCCGAACGTGCGTTACGGTGTGAAAACCGCGCGGCTGAACCGCCGGCGGCCGAGACAAGCAGGAGTGGACATGGCCAGCAAGGCTGAGAAGATCGTCGCCGGGCTCGGTGGACTCGACAACATCGAAGAGGTCGAGGGCTGCATCACCCGCCTCCGCACCGAGGTCAACGACGCCTCCCTGGTCGACGAGGCCGCCCTGAAGGCCGCCGGCGCGCACGGCGTCGTCAAGATGGGCACCGCGATCCAGGTCGTCATCGGCACCGACGCCGACCCCATCGCCGCGGAGATCGAAGACATGATGTGAGCGGGTGAGCGCGACCGCCGGGTCCCGCCGGCCGGCCGCGCCCACCTCCCCGAAGGCCCCGCCCCGGACGGTCCACCGCCCCGGAGTGGGGCCCTCGCCGTAGCCGATAGGGTCTACGCCATGTCTCGCATCGACGGCCGCACGCCCGAACAGCTCCGCCCTGTCACCATCGAACGCGGCTGGAGCAAGCACGCCGAAGGCTCCGTCCTGATCTCCTTCGGCGACACCAAAGTCTTCTGCACCGCATCCGTCACCGAAGGCGTACCGCGCTGGCGCAAGGGCACCGGCGAAGGCTGGGTCACCGCCGAGTACTCGATGCTGCCCCGCTCCACCAACACCCGCGGCGACCGGGAGTCCGTCCGCGGCAAGATCGGCGGCCGCACCCACGAGATCAGCCGCCTCATCGGCCGCTCGCTGCGCGCCGTCATCGACTACAAGGCCCTCGGTGAGAACACCGTCGTCCTGGACTGCGACGTCCTCCAGGCCGACGGCGGCACCCGCACCGCCGCCATCACCGGCGCCTACGTCGCCCTCGCCGACGCCCTGACCTGGGCCAAGGACAAGAAGCTGGTCCGCCACGGCCGCCAGCCGCTCACCGGCACGGTCTCCGCCGTCAGCGTCGGCATCGTCGACGGCACCCCCCTGCTCGACCTGTGCTACGAGGAGGACGTCCGCGCCGAGACCGACATGAACGTCGTCTGCACCGGTGACGGCCGCTTCGTCGAGGTCCAGGGCACCGCCGAAGCCGAGCCCTTCGCCCGCGACGAACTCAACGCCCTCCTCGACCTCGCGGTCGCCGGCTGCGCCGAACTCGACGGCGCCCAGTGGGCGGCGCTGGCCCGCACGCTCTGAGGACGGCCGGGACGGCTCGTCGCCGGCGGGTTGCGCCGGCGACCCGCGGCCGGGCCGGGCAGGCACCGCGCAGGACCGCGCGCCGCCCGGTCCGCCCGGTGCGCCCGGTGGTCCGCCGCGCGCCGCCCGGTCCGCCCGCGCGGCGCCGGCGCACCCGCGGTGTCCGAACTCCCACCCCCCGCTTGTCGGTTGGGGCAACCAAACAACCCCACCCCGCGTTTCTTCCTTTGCCCGCGCATGACCCAAGGGAAGGAACCGCTCCATGGCCGCCCGCACCGCCCGTACGCGCCGCCCCGCCCCCACCGCGCTCGCCGTCTTGGCCGCCACCGCTCTCGCGATACCGCTGCTCTCCTCCTGCGGGGCGATCCAGAAAGCCACGGACTGCGCCAAGACCGCCACCTCCGTCGTCAACGCCGTCGACAAGCTCCAGCAGGCCGCGGACAACGCCCTGACCGATCCGCAGGAGTCCGAGCAGGCCCTCGACAACATCGACAAGAACCTGCAGAAGCTCAGCAAGGACGCGAACGACCCCGAGCTGTCCAAGGCCATCGACAAGACGAACAAGGGCATCAAGGACGCCCGCAAGGCGCTGGCCGACAACAAGGCCCCCGACATCCAGCCGATCGTCGACGGGACCAGCGAGATGACGAAGATCTGCACTCCGGGGTAACCGGGATCATCGGCTGGGGTATCGGGTGGGGCAGCCGGGATAATCGGGTCCCATGCAGCCAGACACCGCCGGACGCCCCGAAGCCCCCCGCCGCCTCATCCTCGCCACCCGCAACGCGGGCAAGGTCCGCGAGCTCCGCGCCATCCTCGAGGCGGCCGGCCTCGACGTCGAACTCGTCGGGGCCGACAGCTACCCCGACATCCCCGACGTGAAGGAAACCGGCGTCACCTTCGCGGAGAACGCCCTGCTCAAGGCCCACGCCCTCGCCCAGGCCACCGGCCACCCCGCCGTCGCCGACGACTCCGGCCTCTGCGTCGACGTCCTCGGCGGCGCCCCCGGCATCTTCTCCGCCCGCTGGGCCGGCACCCACGGCGACGATCAGGCCAACCTGACCCTCCTCCTCGCCCAGCTCTCCGACATCTCCGACGAACACCGCGCCGCGCACTTCGCGTGCGCCGCGGCCCTCGCCCTCCCCGACGGCACCGAGCGCGTCGTCGAGGGCACCCTCGACGGGACCCTGCGCCACACCCCCGCCGGCACCGGCGGCTTCGGCTACGACCCCATCCTCCAGCCGGACGGGGACACCCGCACGTGCGCCGAGCTGACCCCCGACGAGAAGAACGCGATCAGCCACCGCGGGAAGGCGTTCCGGGCGTTGGCGCCGGTGGTGGGGGAGTTGCTGGGCTGACGCGGTCGGTGCGCACCTAGGCCAACGGCCTCCCTGCCGCAGGGACGGGGAGGCCGGGTGCGAGTGGGCCCGGTGGGACTCGAACCCACGACACACCGGACCTAAACCGGCGTCCTCTAGCCAGCTGGGATACGGGCCCGCAGCCGCTGCCTACTCTACTGGTCGCCGTTGGGTTGCAGGTGGCCGTCTCCCCCCTCGGCACCAGGTGCTCGTGACGGCGTGGCAGTTGGGGCACAGCAACCGCAGGTTCACTCGCCGGTTGTCGCGCCAGTCCCCGTTGATGTGATCGATCTCCAGCGTCATGGGCCTACCGAGCCACTGAGGGGCGACGCCGCACCTGGCGCAACGCTCCGGCACGCCGACTTCGCGCAGAGCGCGACGCAGGCGGCTGGTGGCGATCCGGTGCCCGCCGCCGTGCCGGACCAGCACGTCTTCCGGCCGCTTGGCGTTCGTGCTCGGCTTCCCGCGCCGGTGTGCCTGTCCCAGGAAGTGCGCTGTCGAGAGTCGCTCTTCGGCGATCCACTGGCGGAGCATCGCGCGCCGGCCCCCGTTTACCGGACGATCCAGGCGACGGAGCACTTCAGCGAGGGAATGCGACTCGGCCACCGCGGCGCGTAACACCTCCGGTGCGGGGCGGGCCTTACGCCGGGTCATGCTGCCGCAGCGACGGAGGCGTGAGCTGTTCACGCGCTCCGCTCGTCATACGGCGCCCACCCCTGGTGCGTCGTCCCTTGCGGCGCCCCCGGTAACTGTCCGTTGTGGAGTGGCAGTTGGGGCAGAGCAGTCGAAGATTCTCGATCCGGTTGTCGCGCCAGTTGCCGTCGATGTGATCGACCTCCAGGGGGAGCGGCTCGCCCAGCCATACCGGTTCGATTCCGCACAGGGCGCAGCGCTCCTCCACCCCCATCTCGTTCATCGCCCTCTTGAGCCGGGTGTTCGGCGTGCGACCGGCGTGTGCCGACGTGGTCTGGACGAGGATCTCTTCGGCGGTCCGGCGACGCCGGTTGTTCCTCATGTTCTCCGTACGGACCACTGAGGCGAAGTGCGAGGTGTCGATCCCGTACGCCTTGATCCGGCGGCTGATGTGGGTGTGGTGCCCACCGACGACCTCGAGCCCGAGGTGGCGCAGCACCTCGCACATGTTCGTCGAGGCCGAGACGGCGGCTTCGAGGATCTCCCTCGTCCACCGCACCCCCTCCCGCTCGAAGTGCGACATGTCCACCCCCAGCTTCCGCATCCGCTCCCTGAGGTAGTTCCGCTGCGAACTGCGCGGGTCCACCCCAACTTCTCCAGCGCCTCCGACAGCGTCCGTGACGACGACGCCGCGGCCTCCAGCCGTTCCCGGGTGTGCGGACTGACCGGCATGCTTCCCCCCTCAATGCCCGCGCACCGGACCCACCCCGTGCGCTTCGTCGACTCTCGAACATGTCAACGAGTGCACGGGGTGGTGGTCACGCGGAGCGAGGAGGGCCGGGCGAGGGCGGTGGGAAGGGGTCAGAAGCGGGGTTCGGTCGTCTGGGAGGTGATGAGTTCCACCGCCTCCTCCTTGGTGGCCACGGAGGGCGGGGAGCCCTCCAGGGGCTGTTGGGCGGTCTCCTTCATGCAGGCGACGGCGATGACGCCGACGAGGGCGGCGCCCATCGTGTAGTAGGCGGGGACCATGACGTTCTTGCCGAAGGCGTCCATGAGGGCGGTGATCACCAGGGGGGTGGTGCCGCCGAAGAGGGAGACGGCCACGTTGTAGCCGATGGACAGGGAGCCGTAGCGGACGTGGGTGGGGAAGAGGGCGGGCAGGGCGGCGGACATGGTGCCCAGGAGGCAGACCAGGCTGAGGCCGAGGAGGGCCATGCCGAGGCAGACGGCGGCCAGGGAGCCCTGTTTGACGAGGAGGAAGGCGGGGATCGCGAGGAGGAAGAAGCCGAGCATGCCGGACATCAGCAGGGGCTTGCGGCCGTAGCGGTCGTTGAGTCTGCCGACGGTGCTGATGATGCACATCAGGGCGACCATGGTGCCCAGGAGGATCAGCAGGCCGTGGGACTCCTGGTAGTGGAGGGTGTCGGTGAGGTAGGTCGGCATGTAGGACAGCAGCATGTAGTCGGTGATGTTGTAGGCGCCGACCAGGGCGATGCACAGGATCAGGGTGGGCCACTGCTGGGCGAAGATCTCGCCCAGCTTCTTCTTGGGGGCGTTCTCGGAGAGGTGGGAGAACTCCGCCTCCGACTCGACGACGGAACCCGTGGAATTGTGGGTGTGGGCGGCCTCGAACTTCTGGAAGGCGGGGGTCTCGTCGAGTCTGATCCGCAGGTAGAGGCCGACGAGGCCGAGCGGGCCGGCGATCAGGAAGGGCAGGCGCCAGCCCCAGGCGAGCATGGCGTCGTCGCCGAGGGCGGTGTCGAGGAGCAGGACGGTGCCGGCGGCGCCGGTGTAGCCGATGAGGGTGCCGAGCTCCAGGAAGCTGCCGAAGTAGCCGCGCTTCTTGTCGGGGGCGTACTCGGCGATGAAGGTCGAGGCGCCGCCGTACTCGCCGCCGGTGGAGAAGCCCTGGACGAGGCGGAAGGCGATGAGCAGGACCGGGGACCAGAAGCCGATGGCCGCGTAGGAGGGGATCAGTCCGATGCAGAAGGTGCCCAGGGCCATCATGATCATGGTGAGGGCGAGGACCTTCTTGCGGCCCACGCGGTCACCGAGGGGGCCGAAGTAGGCGCCGCCCAGGGGCCGTACGAGGAAGGCCACGGCGAAGGTCGCGAAGGACGACAGCAGGCTGGTGGTGTCGCTGCCGCCGGGGAAGAAGACCTTGCCGATGGTCACCGCGAGGTAGCTGTAGATGCCGAAGTCGAACCATTCCATGGCGTTGCCGAGGGCCGCGGCCTTCACCGCGCGCTTGACGACGCGTTCGTCGGTGACGGTGATGTCGGTGCGTCGGAGCCGGGGGTTCTTGCGGCGGGCGACGGCACGGAAGAGGGCGCGGTGGCGTCTGAGCGCGGCCGGGTCCTGGTCGGGGGCGCGGTCGGCTTCGGTGCTGCCGGTCGACACTGGGCGGTCCTCTCGGTCGGGCAGGGCGCGGTGGTGCTGGGCGCGGTGGGATACGACAGGTACGCCTGCGCGGTGACGCGCGGCTCAAACCCGTCCGGCCGGATGACGTGGGGTGTGTCACCCGTCTCCGGGGCCGTAGGGACCGCCGTGGCCAGGCGCGCCAAGGGGTGTCGCCGGGCTTGTTACAGGACTGGTACACAGCCGCGCGGTCACCGCAGTATGCGGGCAACCAGCCTGTGTGGCAGGGACGGGAGAGTGTGGGGAGCCGGGCGCGGCATTCGTGTTTGCTGGTTGGGGGTACGGGGCGTGGCTCCCGGGAGGAGATCGTGATGACGGACCGCGAAGGGTCCCGCTGGGTCCGGGGCCGTACCGCGCTGCTGGCCTTCGTCGGGGTGACGGCGCTGGCGGCGGGCGGGGTGTGGTTCAGCCAGGTGTCGGACCGGGCGTCGGCGGTGGACGCGGCGCCGAAGACCTCCGCGGTGCAGGACGTCAAGGAGGACGCCAAGGAGTCGCGGGGCCTTCCGGGGGTACGGGACTGCGGGATCGGCGAGCCGGAGATCAAGCCCCGGGTGATTACGCTGACCTGCGCGGACGCGGGGATGGTGGCGACCGCGATCAGCTGGCAGAAGTACGGGTCGCGGGACGCGCTGGGGACGGGTGTGGTGCAGGTGGTGAAGACCGCCGCCGGTGCGGGCGCGGACGCGGGGTTCCCGGCGACGTTCCGGCTCTTCGGGGCGAAGCCCGTCGACGGGCGGCTGGCGTTCACCGGACTCGAGGTCACGTACGAGGGCTCGACACCGCTCGGTGACACGACGGAGATGTACAACCTCGCGTGATGGGCATTCGAGGCCGGATCGCGCTGGCCATTTCCTGTATGACGGCGCTGGCCGTGGTGGTGCTCGGTTTCGCCGTGCACCACATAGCCGATGCCGAGCGGGAGCGTTCGGCGCGGGCGTATCAGGACGACCGGCTGAGTTCGGCGCTGCAGATCTACGAGCGGGACGGCAAGCTGGTGCTCGGCGCGCAGTTGGACGACGCGGCCCTGCCGTTGCCGCTGCGCGAGGCGGTGTTCAAGAACCAGTCGGGGACGTACGTCAGCGGTGGTGAGGATCCGCGGGTGTGGGCGGCGACCGGTGTCGGCGAGGGCGGGGACAGCGCCCCGGAGCGGTCGCTGTCGGTGTCGGCGGCGTATCCGGACGACGATCCGACGCAGGTGGCGCTGGACCGGGCGCTGCTGATCGCCGGGTGCGGCACGGTCGTGCTGATGGCGGTGGTGTCGTGGTTCGTCGCCCAGCGGCTGTCGCGTCGGCTGCGGCTGAGTGCGGCGGCGGCGCGGCGGATCGCGGCGGGGGAGGCGCCGGACGCGGACGCGCTGGCGAGCAACGGCCGGGACGAGGTGGCCGAGTTGGGTCGCAGCGTGCACCACATGGCGACGTCGCTGGCGGCGCGGGTGGAGGCGGAGCGCGAGTTCACCGCGGATGTGGCGCATGAGCTGCGTACGCCGGTGGCCGGTCTGGTGGCGGCCGCGGAGCTGCTGCCGCAGCCGCGGGCGGTGGAGCTGGTGCGGGACCGGGCGCAGGCGATGCGGCGGCTGGTGGAGGATCTGCTGGAGGTCTCGCGGCTGGACGCGGGGGTGGAGCGGGCCGATCTGGACGCCTGTGAGCTGCCGTCGCTGGTGCGCGGGATCGTGAAGCGGGCGGCGCGCCAGCGCGGGGTGGACGAGGTGTCGGTGGCCGTGGAGGGGGAGCCGCGGATCGTGGAGACCGACCGGCGGCGGGTCGAGCGGGTGCTGGTGAATCTGCTGGCGAACGCGGCCAAGCACGGCAGGCCGCCGATCGAGGTGGTGGTGGCCGGGGCGCGAATCGTGGTGCGTGATCACGGTCCGGGCTATCCGCCGGAGTTGTGTGCGGAGGGGCCGCGGCGGTTCCGTACGGCGGCGCCGGAGCGGGGGACCGGGCACGGGCTGGGGCTGACGATCGCGGCCGGTCAGGCGGAGGTGCTTGGGGCGCGGCTGGACTTCGGCGCCGCCGCGGAGGGCGGCGCCGAGGCCGTGCTGGAGTTGCCGGACCGTACGGTGACGGTGCCGGGCGGCGGTGGTGCACTGGCCGCGACCGACCGCGGCTCCGGCCCCGGGTCCTCCTGACGCGGGGGCCGGCCGGGCCGGAGTGGCCGGTTCGGGTGGTGGGTCCGGTGGCTACAGCCCCAGGTCCTTGATGATCTTGGCGACGTGGCCGGTGGCCTTGACGTTGTACAGCGCGCGCTCGACCTTGCCGTCCTCGCCGACGATCACGGTGGAGCGGATGACGCCGGTGACGGTCTTGCCGTAGAGCTTCTTCTCGCCGAAGGCGCCGTAGGCGGTGAGGACCGCCTTGTCCGGGTCGCCGAGGAGGGTGACCTCGAGGTCCTCCTTCTCCCGGAACTTGGCGAGCTTCTCGGGCTTGTCGGGGGAGATGCCGATGACCTCGTAGCCGTGGCCGGCCAGGAAGTCGAGGTTGTCGGTGAAGTCGCAGGCCTGCTTGGTGCAGCCGGGGGTCAGTGCGGCCGGGTAGAAGTAGACGATGACCTTGCGGCCCTTGTGGTCGGCGAGCGAGACCTCCTTGCCGTCCGCGTCGGGCAGGGTGAAGGCCGGGGCGGTGTCGCCGGGCTGCAGTCGCTCGCTCATGCCGAAACCTCGCTTTGCTCGGCCCCGCACTCGCGAGGCGCGCACCTGTCCATGATGCGCTCAGTGCGCTCGCTCATGGCTCTCCTTGTGGGTGGATCCGTTCGCCCCCGACATTAGCCAGCCGGGGCGGGCGGGGGGACCGGGGGCGGTGCGGGCGCGCGGAGCCGGTGGCCGGTGGGCCCCGGTGGGGCGCCCGTGGCGTGCGAAACGGGGGTGCTGTGGGGCGCGCGGGGGTGTGAGCTGACAGACTGTCCATCACGAATGGCGCGAGACGACGGAGGCAGCGCGGTGGCGGAGGCCAGGACCCCGGCGCAGATCGAGGCGGACATCGCCCGCAGGCGGCAGGAGCTCGCCGTCACGCTCGACGAGATCGGGGTGCGGCTGCACCCGAAGACGATCATGGGCGAGGTGAAGGCGCAGGCGGCGGCCGCCGTGGACCGTACGGCGGGGCGGGCGTATGTGGTCGTCAACCGCACGGTCTGTGACGTCCGGGCGCAGTTGGTGTCGCAGGACGGGGCGCCGCGGCTGGAGCGCATCGTTCCGGTGGCGATGGTCGGCGTGGCCGTGGTGGGGCTGCTGGCGCTGCGCGCCAGGCGGCGCAGCTGAGCGGCGGTTGGCCGGGGCGCCGGTGAGCCGGCTCCGGTGCGGCGCGAGGCGGCCCGCGATGCGTGGCGGGCCGCGCCGGACAGGTACGGTCGTGCCGTGACCCCGAATAACGCCAAGGACACCCACGACAAGCTGCCGATCCGGATGCTGCACGACCGTGTGCTGGTCCGGACGGACATCCCCGAGGGCGAGCGCCGCTCGTCCGGGGGCATCGTCATTCCCGCGACCGCTGCCGTCGGCCGCCGCCTGGCCTGGGCCGAGGTGGTCGCGGTCGGGCAGAACGTGCGGACCGTCGAGGTGGGGGACCGGGTGCTGTACGACCCGGAGGACCGGGCCGAGGTCGAGGTGCGTGGTGTGGCGTATGTGCTGATGCGTGAGCGTGATCTGCATGCGGTGGCCGCGGAGCGGCTGGAGGGCGCGGACGACTCGACGGGCCTGTACCTGTAGAAGCGGTGGCTGTGTGGCGGGGGGGGGGGGGGGGGGCGCAGCCCCATCCGGGTGGGTTTTCTCGCCCCGGGGGCAACCACAAAAAAAACAGCATGACGGGGGCGGAACAAAAGACGGACCACCCTCGAAA
>NZ_JBWKCJ010000060.1:0-10064 GCF_056436545.1 Streptomyces sp. NPDC043738 | reverse complement strand
ATGCAAATGGTGTTGTCGAGGCCTACCTGGCTACGTGGAACTCGCAGGGCGAGCACCGGGCGAAGCTCATAGCCGAGCACTGGTCGCCCGAGGTGGCCTACACCGACCCACTGGCCGAGATCACCGGCCACGACCAGCTCGCTGCCGTGATCGACGGAGTGCAGCAGCAGTTCCCCGGCTGCGTGTTCACGCCCGTCGGCGAGCCGGACGCCCACCACGGCCAGCTGCGGTTCCGTTGGGGCCTTGGGCATGAGGGCGCCGAGCCGGTGGCGATCGGCTTCGACGTCGTGGTCCTGGACAGCGACGGCCGCATCCGCGACGTCCGCGGCTTCCTCGACAAGATGCCCGCCGGTACCTGACCCGAGCCCCGGCACGGCTGCCACCGGACAGATCCTTGGGGTCAGGGGGTCTGTCCGCTTCCGCCCGCGCTGTGCACCGTGGCGCAGAGTGCCGATGCCCTACTGGCCTTGCGGGTGCCGCAGGGCAGCGCCGCAGTGATGGTGCCTCAGGTGCTCGGCATCCTCGGGGTCGTCTACACCGGAGCCACACGGCCCGTGCCTTTGTCGTCTACGGCTTGGTGGTCGGCCTCGCCGGGGTCTTCGGCCAGGTCATCGGCGGTGCTCTGATCTCGATCGATGTGGCGGGACTCAACTGGCGGACCACCTTCCTGATCAATGTGCCGGTCGGTGTGGTGACCCTCATCCTGACCCCGCGTCTGATCCCCGAGTTCCGCAGTCCCAAGGACGGGCGACCCGACCTGGTCGGTGCGTTCCTTGCGACGGCGACCCTGGTAGCCATCGTGTATGCGCTCGTCCAGGGCCAGAACGAGGACTGGCCGCTGTGGAGCTGCTCGCTGCTCATGGCCGCGGTGCCGCTGGCTGCCGTCTTCATCGCCCATCAGCGCCGCCGCACCCGTCAGGGTCTCAGTCCGCTGGCAGATGCAGGAGCACTACTCGCGCATCGCGGACGACACCCTTCGCCGTGAGTACGAGGAGAAGTACGAGGTCCGCTTCAACCTCAAGGGCGAGGCCGTCAAAATCCACCGCGACAGCGACCTGGCAGGCGTCGAGTGGTTCGCCGAGACGGTCGGCCGCCGCCTCCACGCCGTTGCTGGCGGCTGGTGCGGCCGGCACATCTCTCGCCCCTGCCCCAAGACCACAGCCGATGGTTGCTATTTCTGCGACGACTTTCAAAGCGACCGGCAGTTCCTGCCCATCCACCAGGACACCCTCAACCGCACTCGCGAACTGCAAGCCGATGTTGCCGCCGCCGGCCGTTCCCGCGCGGCCGACGTCAACGCTCGGCTGGCCACCGCAGTCGAGCATCTCATCACGCGCATTACGACCAGGAGAACGACGGAGTCGCCCCGGCGCCAGACGACCCCGGCGGCCCAGTCGAGACGAAGGGGGAAGCAGATGCGGGCTGACAACTCGTCCCACCTTGCCGAGGCCGCACAGCAGCGCCGCCTGCACTGCATCGAGCGCGTCCAAGCCGTCCTGGGGCCCTGGAACGCGACGGCGGAGCGGTGACCGTCGCCGGCGTCGCCGCACGGGCCGGGGTCTCCCCAACCTTCCTCTATGACGACGCCCAAGCCCCACTGCTGGCCAAGCTACGAGAACTCGCGACCAAGCAGCCCGCCACGGGACGACCGGCCATGCCGGACCACCAGCGCATCACCACCAAGTCACACGAGACGGTGGTGCGAGCACTGCGGGAGGCCAACCGGAAACTGAACGGAGAGAACGAGCGGCCCCGCAACGAACTCGCCGTGGCCCTCGGACAGCTCCGCGACCTTCGCCGAGACATCCCCGCGCCACGCGGTTAATGTCCGGTTTCAGGATACGGCCCGACATCGGCGAACCGCCGGATCCGGTTCTGTTCGGCGGTCTCGTCGGAGGCGTCGAAGTGCCGTACCTGGTTCCACCAGCGGTCATGGTCGTAGCCTTCGCAGTGGTTGAACTCATGGGCCGTACTGCGTAGCCGCTGCCACTCCCGCACGATCGCGGCCCGCTGCCACGTCTGTGGCCGCTCCACCGCGAGGAGCGTGTACAAGAGCCCGGCCGAGTCGCAGACCAGGATGAGCAGAGACCGCATCGCGAAGGACGTCTCACCGGTCTCCCCGACTTCCTCGTACACCCGCCCCAACTGGACGTTGAGGAACGTCTCCAAGGCGCGGACGTCCTCGTGCCTGAGGTCTTCGGCGTAGGTGAGGGTGCGCTCGGACGGCGGGGTGGTCATGTAGGCGGGTCCTCCCTTTCCTGCAGTGCCAGCTGGATCAGCTCCGGTGGCGCTGAGCAACTCTACGGAGAGGTGGCTGACACTGTCAGACACATAAAAGACCAGTTCATCCCGCCTACCGAGCGCAAGAGATCCAGATAACCGCCTGGTCATCCGTGAGGAACTCGACCGACACAACAACACTCCGAAGATCGACAACAACGACCCACGAAGGCCCTGACGCGCAATCACCCCAGGTCAACGCCCCCGGAGGCACGCGAAGGCTTAGCGCACGATCTGACACGGATGTTCCAAGCGCCACCAATTGCATCGGATGCGAACTCGCGCCAGGCGTGGGTGCGCTCGACGTGCCACCGCCGGATGATCACCTAGTGGGAACCCCGACCGTAACCCACCCCCGGCTGCCCGCCTCCTCTGTTCGCCTCACGATCCGCCGCCACCAGCGCAGCCTCAACTCCTGCAGGGGACGGACGACCGTTGCAAAAACAGGTGTGCCGGAGGCTTGTCGCGCTGGATACTGCTCCGATGATCAACGCGCCGACCGCTGCGCTGGATTCACTGAACGGGCTTGCCTTCGGTGACGCCTTTGGTGACCGTTGGTTTGGCATCCTGCGCCGGGACGGTCTGGCAGTCCTTGAGGCGCGAACGCTACCCCCGGAGCCGCTGTGGCGGTGGAGTGACGACACCGCCCAGGCGCTCGTTCTCGTCCGCGAACTCGCTGAGGGCGGCGGCACCGTCGACCAGGACCGCCTCGCCCTGCGCTTCGCGGCCGCCTACGCCGCCGACACGCACCGCGGCTACGGAGCCTCGATGCATGACGTGCTCCGTCGGATCGGCGCGGGCGAGCCCTGGCGGGAGGTGGTCGCCGGACAGTTCGGTGGCCAGGGTTCCTGGGGCAATGGCGCAGCCATGCGCGCCGCCCCGCTCGGCGCCTGGCACGCCGCCGACCTCGACGCGGTCGCCGAGGAGGCCGCTCGCCAAGGCGCGGTCTCGCACCACCACCCGGAGGCGGTTGCAGCGGCGGTGGCAGTCGCCCTCGCCGCGGCGCTGGCAACGCGCAGCCGGGGCGGGCCCACTCCGGCACGGCCGGACTTCCTCCAGGCAGTCGCCGAACGACTCCCCGACAGCGACGTCCGGTCGGGAGTGCGGGTCGCGGCCCGGATGCCGGAGCGCACCTCGGCTCGGCACGCCGCGGAGGTCCTGGGCTCCGGCTACAGGATGTCCGGGCCCGACACCGTCCCCTACGCTCTGTGGTGCGCGGCCGGGCACCTCGACGACCTGCACGAGGGCCTGTGGTTCACGGTCGCCGGGCGCGGTGATATCGACACCACCTGCGCTATCGCGGGCGGGGTGATCGCCGCTCGCACGGGAGTCGCCACTCTCCCCCCTGCCTGGCACACAGCCCGGGAACCGCTGCCCCCAGTCGCGTCGGAGTAAAGAATTCCCATCGGGATGAGTTCAGGCGTACCCAGCAGGTCAGTGCGCACCCGAGGGTGAAGAAGGCTTCGGATGTCGTCGCGGATCTCCCAGCGAATCCGTAGGCGTCGGAACCAGTGCAGGTGGGCGAATGCGCACTCGACGACCCAGCCTTGGGCGCCGAGCCCGGAGCCGTGCTTGAGGCCTCGGCAGGCGATCACCGGTCTCACTCCGGGTAGCGGACCAGACGGCGGTACGTGTCGTGGTCGTAGCCGGTCGCCCAGACGACGTCCGCGCAGCGCCGGCACTGGCCACGCTTACCCCGCGCCGACGCGGTCCTCACCGCACCGGAAGCCGGGGTGCCGGCACCGGGCAGGCGAATACAACGACCTCTCCGCCGCCTACAGCGATCCCAAACTCCGGACGGCTACACCGACCACGCAGACGCCGTGCGCTGCGGTCGCTCGCCCCCGGGGCAGGGCGGGCCCGGTACCGCTCCGCAGCGATACGGAACCACCAGGCGCGGCGTGGCTTCAGCGGCCGCCTCCGGCACCGCGATCGGGTGCGCTCATGTCTCCCGTGGCGGGCGTGCCGTCGGCGAGTCCGTACCGCAAGTACACGGTGCCCTTCGGGCTGGCTGCCGGGGGCGCGAGGAGCGTGACGTTGGTGGGCACCGCGCCATCGTCGAACACCTTCTTCCCGACGCCGAGCACGATCGGGTGCAGCCAGAGGTCGAGACGGTCGAAGAGCTTCTCGCGCAGGAGGCTCTGCACGAGGTTCAGGCTCCCGACGACCTTCACATGCTCGTGCCGGTCACGGATCTCACGCACCGCGCCGGCCAGATCCGGGCCGAGCTGCGTGGACCCGGCCCACGGGAGGTCGGGCCGGCCGCGAGAGGCCACGTACTTCGGGACGCTGTTGAAGAGCGTGGCGATCTCGTTGTCCTCGCCGCCCTCCTGGTGAGGCCAGTAGGCGGCGAAGATGTCGTACGTCCGCCGGCCGAGCAAGAGGGCGTCCGTGCCTTCGTACGCGGCACCGACCTGCGCCCCGGCGACCTCGTCCAGCAGGGGCGCCTGCCAGCCGCCGAACGGGAACCCCACCGGGTCCTCGTCGGGACCGCCGGGCGCCTGCCCGACGAGGTCGAGGGTCGCGAACAGCTCGATGTGGATGAGGCCCATGGCTTACTCCCAATGAGTCGGTTGTCTCCGTCAAGAGATAGACCTGCGGGTGCCCGCAGACTCATCGCCGCGCCGCAACCCAGCTTCCACACAACACGACAAATCCAGCGCTCATTGGACAGCCCCAGTGCCCGGTCACACGCACTGTGACTGATTCCCAATCGTCCTTGCCAAGCCGGCTGGAGCCGCTCAGGGGTCCAGTGCCATTGATCCCGGATGAGAGCCCATAAGACGTCGAGCCGACGGCGAGCGAGTGCGAGGACCGCCCCCCACGACCGAGACCAGCAACCCAACGGCTCTACGCCACCGGCGCCCCTTCCAAAGCCGTCGCCCCCGCACCGTTGCGTACCGTGAGCCTGTTGCTGGAAGCCGAAGGTATGCCCCCGTCAGCCGTGGGTGAGGACGGTGAGTCGGTGCGGACCGGCTACCGCGCCACTGAAGGAGATCGGGACGGGCGGGTGTTGGTGCGTTGGGTGGGGCCGCGGGGGAGTGGTGTCCGTTACCAGGAGGAGCACCTCCTGCGGTGCCAGGAGGTGCTGCGGAACTGGGTAACCGCCGGGCAGCCCCGGGCCGGGCGTGTCCTGGGCGGTGCGGCTCTAGTGGCGGAGGAGCCACCAGACGCCTCCTGCGATGAGCGCCAGGGATACCAGCACGACCGCCAGCCGGAGGAACCCCACACGTCGCACCTTCGACGCCCTGCCGCCGCCCCCTGCGCCCCCGCCTCCGGCGGAGGGCCCGGGCGACGGCGGGGGCGGGGGCGGTGAGTCCGGGGCGAGCGGGCCCGTGGGCGGGCCCGTGGGCCGCCGCCAGGCCTCTTCGATGATGGGGGGCTCCGGGGCTTCCCAGGCGCCCCGGGTCTCTGGGCCGTCGGTATCCTGCCGGGCGCGTCGCAGGGCACCGTAGCCCTCGCGGCGCCAGCGGATCCCGGCGATGTCGGTGAACTCGACGGTGATGTGACGCAGCTGTTCGGAGCGCTCTTCCGGGATCTGCGTGGGCGGCAGAAGGAAGGAGTCCTCTCCGGTACCAAAAAGGGTCGATTCTCCGATCACCTTGCCGCGGAAGGACACGTGCACGTCCAGCACCGGCTGGCTGGACCGGTTCTCGATCACGACCTTCGGGACGACCCAGCCCTCGTGCAGAGAGGACGGGGGCAGCGCGACATACGCGCTGATCATGGATGCCTGTTTCCGTTCCCGCTGCCGCTTGGCGCTCACGTCCCGCTCGCGCAGCTGCATCTCCTGCTCCCGCTCGCGCTGGACCTTCTGTAGCTCCTGCTCCCGGTCGCGCTGAAGCTTCTGCAGTTCCTCCGCGCGGAGCGCGGACTCCTGCCGCTCCTGTTGGACCTTTTGCCGGTGAGCTGCGTAACTCAGCGTCAGGCCCGCCAGGCCGATGAGCAGGCTCAAGGCGGCAACAAGGTTCTGCACCATGCCAGGACTCTGGCCGATCGGACCATGTCATGTCAGCGCGCAACCCCGGCCGGTCGGTCAGGCCACCTCAGAAGTCACCCTGCCGCCCCTAGGGGCTGTCCGTGGTGGCATCCGGTCCCGGGCCTTTAACGAGCCCGGGGCTCTTTCCCCGCACCCGCGACCCCATGGCCGAGGCACGCATCACGCACCAGCTGGTGCGCAACGCGGTGATGACGATGCTCATCATGTCCATCGCATGCTGATGGCGGACAGCTGCTCTGCCCGTTCTGGTGTCAGGGAAGCGGCTCGGGTGCGTTGGTTTCCGATCCAGGCTCCGAGCCGGAGCTTCCGCTGCTCCTGGTCCTCGCCGCCGTCCTTGCTGATGGTGATGGTCTCGATGTGTTTGCGTGGCACCTTCAGGTGTCCTTCGCGCTGGTAGTACTGCCGGGCGGCGGTGAGGTGCATCGCCCATTTGTCGGCCTGGGTGGTGCGTGGTTTCGGTTTTTCGTCTTCGTCTGCGGGTTCGATGTCGAGGATGTGTTCGCACATCCATTGCTGCACGGTGGTGAGCTTGTCCCACTCGAGCCGCTGTGCGCGGACCCACCGCCCGAGATCTTCGCCTTGGTGCACGACGTCACCGGGTTCGGTGGGTAGTGTGCCTCCGGTTTCCAGGTGGTGTCGGACGAGGTGGAAGGCGCGCTGCCATTGCACCGGCCAGCTTGGGCACCACGATGGATCGATGTCCTCTAGCTGTTCGCGCCGTTCGGCCGACAGCGTGCCGGCCGACGACTCCACCGGCAGCCCCTCGGCGCGCCGCTGCTCGATTTCGGCGGCTTTCCGGGCGGCGGCTCGCGCGTTCTTCAACCAGATGCCCACCCGGTACCCCTGGTGCGTGGCGTCCAGCGGGGCCAGGAGGTGCCCGTTCGTCTCGGCCCACCCGCGCGCGGCGGACAGGCCCTCCTCCCACGCGACGTCGAAGTGGCTCCAGACCATGCCGAGCTTGTCCAGCTGCTCGATGCGGTCCTCGTCCATGTCGCCGCGGGCGTAGAAGCGCCTGTTGTCGGCGATCCACTGCCCGAGGGGGAAGTTGGCGAGCGAGGCCGGCCACCCCTTGGCCTCCGTCTCCTGATCGTCCTTGGTGGGCACGCGGTAGGTGAAGGGCACCTTCAGGTCCCCGTGTTCGCGGACGTAGATGGCGGCGGCCTCCACCCCGCGGCGCCAGTGCTGATGGTCGGGGTTCACCACGCGCAGGTTGATGAACGCAGCTAGCTGAGCTGGGTCGCGGGGTGTGCTGAATTTCAGCAGTGCCCGGGCCGACGCCGAGAGTCCGTGCTCGCGGCTCTCCCTTTCCCCGCCATTGCCTCCCGAGCGGCTCTGCACGCCCGTGGAGCGGCTTTGTACCTGCGGCTGGGCCAGTGCCTCCACCACGCGGGCGTCGTGTGCTCTGAGGGCTTCCAGCAGTTTCGCCAAGCCGCCGTAGGCCCTGCTGGTGAGCATGTTGTCGGCCGTCTCGCCGGGCCCCAGGAGAACCGGGACCACGAGTGCGGCGACTTTCCCCTCACCGGGCTGCATGCGCAATGCGCGGCCTACTGCTTGGACCAGATCGGGCATGGAGCCGCGCACATCTGCCCAGTAGACGGAGTCGCAGTTCTTGGTGTCGACGCCCTCGCCCAGGACCTTCACCGAGCCCAGGAACCCCTTCTCCACGACCGTGCCGTCCGTGGCGATGCCGTCGGCGAACTCGTCTAGGACGCGGCGCCGATGGTTGGCCTTGTGCTCGCCGCACAGCCAGTCCGCCCAGATAATGCGCGGGCAGAGCTCGAGGTCGACGGCGTGCAACTGCGCGGCGACATCGGGAAGGCCGGACGCGAAAGCCTCGGCTTCCCTCACCACATGGTGGAAGACGAGCGTGCGCCGGAAGTTCTCCTCGGCCGAAGCCTTGATGAGGGCGGTCTGCAGCGCAGCGAGACGGGCTCCGCGGACCTGGTCCGAGCGGCCCTCTGCGCCCAGGAGCTGAGCAGCCTGGAGCTGGGTGTCGGTGATGTCCACGCACACCACCTGGTACGGCGCGCAGATCCCCCGGTCGATCGCCTCGGACAGCGTGAGGGTGTAGCAGCAAGCCCCGAACGGCCCGTCCGGGTCGTCCTCCATGCTCGCCACCAGCTCGCCCGGCGCGCCGCCCTGCTCCTGGTCCTCGTCCAACTGCCACAGCCGGGGCGTGGCGGTCATGTACAGCCGTCGCAGGGACGGGACGCGGGTGTTGTCGTGGACGACGGCCCACGGCTTGCCGATCCGGCCCGAGGTCCGGTGGGCCTCATCGACCACGATCAGGTCCCAGCCCGGGAGCCCGGCCTTGTGGGCCCGCTCCAGCCTGCCGAGCCCGAGGGAGGCGTACGTGGCGAACACGGTCACCTTGTCGAACGGTCGCACCCAGTCGACCAGTTCCTCCACGTCCGTGGTGTTGGGGAAAGCCACGTCCTCGCCCCGCAGGGACGAGACCCCGATCATCAGGCCCGTACGGCCGCCCTCGCGCCACGCGGCCTCGGTCTGAGCGAGCAGGTCCAGCGAGGGTACGAGCACCAGCACACGACCCGCCCGGAGCTCCTCCGCGCTGCGCACAGCAACGAGGGTCTTGCCGGAGCCGGTCGCCATGACCACCTGCGTCCGCAGGCCTCGCTCATGCACGGTCGATCGTGCGGGCAATTCGAGGACGCGTAGTACTGCATCCACGGCTTCTCGCTGGTGGGGACGGAGTTCGGACGCTGCCATCCTGGTCTGCTCCTCGTCTAGGCGACCGGAGTGGTCTCAACTTGGTGGGAAGCGAGAAACCTGTACCGCCAGCCGGAGAGAAGCCGCCGCGGTTGAGCGGGTCGCGTCCTCCGGCACGGGAAGCAAGCATGATCAGCAGCGGCTTCTTCGTGCCCAGAGGCGGCACCGTCTGACTCCATAACTTATCTCCACCTATAAATGAAGCATACTAGAGAGAGCGCCAAGAATATTCCCCTTGCCGAGCCCTGAAGACGATACGACCCTCACCGCGGCATATCCTGCCCGCCACCACGAAACGAGGGCACAAATGAACCAACGCTTGACCGTCACAGTCCTACTCTGCTTCGGCACCGGTCTCCTCACCGGATGCTTCATGGAACCGGAAGCGCAAGACGTCAGCCGCTCCGACCTCGTGGGCCGCTGGCACGCCGGCGAATCGTGCGACTCCTCTCTTGTGCTGGAGAAGGACGGTTCGGCGCGGTGGAAGCGGTGGGCGACGGGCTACAGCGTGAGCAAGGCCCGTATCACCGGCAGGGAGAACGGCAAGGGAACCTGGTGGCTGGAGACCTTTCAGGGCAAGCAGACTTTCGAGGTGAAGAAAGGCAACACCTTCGAGCCGCTGATGCTGCTGCAGGGAGATGGCCAACTGATCCTTCTTCAGATACCCGGGGATGACCCGGACAACAGCATCGGATGCCGTTTCAAGCGGGTCGATGGCCAGAAGTTCAACTGACGCCCCACCCCTTCCCGACTACCTGTCAACCCCTCTCCTCTTCTTACTCCTGGCGGCCCGTCAACCATGTACGCAGCCCCCGAGACCGTAGCCCGCTTGGTGACGCGGAGCGTCACTAGTGGCTGGAGCGCAGCGGAAGCCACAGGCCGGCCGGAGGCTGGCCACGCCTCGCAACGCGAGGCGCGCGCACTGCAGTTGGCGGCGCGCGCGCAGCGCTTGCCGCCAAGCGGTGAGCGAAGCGAACCGCCTCCGCTCACGCGGAGCGGGAGCGGAACCCCGCGCGCAGCGCGGGGGTTCGCTTCTTCGGGCGCAGCCCGAAGGGAC
>NZ_JBWKCJ010000059.1:0-11729 GCF_056436545.1 Streptomyces sp. NPDC043738 | reverse complement strand
CCCCCCCCCCCCCCCCCCCCCCCCCCCCCCCCCCCCCCCCCCCCCCCCCCCCCCCCCCCCCCCCCCCCCCCCCCCCCCCCCCCCCCCCACCGCCGATCCCCTCCGGGCAGGCCGGCCCATGCCGTCCGGCGGTACGCTGGCCACGCCGCACCCACCCCGAAGGAGCACCCTCCATGCCGGTCGAAGCCAGCTTGATCGAGATCCTCGCCTGCCCGGCGTGCCACGCCGCGCTGGAGGACCGGACCGAGGCGGACCCCGCGGAGCTGATCTGCACCTCCGGGGACTGCGGCCTCGCCTACCCCGTCCGGGACGGCATCCCCGTACTCCTCGTCGACGAAGCCCGCCGCCCCGCCTGACCGGGCACGCCGGGCCCGCCCCGGCACCGCCCGGCGTAATCCCCGCCCGCACCGGCGATCGGAGGCCGCGCCCACCATGCTCGACGAGTCACTCCTCGACACCCCCGACGCACTGGCCGGCGCCGACCGGTTCGGTCTGCTGCGCGGCGTCGCCGAATCCGGCGCCCGGGTCCGCACCGCCGCCCGCGGCGCCGCCGAATCCGGCATCCCGGAACTGTCGCCCGACGGGCGGCCGCGCGCCGTCCTCGTCGCCGGCCCCGGCCCGGCCGCCGCCGGTGTCGCCGACCTCCTGCGCGCCCTCAGCGGCGGCAGCAGCCCGGTCAGCCTCATCCAGCCCACCGGCGTCGCCCCGCTGCCCGGAGCGCTGCGCTGGACGCTGCCCGGCTGGGCCGGCCCCCTAGACCTGCTGCTGCTCGCCGGGCCCGACGCCGCCGACCCCGGCCTCGCCGAACTGGTCGAACAGGCCTACCGCCGCGGCTGCTCCGTCGTCGCCGTCACCCCCGCCGGCGGCCCGCTCTACGACGCCGTCATCCAGGCCCGCGGCCTCGCCGTCCCGCTCGCGACCACCCCCTACGACGCCGAATTCGACGTCGAGGGCGCACCCCCGGCCGCCCCCGGCACCCTCTGGTCGGTGCTGATCCCGCTGCTCGCGCTCGCCGACCGGATCGGCCTGCTCAGCGCCCCACCGGACGCCCTGGGCAAACTCGCCGACCGCCTCGACCAGATCGCCGAACGCTGCGGCCCGGCCATCCCGACCTACACCAACCCCGCCAAGGCGCTGGCCGCCGACCTCGCCGACGCGCTCCCGCTGATCTGGACCGAGGGCACCATCGCCGGCGCCGTCGGCCGGCACTTCGCCACCGAACTGGCCGGGCTCGCCGGCCGCCCCGCCCTCGCCGCCGAACTCCCCGAGGCGCTCACCACCCACCGCACCCTGCTGGCCGGCGCGCTGGCCGCCGGCGCCGACCCCGACGACTTCTTCCGCGACCGGGTCGAGCAGCCCGCGGCGATGCACGCCAGGGTCGTACTGCTGCGCGAGGAAGAGCCCGGACCGCTCTCCGCCACCCGCGCCGCGCACTCCCTCGCCGAGGAGCGCGACACCGCCGTCAGCGAGCTGCAACCGGACGACGGCAGCGATCTGGAGAAGGCCGCGGAACTCCTCGCCATCGCAGATTTCGGTGCCGTTTACCTGGCGCTCGCCGGCACCGAGTGACCTTTGACGGCCGGCCGCGCAGCCGCCGCGGCCGAACAGCCCGTCCACCACGTACGACCCATCCGGTCACGTACGACCCGTAAGGAAGCAACAGCCCCATGGACCGCCTCGCCAACACCGTGCGCCCCTACGCCTGGGGCTCCACCACCGCCATACCGGAGCTCCTCGGCACCGCGCCGACCGGCGAACCCCAGGCCGAGCTGTGGATGGGCGCCCACCCCGGCGCCCCCTCCCGCATCGACCGCGGCGCCGGCCCCGTCTCACTGGCCGAGGTGATCGACGCCGCCCCCGAGACCGAACTGGGCCCCGACAGCGTCCGCGCCTTCGGCCCCCGGCTGCCCTTCCTGCTCAAGGTCCTCGCGGCCGGCGCGCCGCTCTCCCTCCAGGTCCACCCCGACCTGGCGCAGGCCGAGGAGGGCTTCGCCGACGAGGAGCGGCGCGGCGTCCCGATCGACGCCGGCCACCGCAACTACAAGGACGCCAACCACAAGCCCGAGCTGATCTGCGCACTCACCCCCTTCGACGGGCTGTGCGGCTTCCGCCACCCCGCGCGGACCGCCGACCTCCTCGAAGCCCTGGACGTCGACGACCTCAAGCCGTACGTCGACATCCTGCGCGCCAGCCCGGAGGAGGACGCGCTGCGCGAGGTCCTCACCGCCGTCCTGAGCGCCGAGCACCACGCGATCGCCCGGACCGTCGAGCGCGCCGCCCTCGCCGCCGAACAGCTCGCCGCCAAGGGCGGCGAGCACGCCGACGCCTACGCCGCCTACGCCGGCCTCGCCCACCACTTCCCCGGCGACCCCGGCGTCCTCGCCGCCATGCTGCTCCACCACGTCCGGCTCCAGCCCGGCGAGGCGCTGTTCCTCGGCGCCGGCATCCCGCACGCCTACCTCAGCGGCCTCGGCGTCGAGCTGATGGCCAACTCCGACAACGTGCTGCGCTGCGGCCTGACCCCCAAGCACGTCGACGTACCCGAACTGCTGCGGGTGGTCCGCTTCGAGGCCGGCGACCCGGGCGTACTGCGCCCCGAGGCGGTCGACGGGGAGGAGACCTACGAGACCCCCGTCGACGAGTTCCGGCTCTCCCGCTTCGTCCTGGCCCCCGGCGCCGCACCGCGCCCGCTGCACTCCCGCACGCCGCAGATCCTGCTCTGCACGGCGGGCACGGTCCACCTGCACGGCGCCACCGGGGACACCGGCGCCGAGCTGGCCCTGGCACCCGGCGAGTCCGCGTTCGTACCGGCCGATGAGCAGCTCACGCTCTCCGGGCAGGGCACCCTCTTCCGCGCGACGGTCGTGGCGTAGGGGCGTAGCCGCGCGGGGCACGGGCAGGGAGGGGCGAGCAGCACGATCCGTCCGGCAGGTGGCCTCGTGGCGGCCGCCTGCCGCCGGGCTGCAACAATGACCGCCGCACGGTAATTAAAGGGGCGGTAAAGCGGCGAGCCCCGTGGACGGAAGGGACATGCGGCACCTATGAGCGCATCAGGCGGGACAAAGGCGATCGTTGCGGCGCTGGGCGCCAACCTGGCGATCGCCGCAGCGAAGTTCGTGGCCTTCGCCTTCAGCGGCTCGTCCTCGATGCTGGCGGAAGGCGTGCACTCCGTCGCGGACTCCGGCAACCAAGGGCTGCTGCTGCTCGGCGGCAAGAAGGCCAAGCGCGCGGCGACCGCCGAGCACCCCTTCGGCTACGGCCGCGAGCGCTACATCTACGGCTTCCTGGTCTCCATCGTCCTGTTCACCATCGGCGGCGTCTTCGCCCTCTACGAGGGCTACGAGAAGATCCACGAGCCGCACGAGCTGGACAACTGGTTCTGGCCGGTCGGCGTACTCGTCTTCGCGATCATCGCCGAGGGCTTCTCCTTCCGTACGGCCATCAAGGAGTCCAACGAGCTGCGCGGCAAGCAGACCTGGGCCCAGTTCGTCCGCCGCGCCAAGGCCCCCGAACTGCCGGTCGTCCTGCTGGAGGACTTCGGCGCACTGGTCGGCCTGGTCCTCGCGCTGGGCGGCGTCGGCCTCACCCTGGCCACCGGCAACGGCGTCTGGGACGGCATCGGCACCATGTGCATCGGCGCGCTGCTGGTGCTGATCGCCCTGGTCCTGGCCGCCGAGACCAAGTCGCTGCTGCTCGGCGAGGCGGCCGGCCCCGAGCAGGTCGCCAAGATCCGCGAGGCCGTCGTCGACGGCGAGGTCGTCACCCGCGTCATCCACATGCGCACGCTCCACCTCGGCCCCGAGGAGCTGCTGGTCGCCGCCAAGATCGCGGTACGCAACGACGACACCGCCGCCCAGGTCGCCCAGGCCATCGACGCGGCCGAGGCCCGCATCCGCGCGGCCGTCCCGATCGCCCGGGTCATCTACCTGGAACCGGACATCTACGACGAGACCGCGGCCGCCGCGACCCCCGCCGACCCGGCGAAGACCCCCGCCGGCGACTGACCACCGCCCGGTCCGGCCACAGGCCACGGCGAAGGCCCCTGCACTCCCCAGGAGCGCGGGGGCCTTCGCCGTGCCGGGCGGCCCCCGGCCGTGGGCCCGCGCCGCCTGGGGCCTGTCCGATGGGTCAGGGCCGGACACGCCCTAGTGGATCTCCCCCAGGACCGCCAGGATCGCCGCCTCGTCCTGTGCGCCCTGCAACCGGGACCGGAAGTCGCCGTCCATCAGCTTCCGCGACAGCAGCGCCAGGATGCGCAGGTGCTCGTCGCCGGCCGCCTCCTGAGGCACCGCGATCATGAAGACCAGCCTTGCGGGCGTCCCGTCCAGCGAACCCCACTCGATGCCCTCCGCCGAGCGCGCGAAGCCGACGACCGGAGCGGTCACCGCGTCCGTCTTGGCGTGCGGGACGGCGATCTCCTCACCGAGCCCGGTGGTGCCCTGCGCCTCCCGCGCCAGCGCCACCCGGACCAGCTCGTCCACGTCCGCCACCCTGCCGGTGCCGGCCGCCAGCTCGGCCATCTCGCGGATCGCGGCCTCCTTCTCGCCGGCCACGAGCTGCCGCTTGACGGTCCGCTCGGTCAGATAGCCGGACAGGACCTCGCTGCGGGCCGCGCCGCCGTCGTCGCCGGCGCCCTCGTCCGCCACGGCCGTACGAGGCTGCGCACTCACGGCCGCGCCGGACTCCGTCGCCACCCCGGGCCCGGCCCCCACTCCGGCACCGACCCCGGCAACCACCGGCTCCACCACCGGAGCGGCGGCAGCGGCGCCACCGGCCTCCACCGCCCCGGCCTTCCTCCGCTCCGCGACATCCACCAGCGCCACCGTCGCCAGCGCCGTCACCACGGTCCCGATCACCACGGCGAGGAAGAACGTCGGCACCCCGCCGACCGCACCCAGCACCGCCACGATCGGTCCGCCGTGCGGCACCGCGTCCGTCACCCCGGCCATCCCCGCGACCGCACCGGCCACCGCGCCACCGAGCATGTTCGCCGGAATGACCTGCGCGGGCCGCGCCGCGGCGAACGGGATCGCGCCCTCGGAGATCCCGAACATCCCCATGAACAGCGCCGCCATGCCCGTTTCCCGCTCCTGCTCGGAGTACAGGCGCCGGCGGATCAGCGTGGCCAGCCCCTGCCCCAGAGGCATGACCGGGATCGCCGCGGCACACATGCCCATCACCGTCTGGTTGCCGGACGCGATCAGCCCCGCGCCGAACAGGAACGCGGTCTTGTTGACCGGACCGCCCATGTCGAAGGCGATCATCAGCCCGAGGATCGCGCCGAGCAGGATCGCGCTCGACCCGGTCATCCCGCCCAGCCAGCTGGTGAGGTGCGTGAACACCCAGGAGACGGGCTTACCGATGACGTAGACGAAGAACAGCCCGAGCGTCGTCGTCGCCACGATCGGGATCACGATGATCGGCATGATCGGCTGGACGAACCTGGGGACCTTGAGCTTCTTGATCCACTGCACCAGATAGCCGGCCAGGAAGCCGGTGACGATCGCGCCGATGAACCCCGCGCCCGCCTTGGAGTCGTACAGCGCACCCGTATTGGCGATCCAGCCGCCGATCATGCCCGGCACCAGCGCCGGCCGGTCGCCGATCGCATAGGCGATATAGCCGGACAGGATCGGCACCATCAGCGTGAAGCCGATGACCCCCACGTCGTTGACGTGCTTCCAGAACGAACCGTCGGGGATCACCAGCCCGCCGTCGGCCTGCGGATGCCCGCCCAGCGCGAGGGAGATCGCGATCAGCAGACCGCCGACCACCACGAACGGGATCATGTAGCTGACCCCGTTCATCAGCGCCTTGTAGGCGACGCTGCGCTCCTTGCCGCCCCCCGTCGCCGCGGCCGCCCCGGATCCGCCGGGCCCCTCGCCCCCGTGGACCGGCGCGCTCCGCACCCGCTCGATCAGCCGCTCGGGGTGGTGAATCCCCTCGGCCACGCCGACCGCCAGCACCCTCTTGCCGACGAACCGGCTCCGGTCGACGTCCTTGTCCGCGGCGATGATGATCCCGTCGGCATCCCTGACATCGTTGTCAGACAGTACGTTCTCAGCCCCGATGGAACCCTGCGTCTCCACCTTGATCTCGTGGCCGAGCGACTCGGCGGCCCGGGTCAGCTTCTCCGCGGCCATATACGTGTGGGCGATGCCGGTCGGGCAGGCGGTCACTGCGAGCAGCTTCAGCCCCCGCCCGCCCCGCCCCGCACCCTGGGGCGCCTCGGCTGAACTGGTCGTCACGTGGTTCTCCTTACGCACATGCGCGCCGTCGTACAGACGTTCCGGTGTTCGCGCGCTCCAGGCATCCTGCATGACGTCCCGGCCCGGGCAAACCCCCCTGACAACCCGGCCTGCGGCCACCCGGACCCCTCCGCCGCCGCCTCCCGCTCCGCCGCCACGCGCCCGTCCCGACACCCCTCCGTGGCCGGGACCGCACCGAATCGGCCCATCCGGGCTGGGGTTCACTGGGCCGATCGGTGTAGATTCGTGACCAGTGCCAGACGTCGCTGCTGATGGCGGTCGGTCGGCCCGCCCCGCGGACCGGCCGAGGGAGAGAGGGCCTCCGACGGACTGCGCTGCGGCCAGGGGAGAGGTGTGTCCGCTTCCGCGTACGCTCTTCCCCCAGCTCAAGCTGGGCCCCGGCCCGCGCCGCAGACTGCCAGCCCATCCACCTCGACGCTCGAGGAGCAGCCCGCATGACGACAGCAGCCACCGGCCAGGACTTCAAGGTCGCCGACCTTTCCCTCGCCGCCTTCGGCCGCAAGGAGATCACCCTCGCCGAGCACGAGATGCCCGGCCTGATGGCGATCCGCAAGGAGTACGCCGCCGCCCAGCCGCTGGCCGGCGCCCGCATCACCGGCTCCCTGCACATGACCGTGCAGACCGCCGTCCTGATCGAGACCCTGGCCGCCCTCGGCGCCGAGGTCCGCTGGGCGTCCTGCAACATCTTCTCCACCCAGGACCACGCCGCGGCCGCCATCGCCGTTGGCCCCGACGGCACGCCGGACAGCCCCAAGGGCATCCCGGTCTTCGCCTGGAAGGGCGAGACCCTCGACGAGTACTGGTGGTGCACGGAGCAGGCGCTGACCTGGCCGAACTCGCCCACCGGCGGCCCGAACATGATCCTCGACGACGGCGGCGACGCCACCCTCCTGGTCCACAAGGGCGTCGAGTACGAGAAGGCCGGCAAGGTCCCCGCCGTCGAGACCGCCGAGAGCGACGAGCACCGCGCCATCCTGGAGCTGCTCACCCGCACCCTCGCCGAGGCCCCGCAGAAGTGGACGAACCTGGCCTCCGAGATCCGCGGTGTCACCGAGGAGACCACCACCGGCGTGCACCGTCTCTACGAGATGCACCGCGACGGCGACCTCCTCTTCCCGGCGATCAACGTGAACGACGCCGTCACCAAGTCGAAGTTCGACAACAAGTACGGCTGCCGCCACTCGCTGATCGACGGCATCAACCGCGCCACCGACGTCCTGATCGGCGGCAAGACCGCCGTGGTCTGCGGCTACGGCGACGTCGGCAAGGGCTGCGCGGAGTCCCTGCGCGGCCAGGGCGCCCGCGTCATCGTCACCGAGATCGACCCGATCTGCGCCCTGCAGGCCGCGATGGACGGCTACCAGGTCACCACCCTGGACGAGGTCCTCGAGACCGCCGACATCTTCATCACCACCACCGGCAACAAGGACATCATCCTCGCCTCCGACATGGCGCGGATGAAGCACCAGGCGATCGTCGGCAACATCGGCCACTTCGACAACGAGATCGACATGGCCGGGCTCGCCAAGCTCCCCGGCATCGTCAAGGACGAGGTCAAGCCCCAGGTCCACACCTGGACCCACCCGGACGGCAAGGTCCTGATCGTCCTGTCCGAGGGCCGCCTGCTGAACCTGGGCAACGCCACCGGGCACCCGTCCTTCGTGATGTCCAACTCCTTCGCGGACCAGACGCTGGCCCAGATCGAGCTGTTCACCAAGCCGGAGGAGTACCCGACCGACGTCTACGTGCTCCCCAAGCACCTCGACGAGAAGGTCGCCCGTCTCCACCTCGACGCCCTGGGCGTCAAGCTGACCGAGCTCCGTCCGGAGCAGGCCGCCTACATCGGCGTCCAGGTCGAGGGCCCGTACAAGCCCGACCACTACCGCTACTGAGCCCGGGCGTGCTCACGGCTGATCAGCGCCCCTGATCGCCCGGCGCACTCCCACAGCAATCGGTAACCCCAGGCCCTCGCCACTCACGGCGGGGGCCTGGCCCGTAAGAACCCCGCACCCGCCCGCCCCCCCCCACCTGCCGGCCACCCCAACCGCCGGCCGCCGCTCGAAGGACTGCACCCCCATGCCCCGCGGCCACTACTCCCTCCACGACCCGCACGACCACACCCCCCTCGGTGAAGAGCACTTCCACTGCGCCACCGGCCCCTCCGGCTGGCGCTACGTCTCGCAGATCATCAACCCCTCGGGCGACCACGTCGGCTCCGTCGACCTCACCCTCGACGACCTCGGCCGACCCATCCGCCTGGAGCTCCATGCCTCCGCCTGGCAGGTCCGCGGCGCCGCCCTGGACGGCGTCACCTGGGTACGCACCGACCCGACCGGCGAACACGCCACCGAAGGCAACGTTCCCGCCCACGCCTTCACCGGCGCGTCCCCCGCGTTCCTCATCGCCACCGCCCGGCTGCTGCGCCCCACCCTCGGCGGCGGCGCCATCCGCACCCGCCTCGTCGCCTTCACACCCCCCGTCCTCGCCCCCCGCACCCTCGACCAGTCCTGGGCCCTGCTCGCCAGCACACCACACGCCACTGACAACGCCCCCCTCATCGCCGACGAATACCAGGTCAACGACCTCGAAACCGGCGAGCAGCACACCGTCCACATCACCGGCGACGTAGTCCTGTCGGCGCCCGGCATCGAACTCGAATCCCTCGAATCGCCGCCGTCGACGTTCACCTGACCGCTGACCGCTGACCGCTGACCGCTGACCGCTGACCGCTGACCGCTGACCGCTGACCGCCCGGCCCCGCGCCGCACCACCGCCCGCACCCGGCTGCCGGCAATCGTCCGACGCCACGTCCGCGGCGGCCGCCGACCTCACACCGGCGGAGCGAACCCCGTACGCGGCGGCCGCCCACCCGCGTCGCCGATCCCCGGGCCACCACCGCTCTCGCCGACCGGCGGTCCCGCAACCCCCGCCCCACCCGCGGCCGGCACCGTCCCCCCGGCTCCGACTGCCTCGGCTCCGCCTCCACCGGGCAACGCCCAAGCCCCACCCGGCACCGGCACCCCGTCCCCGCTCGCCACCACCGCAGGTCCGGACGCCCCCGCCTCCTCGGCAACCCCCGCCGACGCACCGGCAATCGCCGACGCACCGGGCACCGACGGCGCACCGGCAACCGACGGCGCGCCGATCCAGCCCCCCGCAGCCTCATGCCCGGGAGCGGCCGCACCGGCCCCCGCCGACGCCCCGAACGTCCGCCGCGCCTCCCGCGCCTGCCGCTCCGCGACCACCGCTCCCAGATACGCCGCCGGGTGTATCCCCGCCGGCCCCGGCACCCCGGTGAACCCCCGCAGGTCCTCCGCCAGCCGCCCCGCCATCGCCGCACCGACCTGCGGATCCAGCTGCCCCATCCGCGTCAGGTACTGCCGTACGGTCAGCCACCATCCATCGGGCACCCGCGACAGATCCAGCGCTCCGAGCTCCGCCGCCAGCCAGGGAGGCGGAGGCGGCAGCGCACTCCCCACCTGAGCCGCGGGCATCCGCTCCCGGATCACCAGCGTCCCGGCGAACACATCCCCCATTCGACGCCCCCGCGCCGAGACCAACGAGGCGATGGCCGCCACCACCCCCAACGTCAGCACGATCTCGATGGCCCCCAGGGCGCCCCGCACCAGCGCATGCCGGAACCGGATCGGCCCGCCGTCCGCCCGCACCACCCGCAGTCCGCACATGACCTTCCCCAGCGAACGGCCATGGCTCAGCGTCTCGACCGCGATCGGTATCCCGACCTGCACCAGCACGAACGTCGCCACCGACACCGCCGCCATCGCCGCGCTGTCCATCGACGACGTCGCGCTCACCAGCAGCATCGACACCGCGATGTAGATGCTCCAGGCCATGGCCACGTCCACCGCCACCGCCAGCCCCCGGCTCGGCAGCCTGGCCGGCCGCAGCCCCAGCACCACCGCTTCACCCGTCACGAGCTCACTCACGCCGTGCCCCACTCCTTCTCGATCCCCGAAATTCCGCCCACCCCGCAGCCGGACACGGTCAGTCTGCCAAGCTGACCCGGCACCCACCCACGGCGCTGCGAGGAGCGACCCCCTATGGACCTCGATGTCTTCATCACGGCACACCGAGCCGAATGGGACCGCCTCGAAGCACTCCTGCACCGCAAACGCCGCCTCACAGGCGCCGAGGCCGACGAACTGGTGGTCCTCTACCAGCGCACCACCACGCACCTCTCCCTCCTCCTGTCCAGCGCCCCCGACCCGGCGCTGACCAGCCGCCTCACCTCGCTCGTGGCCCGCGCCCGCAGCACGGTCACCGGCGCCCGCAAGGCCTCCTGGCGCGATGCCGCCCGCTTCTTCACCACCGCTTTCCCCGCCGCGGTCTACCGCCTGCGGCACTGGTGGATCCCCACCGCGATCCTCTCCACCGTGGTCGCCGCCCTCATCGGCTGGTGGATAGCCGCCCACCCCGAGGTCCAGGCGGCCATCGGCGCCCCGGAGGAACTCCGCGCCATGACCCGCCCCGGCGGCCAGTACGAGACGTACTACTCCAGCCACCCCGCCGCGTCCTTCGCCGCCCAGGTATGGACGAACAACGCCCAGGCCGTAGCCCTGTGCCTGGTCCTCGGCGCCTTCCTAGGCCTCCCCGTCCTGTGGATCCTCCTCCAGAACATGCTCAACCTGGGCGTCGGCATCGGCCTGATGTCCTCGGCCGGCCGCCTCGACACCTTCCTCGGCCTGATCCTCCCGCACGGCCTCCTCGAACTGACCGCCGTCTTCATCGCCGCCGGCATCGGCCTCCGCCTGGGCTGGACCGTCATCGACCCCGGGCCGCGCACCCGGCGTACGGCCCTGGCGGAGGAGGGCCGCGCCGCCCTCGGAGTCGCCATCGGTCTCGCCGCGGTCCTCTTCATATCCGGCGCCCTCGAAGGCTTCATCACCCCTTCCGGCCTGCCCACCTGGGCTCGCATCGGCATCGGCGCCACCGTCGAGCTGGCATTCCTCCTGTACGTCTACGTGCTGGGCGGCCGCGCCGTACGAGCCGGAGCGACCGGCGACCTCGACGCCACCGACCGCGACGCCACCCTCCCGACTGCCGCCTGATGTGCGTCGGGCCCCGCTGACCTGCTAATCTCCTCCTCGCCCCAGAAACCCGTTGACACGGGTAGCAGGGGGAGGTAGATTCGAACGGTTGCAACGAACTGGACAAGTTCATCCGCGACGGTTAGTCTCTTCTCCGCTTCGGCCGGAATTTCAATTCGGCGAAGCGCAACCGACCACTTACCGGAAGCCCCGGTCGATTTAATTCGACCGCAGCACTTCTGATAAAGTCGGAAAGACCGAAAAGCGAAAGCCGAACGGTCGACCCCGCTCCAACAGGGAGCCAGAGACGGAAACGAATCTGGTAAGGTTGGAAACGCGAAGAAGCCGAAAGGCGGAAACGCACCGGCGAAAATCGGAGCCGCAAGGATCTGATAGAGTCGGAAACGCAAGA
>NZ_JBWKCJ010000058.1:0-12788 GCF_056436545.1 Streptomyces sp. NPDC043738 | reverse complement strand
TTGTTCGGGGGGATTGAGGGGGCCTACCCCCCCCCCCCCCCCCCCCCCCCCCCCCCCCCCCCCCCCCCGCCCCCCCCCCCCCCCCCCCCCCCCCCCCCCCCCCCCCGGGGCCGCATCCCTTAGGGGACGCCGCGCACATACACCCGCCCACCCCCCGTAGGGGGGTGGGCGGGAGGGAAAAAACAAGAGGGGAGGCGCGCGGCACCCGCCCCCCCCCGCGACAACCTCGCCGTTCGCCTCCCGGGCGCCCCCGCGGCTCACTTCCGGAACAACCCGGTGATCCGATTTTTTCGCTCTCCGTATGGCGCGTGCAGCGCAGAGTGGCGTTAACTGTCCCGCATTGCGGAGGGGCAACGGCCATGGAGGACGCCGTCGTTGTGGAACAGCTGCAGAGGGACCGACGAATGACCGGGGTCGACGGCGACCCACGGGTCCAGGAGCTGCGCGGGGCGGTGGCGCGGCTGCGCCGCCAACTGGCCGTGCTCCCGGCGGAGTTACCGGACCGGGCGGCCGCCGACGACGAGCTGGCCGCACTGGACGCGATGGTCAGTCACGGTCTGCCGGAGGTGCCCCGGCTGCGCCGTTCGCTGCTGCTGATCGCCGGGGCGGTCGGCTCGGTGAGTGCGCTGTCGCCCGCGCTCACCGAGGTGCGCGAGCGCATCGACTGCTTCGGGGAGCTGCCGCGCGGCCGGTGACCGGGAGCGCGCGGCGGCTACGCCGGCGTCTGGTTCGCCAGTGCCACCGACAGCTGCGCCGCGACGTCCTGCAGTACCGGCACGATCTTGTCCGTGGCGGCCTCCGTCACGCGCCCCGTCGGGCCGGAGATGGAGATCGCCGCCGAGGTGGGCGAGTTGGGCACGGGCACCGCGAGGCAGCGGACGCCGATCTCCTGCTCGTTGTCGTCGACGGCGTAGCCGAGCCGGCGGACGTCGGACAGCGCCTCCAGGAAGCGATCCGGGTCGGTGATCGTCTTCTCGGTCGCGGCGGGCATGCCCGTACGGCCGAGCAGCGCGCGGACCTCCTCCGGCGGGTGGTCGGCGAGCAGGGCCTTGCCGACGCCGGTGGAGTGCGGCAGGACCCGGCGGCCGACCTCGGTGAACATCCGCACCGCGTGCCGGGAGGGGACCTGGGCGACGTACACGATCTCGTCGCCGTCGAGCAGTGCCATGTTGGCCGTCTCGCCGGTCTCCTCCACCAGGCGGGCCAGGAAGGGCCGGGCCCAGGTCCCCAGCAGCCGTGAGGCGCTCTCGCCGAGCCGGATCAGCCGCGGGCCGAGCGCGTAGCGGCGGTTGGGCTGCTGGCGTACATAGCCGCAGGCGACGAGCGTGCGCATCAGGCGGTGGATGGTGGGCAGCGGCAGTCCGCTGCTGGTGGAGAGCTCGCTCAGGCCGACCTCGCCGCCGGCGTCGGCCATCCGCTCCAGCAGGTCGAAGGCGCGCTCGAGGGACTGGACGCCGCCGCTTGCGCCTGCGGGCTTGGCTTCGGCGGCGGAGGTGCTGGCGCTGGAGGGCGGCACGGCGCGTTCCTTTCGGGGCGGGGCGGATCGGTCTCGGCTGGGGCTTGCGGGCGCCGGGCCCGACCGCAGCAGCCTACCGGTCCCCTTACGTTGACACACGGTCTCTCGCACACTCGTTCCCGCCGGTCAGGCCCTCTTTGTCCCACCGTGAGAGACGTCGGTCAAGCTCCTAGCCGCGATCTCTTGACGGTGCCAGTGGCCGTAGCTACGTTCTGCTGCGCGAAACCTACTGTCCATTCTGTGGAATCCTCCAAATTGCTGGAGTGTCATGCGCATTCTCGTCATGAACCCGAACACCACGGCTTCCATGACCGACTCGATCCGCGCCACCGCCACCGCGGCAGCCGCCCCGGGCACCGAGGTCATCGCCACCGAACCCCTGTGGGGCCCGGAGTCCATCGAGGGGCACTTCGAGGGCTATCTCAGCGCCGCGGCCGTCCTGGACCGGCTCGCCACCCTCGACACGGCCTTCGACGCGCTGGTCATGGCCGGCTTCGGCGAGCCGGGCCGGGAGGGCGCCCAGGAGCTGCTGGACGTACCCGTACTGGACATCACCGAGAGCGCCGCTCAGATGGCGATGATGCTCGGCCACGCCTACGGCGTCGTCACCACCCTCGACCGCGCCGTACCGCAGATCCAGGACCGGCTGCTGACCGCCGGGCTGCTGCAGCGCTGTGCCGCCGTCCGCGGCACCGGGCTCGGCGTCCTGGAGCTGGAGGAGGACCCGGAGCGGACCGTGGCGGTGATCATCGAGACCGCGCGCGAGGCCGTGCGGGCCGGCGCCGAGGTGATCTGCCTGGGGTGCGGGGGGATGGCCGGGCTCCAGGAGAAGGTGGCGGCGGCGCTCGCGGTGCCCGTTGTCGACGGGGTCGCCGCGGCGGTGAAGTTCGCCGAGGCGGTCGTCGGGCTGCGGCTGGCCACCAGCAAGGGACGCAGCTTCGCGCCGCCCCGCCCGAAGGTCATCGGATCCTGGCCGCTGAGTGCCCATCTGCGGCCGCCTCAGGGGCGCGCTCAGGGCGCTGCCCGGCACACCGAATTTTCCGCACAGACATCAGACATCTGATAACTGACCCCTAAGCTCCACCCAATCTGCCTGGGAGGACACGTGAACACCCCGTCGCCGCAGCACCTGCGGCCGGACCCGCGGCTCTTCAACGAGGACCTCGCGCCGGCCCCCGAGCGCAAATGGGGCACCTACAGCATCTTCGCGCTGTGGATGTCCGACACCCACGCGATCAGCAACTACGCCTTCGCCGCGAGCCTGTTCGTGCTCGGCCTGCCGGCCTGGGAGGTGTTCCTCGCGCTGCTGGCCGGCATCTCGATCGTCTACTGGCTGATGAACCGGATGGGGCACGCGGGCCACCGGACGGGCGTTCCCTACCCGGTGCTCGCCCGCGCCAGCTGGGGCGTGTACGGCGCCAACATCCCGGCCCTGCTGCGCGCGATCATGGCGGTGGCCTGGTACGGCATCCAGACCTGGCTGGCCTCGACGGCCGTCGTCCTGCTGACCCTGCAGATCGCGCCCGGCCTGGAGGCCTACCACCACAACTCGGTGCTGGGGCTGTCCACCCTGGGCTGGACCGCGTTCCTGCTGATGTGGGGGCTGCAGGCCGTGCTGCTGACCCGGGGGATGGAGTTCATCCGCAAGGTCCAGGACTTCGCGACCGGCCCGGTCGTCTGGCTCGTGGTGCTGGCGCTCGCGGTCTACCTGGTCGTCAAGGCCGGCGGTGAGATCTCGCTGACCCGCAGCATCACCGGCCTCAGCGGCGCCGAGCAGGTCGAACAGAGCCTGATCGCGGTCAGCCTGACCGTGGCCACCTTCCTGACCCTGGTCCTCAACTACGCCGACTTCGCCCGCTTCACGCCGGACCACCGCTCCTACCGGCGCGGCAACCTGATCGGGCTGCCGGTGAACTTCACCGCCTTCGCGGTGGTCGCCGTGCTGGTCACCGCGGGCACCATCGCGGTCTTCGGCGAGGCGATCTACGACCCGGTGAAGGTGATCCAGAAGATCGACAACCCGGTGGTCACCGTCATCGGCGCGCTGTCCTTCATCGTCGCCACCATCGGCATCAACGTCGTCGCCAACTTCGTCTCCCCCGCCTACGACTTCGCCAACCTGGCGCCCAAGTATCTGGACTTCAAGCGCGGCGGCATGATCACCGCGGTGCTGGCCGTCGTCGTGCTGCCCTGGAAGCTGTACTCCTCGGCGCTGGTGATCCAGTACTTCCTGGGGGCGCTGGGCGCCTTCCTCGGCCCCCTGGTGGCGATTCTGCTCGTCGACTACTACCGGGTGCGACGTGGCCGGATCGATGTGGACGCACTGTTCTCGGCCGATGCCCGGGGCGCGTACTTCTACCGCAGGGGCTACAACCCGAAGGCGGTGATCGCCTTCCTGCCGGCCGCCGCGGTCGCCGCCGTGCTCGCCCTGGTTCCGGCCTTCGCTGTGGTGGCGCCGTTCTCCTGGATCTTCGGAATGGCGCTCGCCGGGGGGCTCTACGCGCTGGTCTGCCGCCGTGACGGGGTGGCTTCGGACGCCGGGCCGATCCCGGAGGACATCATCCCGTCGCAGGTCAGGACGGCTGCCGGCGAGCAGCCGGGGATCCGGCAGGGTTCCGGTGTGGCGGCCGCGCCGGTGCCGGCGGAGGGGTCTTGACGGGCCGGGATCCGGAGTGAAGACTCATTCAACAGACTGTTGAATTCCGAATTCCGCATTCCGTTCCGGCGCCCGTGGGCGGTGCGGAGGGCGCGCCGTGGGCGCCGCGGCCCCGGTGGCCGTGCGCCTCCCGCGCCGCCGGGCAACGATGAAGACACGATACGAGGAGGGGACCGGGTGTCCGAAAGAGAGCTGGTGCTGCGCTCCACGCGCGTCGTCACCCCGCAGGGGACGCGCGCCGCGACCGTCACCGTCAAGGACGGCAGGATCGACGCGGTGCTGCCGCACGACGCCGAGGTCCCGGCCGGGGCGCGGGTGGAGGACTTCGGCGACGACGTCCTGCTGCCCGGCCTCGTCGACACCCACGTCCACGTCAACGACCCCGGCCGCACCGAGTGGGAGGGCTTTTGGACCGCCACCCGCGCGGCCGCGGCCGGCGGGATCACCACCCTCGTGGACATGCCGCTCAACAGCCTCCCGCCCACCACCACCGCCGCCCACCTCGACACCAAGCGCGAGGTCGCCCGCAGCAAGGCCCATATCGACGTCGGCTTCTGGGGCGGGGCCATCCCCGGCAACGTCAAGGACCTGCGTCCGCTGCACGACGCCGGGGTCTTCGGCTTCAAGTGCTTCCTGTCGCCCTCCGGAGTGGAGGAGTTCCCCGAGGTCGACCAGGAACAACTGGCCACCGCCCTAGGGGAGATCGCCGGCTTCGACGGTCTGCTCATCGTGCACGCCGAGGACCCGGGCCATCTGGGCGCGGCCCCCGTACCGCACGGCCCCAAGTACGCCGACTTCCTCGCCTCCCGCCCCCGCATCTGCGAGAACGACGCCATCGCCGGGCTGATCGTCCTCGCCCAGCGGCTCGACGCCCGGGTGCATGTGCTGCACCTGTCCTCCAGCGACGCGCTGCCGCTGATCGCCGCCGCCCGGCGCGAGGGCGTCAAGATCACCGTCGAGACCTGCCCGCACTTCCTGACCCTGACCGCCGAGGAGGTCCCGGACGGCGCGACGGAGTTCAAGTGCTGCCCGCCGATCCGTGAGGCCGCCAACCAGGACGCGCTGTGGGAGGGCCTGGCCGACGGCACCATCGACTGCATCGTCTCCGACCACTCGCCGTCCACCGCCGACCTCAAGACCGCCGACTTCGGCGCGGCCTGGGGCGGCATCTCCTCCCTCCAGCTGGGCCTGCCCGCCATCTGGACCGAGGCCCGCGAACGCGGCCACTCCCTCGACGACGTCGTGCGCTGGATGTCCACCGCCCCGGCCGCGCTGGTCGGCCTCCACCAGAAGGGCGCCATCGAGCCCGGCCGGGACGCCGACTTCGCCGTCCTCGCCCCCGAGGAGACCTTCACCGTCGACCCGCAGGCCCTCCAGCACCGCAACAAGATCACCGCATACGCCGGCAAGACCCTGTACGGCGTCGTACGGTCCACCTGGCTGCGCGGCCGGCAGATCAACGACGGCGCCACCCTCGCCGAACCCACCGGCGAACTCCTCGAAAGGCCGCGCGCATGACCACCGCCGACCTCCCCCGCTACACCGGTGACGCCAGCCCCTACCAAGGCGGCGACCCCTACGCCGACTACCGCACCCCCGGCGCCACCGGCTTCCCCTTCACGCACCTCCCCGACCTCGCCGACCGCCGGCTGGGCGCGGGCGTGATCGCCGCCAACGACGAGTTCTTCGCCGAGCGGGAGAACCTCCTGACGCCCGAGCCCGCCCACTTCGACCCCGAGGCCTTCGGCCACAAGGGCAAGATCATGGACGGCTGGGAGACCCGCAGACGGCGCGGCACCGACGGCGCCCACCCGTTCCCGGCGGACGAGGACCACGACTGGGCGCTGATACGCCTGGGCGCACCCGGCGTGATCCGCGGCATCGTCGTCGACACCGCCCACTTCCGCGGCAACTACCCCCAGTCCGTCAGCGTCGAGGGCGCCTGCGTCGAGGGCTCGCCCTCGCCCGCGGAACTCCTCGCCGCCGACGTCGCATGGACCCCCCTCGTCCCGCGCACCGCCATCGGCGGACACGCCGCCAACGGCTTCGCCGTCCAGGCGGAGCGGCGCTTCACCCACCTGCGCCTCAACCAGCACCCCGACGGCGGCGTCGCGCGCCTCCGCGTCCACGGCGAGGTCGTCCCCGCGCCCGGCTGGCTCGCCGCGCTGGGCACCTTCGACGTCGCCGCGCTGGAGAACGGCGGCCAGGTCGAGGACGCCTCGGACCGCTTCTACTCCTCGCCCACCCACACCATCCAGCCCGGCCGCTCCCGCAAGATGGACGACGGCTGGGAGACCCGGCGCCGCCGCGGCACCGGCAACGACTGGGTCCGCTACCGCCTCACCGAGCAGTCCGTGATCCGCGCGGTGGAGATCGACACCGGCTACCTCAAGGGCAACTCGGCAGGCTGGGCGGCCCTGTTCGGCCGCGACGGCGAAAGCGGCGAGTGGATCGAACTGCTGCCCCGTACGCGGCTGCAGCCCGACACCGTCCACCGCTTCCTGCTCGACGACGCCCCCGCCGTCACCCACGCCCGGATCGACATCTTCCCCGACGGCGGTATCGCCCGCCTGCGGCTGCACGGCTCGCTCACCGAGGAGGGCACGCGCCGGCTGACCGCCCGTTACGGGGAGTCGAGCGGCTGACGTCGTCTCATCCGGTGGCCCCGACCGCCCCGTCGGGGCCACCGGGCATCATGAGGGGATGACTGGGAACACATCGTCCGCGGCGCCGCCGGTGATACGGCTCTCGCGGTACACGCCCGCGGACCAGAGCGAGATCCTCGGGGACGGCGCCGACCCCTTCGGTGTCGCGGAGGCCGGCCTGACCTGGCTGCCCAAGGAGGAGCACTTCGCCATCAGGCAGGACGGCCGGCTGGTGGCGCACGCGGGTCTGCTGACGATCCCGGTCTCCGCCGACGGGGAGGAGACCCGGGCCGTCGGCCTCGGCGGGGTGGCCGTCGCGGCCGACCTGCGGGGGCAGGGGCTGGCGCGGCGGGTCGTCACGGCCGCCGTGGAGCACGCCCGCACGAAGGGACCGCGCCACGGGCTGCTCTTCTGCCGCCCGCCGCTCGTCGCCCTGTACCAGCGGCTCGGCTGGCACACCCTCCAGGGGGACGTACAGGTCGAGCAGCCCGACGGGCCCGTCGTCATGCCGCTGCGGACCATGTGGACACCGCTGCGGGAGGGCGTGGCGCCTCCCGCGGAGCCGCTTCGCCTGCTGTCGCTTCCCATGTGAGCCGCGCCCGGCGGCCGCCGCCTGGGGCGACGGGTTCAGTCGCCGACCGAGTTCCAGAACATGAGTTCATACGCCTGGAGGAGCCGGCCGTAGCGGTGTGCCGCGGCCGGCCGGGCCTGGCCGGTGTCCAGGCCGTGCTGCACCGCCGCCCGCGCCCGCTCCTGGACGGCCGTCGCCGGTTCGGCGAAGGAGCCGAAGAAGGCGCGGGCCGCGTCCGGGAAGGCGTAGTGATCGCGCATCGCGGTCTCGACGATGCGGCAGCAGCCGCCCCAGGCGGCGAAGTTGGCGGTCAGCGCGATCGCCACGTCGGTCGGCTCGGCGCCGAGGGCGAGCCGCGCCGCGTAGGACGGGTAGGCCTGGCAGCCGGGCCGCGGCTGGTAGCCGGCGATGTCCGCTGCCGTCAGCCCGCAGGCGTCCGCCAGCCCGGCCAGCTGCTTCAGGGCCAGCGCCTCGCCCTGAGCGAGCAGGTCGAAGAAGTCGGCCACGGGCGGGTCGCCGTCCGCCCGCCGCGCCAGGTGCTGGAAGCTGAGGCGGTCGGCGGTGGTGATCTGGTGCTGTTCGAGGGCGAGGGTGGCGAAGACGGAGCGCGGTGCCTCGCCCGCCTCGATCCGCGCCACCAGCCGGTTGGCGCCGGTGTCCGGGGCGAGTACGCGTACGGCGTCGTCGAGCACGGCGGCCGCGGTCGGCCGGGGGGCGTCGGGGTCGGGTCGCATGGGACGGGTCTCCTCCGTGCGGGGCGCGAGGCGGTGCCGGGGCTCAGAGTAGGCACCGGGACGCCGCCCGCGCGGGTACCGAACCGCGCCCCGGCGTCCCGGCACCTCCGCTCAGCGCAGAATCACCTCATTGACCGCGGGCGCCGCCGCCCGGCCCCGCCACACCAGCCGTACGCCCTCGACCGCGCCGCCGCCCGCCGCCAGGCGCGTATAGGCACCGGACAGCGTGCCGAGCGTGCGCCAGACGCCGCCCGTACGGACCTCCACGCCCGCCTCCCCGACCGGTGCGCCCCGCGGCCGCAGCACCGTCACGGACCGCGCCGAACGGGGTGCGTCCGGTGTGAACTCCAGTGCCTCACCCGGCCGGGCCGCCCGCGCCGCCCGGTAGGCGGTCGCCGGGTCCTGGTCCGCCGCCGACCGCAGGGCGCTGCCCGGTGCCGCGGGCGGGTCGCCGGCCACCGTCACCCGATCGGCCCCGGCGACCGTGAACTCCCGCACCACCAGCCAGTTGTCCTGCGCCTGCGTGGCCCGCGCGCGCAGGTACCGGGCGGTGGCGCCGGCCGGCGGCGTGACGCCGACCTCGGGCCTGTCGTCGAACGCGGCCAGCCGCCGCCAGTGCTCGTTGTCCGAGGAGTACTCCAGCACGCCGTGGTGCAGATAGTCGTCCGGGCTGCCGCTCTTGCCCATGGCGAGGGTGACGGTGCCCAGCGGACGCCGGGCGTGCAGATCGAGAGTGACGTACGAGCCGGACCCGGGCGCCGTGCCGCTCCAGAAGTACGTGGCGTCGTCGCCGTCGGTCATCCGGGAGACCGCGTTGTCCTGATGGACCGGCAGATCCGTCGACGCCTTGGGACGGCCGATGACGCCCAGCGACGCGTCGTGCGCGGCGAGGGCGTCCTCGACGAAGGCGTCCAGCACCCCGTCGGCCACCAGCACCGGAACCTTCTTCCCCGTCAGGTCCACATACACGAACGACCGGGCGGTCCGCACCAACTCCGGGATGCGCTGGCGCAGTTCCCAGGCCCGCGGACCGTCGCCCGCCCTGGTCGCCTCGATCAGCCGCAGGGCGGTACGCGCCGCGACGCCCCAGGCGTGCGCCGCGTCCAGCCAGGGCGCACCGTCCTCGACGAAGCCCCGGTCGGCGAGCCGTTCACGCAGCACCGACGGCGCGTCCTGAAGGCCCCGCAGCGCCGCGTCCAGTCGCCGCACGTCCCCGTCGCGGCCGAACTGCGCGATGGCGTCGGCGAGTTCGGGAGCCTGCCGCGGATTGAGCGCGGAGGAGTAGTTGGCGTCGGCGAAGGCCCGCAGCGCCCGTGCCGTACGGGCGTCGCCGCCGGCCAGCTCCTCGATCGCCGCGCCCCAGGAGGCACGCGCGTCATAGGCGGCGTCGTTCCACGCGTAGTCGGCCACCGTGTACAGCGCGATCTTGGACGCCGCGGGCTGGATCATCGGGTTCGCGGTGATCCCCGCCAGCTGTTCGGGCAGTCCCTTCTCGCGGCCGCTGAACGGCCCGAGCAGCAGCCGGTTGGTGACGTAGTCGTTGACCGGATAGTTGTCCCAGGTCAGGATCGGGTGCCCGAAGACCTCCCGGGCCCGCCGGGCCTGGACGACGCTCATCGTCGGCGCGATCACCCCCACACCCGTCCACTCCACCAGCACGTTCCCGTCCAGCTGGGTGGCCAGCGCCTTCTTGTACGGGGACGGCTCGACGTCGTAGTACTCGGTCGGCACCATCTGCAGCGGCCGGGCGCCCGGATGCCGGGCGATGAACTCCTGGTTGACGCGGTTGAGCAGATGCGCCTGCGCGGCCCCGGCCGCCCCGCCGCCGGTCCCGAACCTGTCCTTGTCCGCCGCGCAGTTCCAGTCCGTGTAGCTGATGTCGTCCAGCGGCACGGCGAAGGTCCGTACGCCGATGTCCCACAGCGTCTGGAACTTGGCGGTCAGCGCCCGCAGATCGGCGTCGGCGCCGTAGCAGACGGACAGCCCGGGGGAGAGCGCGTAGCTGAACTCCACATGCCGCTGCCGCGCCCGGTCCACCAGCTCCTTGAGCTCCGCGAGCCGGTCGGCGGGGTAGGGGTCGCGCCACTTCTCCCGTAGGTAGGCGTCGTCCTTCGGCGAGTAGACGTAGAGGTTCATCTTGTGCTCGCCGTAGAAGTCGAGCTGGTCGAGGCGGGCCCGGTGCGACCAGGGGGTGCCGTAGAAGCCCTCGATGACACCGCGCAGCGCGGTGGCCGGCCAGTCGCGTACGGCGGTGCCCCGCACCTGGGCGCCGGGACGGTCGCGCCGCGGCAGCAGCTGCCGCAGCGACTGCGCGGCGTAGTACGTGCCGGCGGCGTCCTTGCCGGCCAGCGCGATCCGGCCGTCGCCGACGGCGAGCGCATAGCCCTCGGCGGGCAGCCCGCCGGTGCCCCGCGCGCCCAGGTCCCGCAGCGTCCGGGCCGCGCCCGCACCGTCGACGTAGACCGTCAGCCGCCGCCCGGCCGGTGCCTGGTCAGCCCGTACGACCCGGTCGGCGCCGGCGTCCCTGAGCGACTTCGACACCACCGCCAGTGCCGCGGCGTCGGCCTTCGGGCCTGCGACGACGGTCACGGTGGGGGTGATGGTGACCCGGTCGGAGCGAGGGCGGACGGACCGCGGGACGGGGGAGACGGCCGCGGCGGGTCTGTCCCGGGCCTCCCGGGCGGTGTCCGGGCGCCCGGCGGCGTCCGGGGGCCCCGACATGCCCGTCAGGGGGATCAGGGCCAGGGCCAGGGCCAGCGCGGTCGCCGCCGCGGTGCGCGTACGGTGCATCCTTCGGTCCTCCTCGTGCGACGAGGTACGGGGTGGAGCTGGAGCCTGCTGCGAACGCCTCGCGGGCAGCAGGCTCCACCCGGTGGCCGTGCCGGGGCAATGGACTTTCGGACCGGACGGATGGATGAACCCGCAGGCCCCGCAGGTGCCACAGGCCCCACGGGCCGCGCCGCTAACGCGACTTGGCGACGACCACCAGAAGGCTCATGAACGCCAGCAGCACATGCGTCGCCACGACGTAGATGAACACCCGCACATACACCCCGCGGGGTGGCTTGTTCTCGACGTAGCGGCGGGCGGGCGGTGTCTCGGCGGCGATCGCCTCGTGGGGGCGATCAGCCGGCGCAGGAGTGGAGTGGTCGGGCACGGCCTACGATCCTTCCCTGGTCACAGGCCACGGCGCGGCGCGTCGCCGCCCAGGCAGAGCTCGGCGGCGCCGCTCTGCAGCAGCGTGTGGACGAACAACAGCTCCGTTCCGCCCCGGGAGGCGGCGGCGATACGGTGCGGGGTCAGCGAGTCGAAGTGCGCGGCGTCCCCCGGGTCCAGCACCTGCACCGCCGCACCGAGCGTCAGCCGCAGCCGCCCCTTGAGGACGTAGAGCCACTCCTCTCCGGGGTGCACCCGGACCAACTCGCCCTGCGCCCGCTGCGGCACATGGACCCGCAGCGCCTGCATCGCCCGCCCGGCGCCGCCCACGGTCCAGTACGTCCAGCCGCCGGCCTCCGACGGCTCCGCACGGCCGGCCCGCACGATCGGGTCCCGCTCGGGGGCGGTCTCGCCGAGCAGGTCGGATACCGTGGTGCCGTACGTACGGGCGAGCGCCAGCAGCATCGGCAGCGAGGGCTGGCGCCGGTTGGTCTCCAGCCGGGACAGGTGCGCGGGCGAGAGCCCCACCAGCCGGGCCGCGGTCTCCAGTGTGAGACCACTGCGTCGCCGCAGGTCACGAAGGCGCGGTGCCACGGTGGGGAGATCCTGCGGCGGCGTGCCGGCGGGCTCGTCGGGGAGCTCGGTCATATCCCCGGTATAACCATCCTTCGCCTCTCGGGCAAAAGTTTTGCCTGAGAGGCAAAAGCCTTCCGAGGTGAGCAGCGGCGCGCGGAGCCACTGTGCGGGGCGGCCCCGGCCCGGCCCGGCCAGGCTCGGCCCGGGCCGGTCGGAATCAGGACCTTTCGGGGCGGCGAACCAGGGTCCTCCTGTGAACTCCCGGGAAACTTCCCCCGTTTGGCATTGACAGGGGCATGTCTACGCGCGTCATTCTGGGAGGCATGAGAATCCCCCCACGGATCACCAGGATCGGCGCCGCGAGCGCCCTTGCCTCGGCCCTTCTCCTCGGCGGGACCGCGGTCGCCGCCACGCCCTCCGTCGCCGCCACGCCCTCCGTCGCCGCCACGCCCTCCGTCGCCACCGCGCGCCCGGCCGCCCCGTACGCCGCGACGGCGCACGCCACGGCCGTGCACGCCCAGGCCGTCGGCGACATCTGCTACTCCAAGCTGCCCTCGCAGGCCCATGACACCCTCGACCTGATCGACAAGGGCGGGCCCTACCCGTACCCCCAGGACGGGACGGTGTTCAGCAACCGCGAGGGCGTCCTCCCGGCACAGAGCTCCGGCTACTACCACGAGTACACCGTCGTCACGCCGGGCTCGCCGGACCGCGGTGCGCGTCGCATCGTGACCGGCGAGAAGCAGAACGAGGACTACTACACCGCCGACCACTACAAGTCGTTCGACCTCGTCGACCGCGGCTGCTGAGAGCGGCCCGCCAACTACCCGCGGGGGGGGGGGGGGGGGGGGGGGGGGGGGGGGGGGGGGGGGGGGGGGGGGGGGGGGGGGGGGGGTGTGTTTTTTTTTTTGGGGGGGGGGGGGGGGGGGGGAGC
>NZ_JBWKCJ010000057.1:0-17874 GCF_056436545.1 Streptomyces sp. NPDC043738 | reverse complement strand
CCCCCCCCCCCCCCCCCCCCCCCCCCCCCCCCCCCCCCCCCCCCCCCCCCCCCCCCCCCCCCCCCCCCCCCCCCCCCCCCCCCCCCCCCCCCCCGGGGCCGTTTGGTGTGCGCAACGTGCCGCCCGGGCGGCCGCGGCAGGGCGGTTCAGCCGCGCTTGACCGCGCAGAGCAGCCCGTCGCCGACCGGCAGCAGGGACGGCACCAGCGTGCTGCTCTCCCGGATGGCCCGCAGCAGCTCCCGCAGCCGCAGCACCTCCGCGGGCTGCACCGCCGAATCGACCGTGCGGCCGTCGGCGAAGACGCCCTCGAAGCACACCAGGCCGCCCGGGCGCAGCAGACGCAACGATTCAGCGAGGTACTCCAGGCACTCCATCAGGTCGCCGTCGCAGAAGACGAGGTCGTAGCCGCCGTCGGCGAGCCTCGGAAGGACGTCCAGCGCCCGGCCGGGGATGAAGCGGGCGCGGTTCCCGGCGAAGCCGGCGGAACGGAACGCCTGCTTGGCGAAGGTCTGCCGCTCGGGCTCGGGGTCGACGGTGGTCAGCACGCCGTCGGGCCGCATGCCGTGCAGGAGGTAGATGCCCGACACGCCCGTGCCGGTGCCGATCTCGGCGACGGCCTTGGCGTCCGCGGTGGCGGCGAGCATGCGCAGGGCCGCGCCGGTGCCGGTCGTCACCGTGCGGATGCCGGCCTCCCGGGCGCGGTCGCGGGACCAGCGCAGGGCGGCCTCGGCGCTGTCGTCGATGGTCCCGGCGCCGTACGCCTCGGCGAATGCCAAGCTCGTCTGCCGGTTGCCGGTAATGGCCCTCTCCTGTCCCCGTAGTTGACGCAACCGTGACTGTATCCGCTGTGTGCGGGAACCCGCAGATGGGACCGGGCGTTATGGAGGGAGAGGAGGAAGACGGGGGGACGCAGTGGTGAAGACCGCGCGAGACGCGAACCAAGGTCAGAAGCAGAACCAAATGCAGGTCAAATCTGCTTATCCGGAGCTAACGGGCGAGGTGGATATGGTAGGGGCTCTACTGGACACCACCAGAGCCACCAGGGGAGGTGCGGCTGCGGCGGGTGACCGAGGAGTGCTGAGGCGCTTGAAGAGGTCGTTCGCCGAGCCGAAATCCGTGACAAACACCGCTGACCGTTTCCACTCTCGACTTCGTTCGAGCGGGGGGACCCCCATCGCCGAGTCCGCACCCAGCGCGACCTTCGCCGCGGACGCGGATGCGCAGGCGTGGACTCCGCCCACCTGGGAGGAGATCGTCAGCACCCACAGCGCACGGGTCTACCGCCTCGCCTACCGCCTCACCGGCAATCAGCACGACGCCGAGGACCTCACCCAGGAGGTGTTCGTCCGCGTCTTCCGCTCGCTGTCGACGTACACCCCCGGCACGTTCGAGGGCTGGCTGCACCGCATCACCACCAACCTCTTCCTGGACATGGTCCGCCGCCGGCAGCGTATTCGCTTCGATGCGCTCGGTGACGACGCGGCCGAGAAGCTGCCCAGCCGGGAGCCCGCGCCGCAGCAGCACTTCGACGACACCCACTTCGACGCCGATGTGCAGCACGCGCTGGACACCCTCGCGCCCGAGTTCCGCGCCGCCGTCGTCCTGTGCGACATCGAGGGCCTGTCGTACGAGGAGATCGCCGCGACGCTCGGCGTCAAGCTCGGCACGGTCCGCAGCCGGATCCACCGCGGCCGCTCCCATCTGCGCAAGGCGCTCAAGCACCGCGCCCCGGCCACGCGCGGCGAGGAGCGCGAGCGGCGCCGTTCGCTGGCCGTGGTGCCCACGGGGGAGGTAGGGATCGCGTGAGCCTCAGTGGCGGTCCGTCCCCCGCCGAGCAGCATCTCGGCGACCGCCTCGCGGCCCTGGTCGACGGCGAGTTGGGCCATGACGCGCGCGAGCGGGTGCTCGCGCATCTCGCGACCTGCGCGAAGTGCAAGGCGGAGGCCGACGCCCAGCGTCGGCTCAAGAGCGTGTTCGCCGAGGCGGCGCCGCCCGGCCCGTCCGCGGGTCTGCTGGCGCGCCTGCAGCAGCTCCCCGGTGGCGACGCCGACGGTCCCGGCAGCCGGCTCCGCGGCGGTGGCTTCGGCTCCGGTGAGTTCGCCCGGGGCGGCGGTGCGTTCCGCTATGTCCCCGACTCCGGCCATGCGATGGCGGCGATGCCCGTCCAGCCCCGGGCGCGCGGTTTTCGCGCGCAGGAGGCCGAGCGGCCCGCGCAGCGGCGCCGGTTCGCCTTCGCGGCGGCCGGTGCGGTCTCGCTCGCGGCCTTCGCGCTCGGCGGCGCCCTCCCCCTGGAGGCGGCCGTCGACGTGACCGGCCCGCGCACCGAGGGCAGCGGCACGGCCGTCACCCCGCTCAGCGCCAGCCCGGCCGCCGACAGCGGCTCCCTGCTGCGTACCGGGCAGTTCCTGTCGGCCGGCACCTCCCAGCCGGGCTCCCGGCCCGCGTCGGGCGGCCCGACCCTGGCCCCGGCCCCCAGCGCGATGGCCCTGCAGGGCCCCGGCGCCCCGCCCGCCCCGGCGCCGCCCGCCGCCCCGGCCGGCCGCTTCGGTCTCTCGCCGCTGATAGCCGCGACCGGTCCGGCATCGCCGTACCACCTCTCGCCGCTCGCCGTAGCGACCGGCAACACCCCGGTCCGCCAGCACCCGCCCGCGCTCCCGCCCCTGGAGCCCAAGCGCCCGCTGATCGGCTCCGCGGCCGCGGCCGGCCCCGCCTCCCAGGGCGCCCCCACCGCCCAGCGCTGACCGTCCCCTGCGCATCCCCGCGCGGAACTGGTTGAATCGCTGCCAGGCGGCGCACCCTTTCACCGGGCGCGGACCGCGAGGTGGTGGTGGCCCGCATCAGCGCGGGCGAAATCTGGGGAGAGCATGGACGACGGTAAGGCCGCCGGGTCGAAGCTGAAGTGGTGGAGCCGCCCGGGAAGCACCCCGAGCACGCAGCCGTCCGCCGAGGCCGGTCCGCAGGCGGTGCCGCCCGCCGACGGTCCGGCGGACACGCCGCGGACCGACGCCTCCGGCATGTCCGGCGGCTCCGACCCGGGGGAGTCGGGGGACTGGATCGTGCGCCCGCCGCAACCGAGCGTGGCGCCGACCGCCGACCCGCAGGCGGCCGACGCCCCCGCGGAGGAAGCCGCCGGGACGGATGGAGGGCCCGGCGCGGGTGAAGTGGCCGGTGCCGGCGAGGAGTTGGCGGCCACCGCGGCGGCCGGGCCGGCGGAGCGCAGCGGCGCCGAGCCGCCCGCACAGCCCACCGCGGCGGTATCCGCCGAGGCGCCCGCCGGGCCGCCGCGACCGCTGCACCCCGAGGACCCGTACGGCACGCCCCCGTACGGCGGTCCCGGGCCGTGGGCGCCGGCGCCGCCGGTGCAGCGGCCGGAGCCCCGTCCCGCCGCGATGGGCTGGGCCCCCGGGCACCCCGGAGCGACCCCCGCGCAGGGCACCGTCCTGCCGCCGTCCGCCGGGCCGCTGCCCCCCTACGGAGCGCCGGCCCCGGCGGCGGGCTACCCCGGCCCCCCGCAGTCACCACCGGCCGCACCGCAGGCGGCGCACGGCAGCGGCCCCGCCGCGCCGGCCGCCCCGTCGACGGCCGGCGAGGGCCGGGCGCACGCCGGTGAGCGGCTCCCGGACCGCGCGGACGAGGCCGCGCACGCCAGGCCCGCCGCCGAGCCCGGCGGGACCGCGCAGCCGGTACTCCACAAGTCCGGCCCCCCTCAGCCGGGGAGCCCGGCCGACGCACCCCGGGCCACCGCCCCGCACACCCCGGACGCCCGGGCCGCAGGGCCGCGGACCGCACCCCCGCGGGCCACCACCGAGCATCCGGCCCCCGGGGGCGCCGACACCGCGTACCTGCCCCACCCCGGTGACGGCGGCGCCCGCCCGGCAGCGGCGGCCGCCGCCCCGTACACCGACCGGCCCCAGGCGCAGCCGCACCCCGCACCGGCGTCGCCCGGCGCGGGCCACGCGGGCCACGGCCCCGCCCCCACCCACGACCACGCGCCCGCCCCGCACGGTGCCTGGCACCAGTACGACCCATGGAGCGCGCCCCTGCAGGGCGGGCCGGCCGCCGTGCCCGCGAAGGGCTCCGGGCGCAGCCGCCGCGGCGCGCTGGTCGCCGGCGCGGTGGCGCTGGCGCTGCTCGCCGGCGGTGTCGGGGGCGGCATCGGCGCCTATGTCGAGCGGTACGGCGGGATCAACGACATCAAGCTGCCGCAGGCGGCCGGCGACGCGGGCGGACGTGAGCCCGACAGCGTCGCCGGGATCGCGCAGACCGCGCTGCCCGGGGTGGTCACCCTCCACGTACGGGGCAACGCCGAACAGGGCACCGGCACCGGCTTCGTCCTGGACCGGCAGGGCCACATCCTCACCAACAACCACGTCGTCGAACCGGCCGGTGCCGGCGGCGAGATATCGGTGACGTTCAGCGGCGGCCAGACGGCCAAGGCCAAGGTCATCGGCCGGGACGGCGGCTACGACCTCGCCGTGGTCCAGGTCGAGGGCGTCACGGGCCTGCGGCCGCTCACGCTCGGCAACTCCGACTCGGTACGGGTCGGCGACCCGGTCGTGGCGATCGGCGCGCCGTACGACCTCGCCAACACCGTCACCGCCGGGATCATCAGCGCCAAGCAGCGCCCGATCACCGCGGGCGGCCAGAAGGGCGACGGCAGCGACGTGTCGTACGTGGACGCGCTGCAGACCGACGCGCCCATCAACCCGGGCAACTCCGGCGGCCCGCTGGTGGACGCCAAGGCACGGGTGATCGGCATCAACAGCGCCATCCGCGCGGCCGACAGCGGCAGCGGCCTGGAGGGCGGCGCCCAGGGCGGCAGCATAGGGCTGGGCTTCGCCATACCGATCAATCAGGCCAAGCGGGTGGCCGAGGAGCTGATCAACACCGGCCGGGCGACGCACCCGGTGATCGGCGTCACGCTGGAGATGGAGTACGCCGGCGACGGCGCGCGGGTCGGCGAGCACACCAAGGACGGCAAGCCGGCGGTCATCCCGGGCGGGCCCGGCGCCAAGGCCGGGATCAAGCCGGGCGATGTGATCACCAAGGTGGACGGCGCGCCGGTGCACAGCGGCGAGGAGCTGATCGTGAAGATCCGCAGCCACCGGCCCGGCGACACGCTGATGCTGACCCTCCAAAGGGAGGGCAAGGAGCAGTCCATACGGCTCAGGCTGGGTTCCTCCACCGCCGGTTGATCGTTTGCATCGTGTTGGCACGGGCGACTCCCGCCCGACCTCCGGGGCCAGGTACCGTGATAGTCGGCCTGGCCCCTAGGCCAACGAAGGCCGCGGATGACCCAAGGAGCTGCTAGGTGTTCTTCGACATAGGACCCCTCGAGCTGGTAGCGATCGTCGTCCTTGCCGTACTCGTCTTCGGTCCGGACAAGCTCCCCAAGGTCATCCAGGACGTCATGGGCGTCATCCGGAAAATCCGGGAGTTCTCCGACAGCGCCAAGGAGGACATCCGCAGCGAGCTGGGTCCGGAGTTCAAGGACTTCGAGTTCGAGGACCTCAAGCCCAAGAACTTCGTGCGCAAGCACGTCCTGGAGAAGGACGAGTACGGCCTCAAGGACCTCCAGGAGATCCGTAACGGCTTCGATCTGAAGCAGGAGATGGCCGAGGTCACCGACGCCGTGCACGGCCGCGAGAGCGCCTCCTCCGCCACGCCCTCGAACGGCTCAGGCCCGAGCCTGTCCAAGGAGTCCCCGGCCGCCTCCGGCCGTCCTGACCTGGTCAAGAAGACCTCGATCGCGGAGCCGGGCGAGCGTCCGCCGTTCGACGCCGACGCCACCTGACACACTCCGGTATGCCCGGGCTGTGTTGACCCCTATAGCTATGCTCCGGGTGTCCGGGGTTTGGTCGCCTGAGGGGGGCGGGCCGCCCACGACGCAGGGCAACAAGGAGGCTTCCGCGCAGATGGAGACGACGAGTCGGACAGCGGAACAACAGGCGTCGGCCGGGGTCGGCCGGAAGGTTGACGGATATCTGCTGGCCGCGTTCCCGTGGTACGGCCTCGACGAGGCGTTCACCGGCCCGCGCTGGCTGATGCAGGTCGGGGCGGCCGCGGACGGCACCGTCGAACACGGTGCCACCGGGCATGGGGAGGGGCCCACCATCAAGGTGGAGTCGCCGCAGGACGAGCGGTTCGCGGTCGTGGTGACGGTCGCCAGCCGCCCCGTACGGCGCAGCGCGGACGGCACCGGCGTACTGGAGGCCACCTCGGTCTCCACGGCCGCCTGGCTCGCCGGCTCGGGCCTGCTCGCCCACACCTGGCCGACCCAGATGGACCGCACGCTGCGCCAGGACTGGCTGGACCAGCAGACGACGCTCGCCTGGGAGCTGGCCGACGACCTCGGCGGCGGCGCCTGGAGCGAGCTGATGCTGCCGGTGGACGGGGTGCCGACCTCGTTCGCCTACCGCGAGTCGGAGTACGGCTGGGTGCTGGCGGGCTCGGCGAGCGAGGACCCCGACGGGGTGCACATCGGCGCCTACGGACGCGGGATGAGCGCCTACGGGCTGGGCTTCTCGGTCGTCAAGGACATCACGTCGTACGAGGGCTGAGCGGCGCTGACGGCCGTGGTGCGGGGGCCGGGGCCACCCGCGCCGCCCGGGCTCTTCGGTGATCGAGAACCCGGGCGCACGGCGGGACCGAGCGCGCCGGTGCAGGCAAAAGGGGGCGGGCCTCACGGGGCCCGCCCCCTCTTCACCTCAACGGCCTCAACGAGCCCCGCGGGCTTCCCGCTCGCCGCGGGCGCACGCCCTCAGAACTTGTTGCGCGGGGTGATCCCCAGCGACATCCCCGACAGGCCCCGCTGCCGGCCGCCCAGCTTGCCCGCGATCGCGCGGATGGCCGAGCCGGCGGGGGAGTCCGGATCGGTCAGCACGACCGGCTTGCCCTCGTCGCCGCCCTCGCGCAGGCGTACGTCGATCGGGATGGCACCGAGCACCGGCACCTGCGCGCCGGTGGTCTTCGTCAGGCCCTCGGCGACCCGCTCGCCGCCGCCGGTGCCGAAGACGTCGACCATCTCGTCGCAGTGCGGGCAGGGCAGCCCGGACATGTTCTCGACCACGCCGACGATCTTCTGGTGGGTCTGCACGGCGATCGAACCGGCCCGCTCGGCGACCTCGGCGGCGGCCTGCTGCGGGGTGGTGACCACCAGGATCTCGGCGTTCGGGACCAGCTGCGCCACCGAGATCGCGATGTCGCCGGTGCCCGGGGGCAGGTCCAGCAGCAGCACGTCCAGGTCGCCCCAGTAGACGTCGGCGAGGAACTGCTGCAGCGCGCGGTGCAGCATCGGGCCGCGCCAGACGACCGGTGCGTTGCCCGGGGTGAACATGCCGATCGAGATGACCTTCACGCCGTTCGCCGACGGCGGCATGATCATGTTCTCGACCTGGGTGGGCTTGCCGTCGGCGCCCAGCATCCGGGGCACGGAGTGGCCGTAGATGTCGGCGTCCACGACACCGACCTTCAGGCCGTCGGCCGCCATCGCAGCGGCGAGGTTGACCGTCACCGACGACTTGCCGACGCCGCCCTTGCCGGAGGCGACGGCGTAGACCCGGGTCAGCGAGCCGGGCTGGGCGAAGGGCACCTCCCGCTCGGCGGTGCCGCCGCGCAGCGACGCCGCCAGCTCCTTGCGCTGCGCGTCGCTCATCACCTCCAGGTCGACCCGGACGCCGGTCACGCCCTCGACCCCGGCGACCGCGTCGCGCACGTTGTTGGTGATCGTCTCGCGCATCGGGCAGCCGGAGACGGTGAGGTAGACCACGACCGCCACGGCGCCGTCCGCCGCGATGTCCACCGATTTGACCATCCCCAGTTCGGTGATGGGGCGGTGGATCTCGGGGTCGTTCACCGTCGCGAGCGCGGCGCGGATCGCGTCCTCGCTCGGGGCGGCGCCTGGGGACGTCTCGGTAGCCATGCCCTGATGGTACGGCGCGTGAGGCGGCCTCCGGAAAGGCTGTCAGCGGTCGTGTTCGTCACTCTCCGCCTCGACCAGCTGCCGCAGCTCCAGGTCCCGCAGCAGGTCCTGCAGCTCGTCGCGGATCCAGTCGCGGGTGGCGACCTCGCCCAGGCCCAGCCGCAGCGCCGCGATCTCCCGGGTCAGGTACTCGGTGTCGGCGATGGAGCGCTCGTTCTGCTTGCGGTCCTGCTCCTGGGTGACCCGGTCGCGGTCGGCCTGGCGGTTCTGCGCCAGCAGGATCAGCGGCGCCGCGTACGAGGCCTGCAGCGACAGCGCCAGGGTCAGGAAGATGAACGGGTACCCGTCGAACTTCAGGGCGCTGGGCGCGGCGACGTTCCAGGCGATCCACAGGATGATGGCGACGGTCATCCAGACGATGAAGCGCCCGGTCCCCAGGAACCGGGCGATCTTCTCCGACAGCCGCCCGAAGGCCTCCGGGTCGTACTCCGGCAGGAACGTACGGCGCGGGATGCGCGGCAGGTCCAGGCGCACCCGGGGCCGCTCGGTGGCGCCCCGCCGCACCGCCGAGGCGCCGTTCGCCCGTGAGCGCTCCCTGCCCTCGCGTTCCTCAGCGCCCATCCGCGGCCTCCCCCAGGCGTCCGGCGCCGGTCAGTCCGGCCGCCCCCTCGCCGTGCAGCTCGGCCTCCCGCCAGTCTTCCGGCAGCAGATGGTCCAGTACGTCGTCGACGGTGACCGCGCCCAGCAGCGCGCCGCTCTCGTCCACGACCGGCGCGGCCACCATGTTGTACGCGGCCAGGTAGCTGGTGACCTCCGGCAGCGGGGTGTCCGGCGGCAGCGGGGGCAGGTCGGTGTCGGCGATCGAGCTGACGAGGGTGAACGGCGGGTCCCGCAGCAGCCGTTGGAAGTGCACCAGGCCCAGGTACTTCCCGGTGGGCGTCTCGTCCGGCGGCCGGCAGACGTAGACCTGGGCGGCCAGCGCGGGGGAGAGGTCCGGATCGCGCACCCGGGCCAGCGCGTAGGCGACGGTGGCGTCCGGGCGCAGCACGATCGGGTCGGTGGTCATCAGGCCGCCCGCGGTGCGCTCCTCGTAGGACATCAGCCGCCGCACATCGGCGGCCTCCTCCGGCCGCATCAGCTCCAGCAGCCGCTCCACCTCCTCCTCCGGCAGCTCGCCGAGCAGGTCGGCGGCGTCGTCGGGGTTCATCGCCTCCAGGACGTCCGCGGCCCGCTCCTCCTTCAGCTTGCCGATGATCTCGATCTGGTCGTCTTCCGGCAGCTCCTCCATCACGTCGGCCAACCGGTCGTCGTCGAGCGCCGCTGCGACCTCCGCGCGGCGCTTGGGGGAGAGGTGGTGCAGCACCCCGGCGAGGTCGGCCGGGCGCAGCTGCTCGAACGTGGCCAGCAGGCTCTCGGCGCCCTGCCCGTGCTCCTCCAGGGAGAAGCCGGTCACCGCCGACCACTCCACCGTCAGCGTCTCGCCCTTGCGGCGCAGCGCCCCGGCCTTGCCCTTGCGGACGAAGACCTTGTCGATCTCCCAGTCGCGGCGGGCCGGCAGCTGGCTGATGCCGATGTCCAGGACGGTGACCTCCTCGCCGGTCTCCACCAGCCGCACCCGGCGGTCGAGCAGCTCGCCGAAGACCAGCGTCTCGGTCGTCCGCTGCTCGAAGCGCCGCATGTTCACGACGCCGGTGGTGATGATCTGGCCCGACTCCACACCGGTCACCCGGGTCATCGGCAGGAAGACCCGGCGCCGGCTGATCATCTCGACGACCAGCCCGAGCAGCCGCGGCGGGCGCTTGCCGACCCGCAGCAGCGCGACGAGGTCCCGCAGCCGGCCGACCTGGTCGCCGTTGGGGTCGAAGACGGCGATGCCGGAGAGATGGGAGACGAAGACCCGGGGGGTCACCACTGCCATGCAGAGCGCCTCCCTTTCTCCCGATCTGCCAGAAATAAGGCAAGAATTCGGGTTCAGGCTAACGCGCCCGGGGCCGCGCCGCCCTGGTGAGCGAGGCCGTAGGGTGACCGCCACGCACCCCGCCGACGAGGCCCTGTGACCCAGGTACGCTGCCGTACTGGCTGTCGAGGTCACCCGCATCAGGAGGCAGAGCCGACGTGAGCGCAATCCCCCGGGGGGCCGGCCCCCGACCCCTGGCCGGAGGGGCCCGCCGCACGGGCCGGACCGCGCTCGCGGGGGCGGTCTGCGCGGCACTGGCCGCGACGCTGGCGGGCTGCGGCGGGGAGGACCCGGACGCCGGCACCAACGGCGTGGGGAAGCTGCCGCCCGCCAAGATCGAGTCCAAGGCGCTGGCCGCGGCCCAGCGCGCCGACACGGTGCGCCTGTCCGGCAGTGTCGTCAGCCACGGCCGTACGTACAAGCTCAACATGAGCCTGGCGAAGAACGGCGCCAAGGGCGAGCTGACCACCAACGCGGCCGCCTTCCAGCTGCTGCGGGTCGGCAGGACGCTCTACCTCAAGGCGGACGCGGCGTTCTGGGCCGGCGAGAAGAGCGGCTCGTCCGGTGCGCCCGACCAGGCCGCGGCGCGCAAGCTCGGCGGCAAGTACGTCAAGGTGCCCGCCGCCGACCCGGTCCACAAGCGCTTCAGCGGCTTCACCGACAAGGACACCCTGCTGGCCGGCCTGCTCGGGCTGCACGGCAAGCTGACCGCCGGCAACCGCGGCGACGTCGACGGCGTCCGCACCATCCGGCTGTCCGCCGCCGCGGGCTCCGGCGGCACGCTGGACGTGTCGCTGGAGGGCACGCCCTACCCGCTGCGGCTGCGGCGGGCCGGCGGCGCGGGCGTGGTCCGGCTGGCGGACTGGGGCAGGAGCGTGGACCTCAAGGTGCCGCCCAAGGACCAGGTCGTGGACTACGGCACACAGATCTCCGGCGCGCGCTGAGCCCCTGGCCGGTCAGCCCTTGCGGCCCCGGCGCAGCAGCTTGGGCAGCGCGGCCGGGACGGGCCGCCGGGTGATCGCGGCGGAGGCCAGCGGCGGCGCGGCGTGCGAGACCTCCGGCATCGTGCCGGGCCGCTGCTGTGCCTCCTGGTCGGTCGGCTCCAGCCGCAGTACCCGGCACTCGGCCGCCCAGCGCTCGGTGATCCGCTCCGCGTCCGGCGCGTTGAGCCGCTTGCCCTTGAGCTCCTCGACCGCGGCCAGCCAGGCCTCGCTGTGCGGGGCCGGCTCGACGACCCGGGCCTGCCAGGCGACCAGCCGGCCGCCCTTGTCCTTGCTGCGTACGGTGACCGTGGCCGTGGAGCCGTCGGCCAGCCCGAGGTCGGCCAGCGGCTGCTCACCGGCTCCGCCCCCGACGAGACAGACGGCCCCGTCGTGCCACACGTGCCACAGGGCGCGGGCCGGGCCCGTCGCCCCCCGCACCCAGATGAGGCCGGACTTCTTCGTGGCCTCTTCGATGAGCGCCCGATCCTGCAGGGCCTGCGACACGGTCTTGGTCATACGGCTCAGCCTAATGGGCCCGCAGGCGGGCGCCCGGGCCCGCCCAGGGCCTGAGACGGGACGCCCCGCGGCGCGGCGCCGCCCCGCTCACAGCCAGCCGTTGCGCTTGAAGCCGCGGTGGATGCCGAAGCAGATCACGGCCGTCACCACCAGCACCGCCGGGTAGCCGTACTCCCAGTGCGTCTCCGGCATGAAGTCGAAGTTCATGCCGTAGATGCCGGCGATCATCGTCGGTACGGCGAAGATCGCCGCCCAGGCCGTGATCTTGCGCATGTCCTCGTTCTGCGCGACCGCCGCCTGGGCGAGGTTGGCCTGCAGGATGGAGTTGAGCAGATCGTCGAAGGACAGCACCTGCTCGTTGACCCGTGCCAGGTGGTCGGCGACGTCGCGGAAGTACTTCTGGATGTCGGAGTCCACCAGCCGCATCGGCCGCTCGCTCAGCAGCTGCATCGGCCGCAGCAGCGGCGACACCGCGCGCTTGAACTCCAGTACCTCGCGCTTGAGTTGGTAGATCCGCCCGGCGTCGCCGCCCCTGGCGGAGCCCTTCGCGCCGGAGCCCTTGCCGTTGGTGCCCGAGCTGAAGACGTCGATCTCCACCTCGTCGATGTCGTCCTGCACCGCGCCGGCCACCGCCATGTAGCCGTCGACCACCTGGTCGGCGATGGCGTGCAGCACCGCGGACGGGCCCTTGGCGAGCAGCTCCGGGTCGTCCTGCAGCCGGTGCCGCAGCGCGCGCAGCGAGCCCTGGCCGCCGTGCCGCACGGTCACGATGAAGTCCCGTCCGGTGAAGCACATCACCTCACCGGTCTCCACCACCTCGCTGGTGGCGGTCAGCTCGGCGTGCTCGACGTAGTGGACCGTCTTGAAGACGGTGAACAGGGTCTCGTCGTAGCGCTCCAGCTTGGGCCGCTGGTGGGCGTGCACGGCGTCCTCGACGGCGAGCGGGTGCAGCCCGAACTCCTTGGCGATACCGGCGAATTCGGCCTCGGTGGGCTCGTGCAGCCCGATCCAGGCGAAGCCGCCGTCGGCCCGCACCCCGGCCATCGCCTCGGCCGGGCTGACGTGCTCGCTCACCCGGCGGCCCTCGCGGTAGACACCGCAGTCGACGATGGCGCTGTTCGCGCAGGCCGGGGTGGAGCTCTCGTAGTGGTAGGGGGAGTCACCGCGGCGCCGGGACGGGCGGACGGCGGCGCGCAGGTCGCGGATCATCGACATGGCAGGCTCCTTCACGGGCCGGCCGTCAACTGCGGGCGCGGGGCGCAACGCTGCCCGGAACGTGGACGTACGAGACTCCGTTGGTCGTACGTCCGCAAAGCGGGCGGCGCTCCGTGCGGAACAGTGACGGCAGTTCGCAGAGACACGGAACAAAGAGTCGAAGGCGCTCTTCCGTCATCTACATCCGGCGCGAAGGCGCTTCCTGGGTTTCGCCGCTCAGCGGCGGGGTACGGAAGCTCTCGAATCACGAGATGCGCTGCGCGAGGGGATGACGGGAGAACTATCGGTACTGCACGGTCGACTCGGATCCACCGCAGCCCCACCTCCTCCGGCCGGTCCCCGTTGGGGGACGACGTCATTCCCTGACCAGACGGCCAGGCTATCAGCCGCCCGAAGGGTTCCGACGCCGTTTTGCCTGTTCGATACGAACGCTTGAGCCGTGGCGCGGCCGCCCGTCGCGGGTATCGGGCTCTCCCCTGCGCGAACGGAGTTGACGGCGCGGCGCGGGCCGGGCGAGGGGCCGGCCCTATGCTCGCGGCATGTCTGACGTTCTTGAGCTGGTCGAAGCCCGGTTGCGCACGAGCCTGGGCGAGCCGGACGCGCGCGCCGCGGTCACCTTCCTGGGGACCGACCGCATCGAGGTGCTCCGCTTCGTGGACGACGGGGTGGTGAGGTACGCCACGCTCGGGATGTCCGCCCAGCCGATGGCCGACCCCACGGCCGTGCTGGCCGACCCGCTGCGCGGCCCCCGCGCCGAACTCGTGCTGTCCGTACGGGGCGGCCGCGCGGACACCGACAAGGTGCTCCGGCCGCTCGCCGTGCTCGCCGCGTCCCCGCAGGTCGAAGGGGTGGTCGTGGCGCCGGGCGCCTCGCTGGACGTGGGGGACCCGCTGTGGCCGGGAGCGGCGTTCACCTCGGTGCTGGTGGCCGAGCCCGGCGGCCTGATCGAGGACCTGGAGCTCGACGAGCCCATGGAGCCGGTCCGCTTCCTGCCGCTGCTGCCGATGACGCCCAACGAGGCCGCCTGGAAGCGGGTGCACGGCGCCGAGGCCCTCCGGGAGCGCTGGCTCCGGCACGGCACGGACCTGCGCGATCCGCTGCGCGCCGGCGTACCGCTCGACTGAAGCGGCGGGTGGCGGCGCGGACCGCCGTCCCCTCGCCCCGTCGGCCCGCCGGATGCGGACGGGGCGTCAGTTCCCGTCGCCCGGCGGCCCGATGGTCCGGTCGGCCTCAGCCGGCGACGGCCGCGGCCCGGTCCGTTGCGGTGTGCCGGGGCCGGGGCTCTTCGGCCCCGGTCCTCAGCACCTGTCGGCGGACGGCGACGATGCCGGCGCCGGCCAGTGCCGCGGCGGCCGCGACCACGAAGGGGAGGTGGACGTCGGTCCACTCCTCGATCTTGGGCGCGAGGAACGGCGCGGCCGCCGCGGCGAACCACCGCACGAAGTTGTAGCCGGCGCTGGCCACCGGGCGCGGTGCGGAGGAGACCCCCAGTGCCAGCTCGGTGAACACGGTGTTGTTCACACCGATGAGGGCGCCGGAGAGGACCGTGCAGACGATGGCGGTGGTGTGGTCGCCGTAACCCAGCACGAGCAGGTCGGCGGCGAACAGGACCAGCGAGGCGGCCAGCACCTTCAGCGAGCCGAAGCGGCGCTGCAGCCGGGGCGCGACGAGTACCGAGAACACCGCGAGCAGCGCACCCCAGGCGAAGAAGACGCCCCCCGACCCGTAGGGGGACATGTCGAGCACGAACGGGGTGAAGGCCAGCACCGTGAAGAAGGCGTAGTTGTAGAAGAAGGCCGAGGCGGCGGCGGAGGCGAGCCCGCCGTGGCCGAGCGCCCGGACGGGGTCGAGGAGCGCGGTCTTCCGGTCCGGCCTGGGCTGCTCCTTGAGGAAGGCCGTGATGGCGAGGAAGCCGACGGCCATCAGGGCCGCGGTGCCGAAGAACGGGTAACGCCACTTCAGGTCGCCGAGGACCGCGCCGAGCAGCGGGCCGCAGGCCATCCCGAGGCCGAGGGCGGATTCGTACAGCAGGATCGCCGCGGTGGAGCCGCCCGCCGCCGCGCCCACGATGACGGCCAATGACGTGGAGACGAACAGGGCGTTGCCCAGGCCCCAGCCGGCCCGGAAGCCGACCAGTTCGCCGACCGATCCGGACATGCCGGAGAGCGCCGCGAAGACCACCACCAGCGCCAGGCCGGCCAGCAGCGTCCGGCGGCCGCCGATGCGGCTGGAGACGAAGCCGGTGATCAGCATCGCGACGGCGGTGATCAGGAAGTAGGAGGTGAACAGCAGGGAGACCTGGCTGGGGGTGGCCCGCAGGCCCCGGGCGATCGAGGGCAGGATCGGGTCGACGAGGCCGATGCCCATGAAGGCCACGACCGAGGCGCCCGCCGTGGCCCATACGGCCTTCGGCTGGCGCAGGAGGGACCCGGTGCCCTCCTGGGACGGATCGTCCGCTCCGCCGCCGTGGCCGCCGCTCTTCGTGCTGCTCATCCTGCGGTTCCCCTTTCCGTCGCCGTGCGTCGCCGGTCGCCCGTCCCCGGTCCGCGGGCCGGCGGGCGGCCGCGGCGAGATCGTTGACGTTTACACATATTAAGTTAGTCGAGCTAAAGAGTGCAAGACGCAACTACTTTCTCGCCGGGGCGGGTGGGCCCCGGTGAGCGGTCAATTGCGGGGCTCCGTACGTGATTCGGGGCACACCGGTCGAGTGATCGTCCTTGACGCGACGGCGGGCCAGGAGGACCGTTGGTCCTTATGAGGGGCGAACCCAGTTGCCCGAAGTGCGGAGGCCGGGTGCGGGCGCCCGGTCTCTTCTCCGACACCTGGCAGTGCGCCGCACACGGCACCGTGCATCCGCTCCAGCCGGTCGTTCCGCCGAGCGTCGAGGCGCTCGGCGTTGTCGTGCACCGCGCGCAGGTGCCCGTGTGGATGCCCTGGCCGCTGCCGGTGGGCTGGCTGTTCACCGGCGTGGCGTGCGCGGGCGACGACCGCAGCGGCGGCCGGGCGACCGCGGTGGCCTGCACGGGCCCCGGACCGCTGGGCGGCCCCGGCGAACTCCTTTTGATCGCCGAGGAGCTGGGCGTCGGCCTGGGGGCGCGCTACGCCGGCATCGACGGCCCGGACCCCGGCTCCCATATGCGCGTGGAGGAGAAGCCGCACGGCAAGGTGCTCGCGGCCGGCCGCCCGACGCCGCTGTGGCACGTCGACGGCGCACCGGCGGACCGCGCGGTCTTCGCCGGCGAGGCGCGCGGACTGTGGCTGTGGGCGATCGCCTGGCCCGAGCAGGCCGGGCTGCTGATGTACGACGAGCTGGTGCTGACCGATCTGCGCGAGGCGGGCGCCGAGGTGGACCTGCTGCCGTGCGGGGCGCTCTCGCCGCGGATTCTGGGCTGAGGGCGCGGCCCGGCCGGGCTGCCGCGCCGGCGGCGGGCGCCGGAGCCGTCCGGCCGCCCGGTTATCCTTCTGGGGTCCCCTGCGGTGTCCTCGTCCGGCGTTCCTCCCCGGCCACGGCCCCGCGCCCGTCCCCGCAGCAGTCTGGAGTCCGCGTCGTGCGCATCGATCTGCACACCCACTCCACGGCTTCCGACGGTACGGACACCCCCGCCGAGCTGGTGCGCAACGCGGCCGACGCCGGACTGGACGTCGTCGCGCTGACCGACCACGACACCGTCGCCGGCCACGCCGCGGCGCGTGCGGCGCTGCCCGCGGGGCTGACGCTGGTCACCGGCGCCGAACTCTCCTGCCGGCTCGACGGGGTGAGCCTGCACATGCTCGCCTACCTCTTCGACCCCGAGGAGGCGGAGCTCGCCCGGGAGCGCGAGCTGGTGCGCGACGACCGGGTGCCGCGCGCCCAGGGCATGGTCGCCAAGCTGCGCGACCTCGGCGTGCCCATCACCTGGGAGCAGGTCGCGCGGATCGCCGGGGACGGCGCCGTGGGGCGGCCGCACATCGCCACCGCCCTCGTCGACCTGGGCGTCGTCGGCTCCGTATCCGACGCCTTCACCCCGCAGTGGCTGGCCAACGACGGCCGGGCGTACGTGGAGAAGCACGAGCTCGACCCGTTCGACGCGATCCGGCTGGTCAAGGCCGCGGGCGGGGTCACCGTCTTCGCGCACCCGCTGGCCGTCAAGCGCGGCAGCTGCGTACCCGAGGGCGCGATAGCCGAGCTGGCCGCGGCCGGCCTCGACGGCATCGAGGTCGACCACATGGACCATGACGCGCCGACCCGGGCGCGACTGCGCGCGATCGCCGCCGACCTGGGTCTGCTGACCACCGGCTCCAGCGACTACCACGGCAGCCGCAAGACCTGCGGCCTGGGCGACTGCACCACCGATCCGGAGATCTACGGCGAGATCGTGCGCCGTGCGACCGGCGCCTTCCCCGTTCCCGGCACGGGCGGCTGAGGGCGGCCCGCTCCCCTTACCCCCCACGGGCCCGTGTGCGCTTTCCCCTACGGGCCCGCGCGCGCCGTGCCGGCCCGCCATCCGCTCGTCCGTACCACCTTCCGCAAGGCCTTCACCGTGTTCGACATCGCTGTCTTCAGTACCCTCTTTGTCACGCTTTTTGTGATCATGGACCCCCCGGGGATCACCCCGATCTTCCTGGCCCTGACCTCCGGCCGGCCGGCCAAGGTGCAGCGCCGGATGGCCTGGCAGGCGGCGACCGTCGCCTTCTGCGTCATCGCCGTCTTCGGTCTCTTCGGCCGCCAGATCCTGGGCCGGCTGCACATCTCGACGCCCGCGCTGATGATCGCGGGCGGGCTGCTGCTCCTGCTGGTCGCCCTGGATCTGCTGACCGGCAAGTCGGAGGAGCCGACCCAGACCAAGGACGTCAACGTGGCGCTGGTGCCGCTGGGCATGCCGCTGCTGGCCGGGCCCGGCGCGATCGTGTCGGTGATCCTCGCGGTGCAGCACGCGCACGGGTTCGCGGCGCAGGTCTCCGTGTGGGCGGCGATCCTGGCGATCCATGTCGTGCTGTATCTGGTGATGCGGTTCTCGCTGGTGATCATCCGGGTGATCAAGGACGGCGGGGTGGTCCTGGTGACCCGGCTGGCGGGCATGATGCTCTCCGCGCTCGCCGTGCAGCAGATCATCAACGGGGTGCTGCAGGTCATCGAGGGGGCCTGAGCCCCCCTCGGGGTCCCTCCGGCGGATCGGGCCACACCCCTCAAACGCGGCGGGGGGGCCGGGGGGGGGGGGTTGGCGGGGGGGGGGGCGGGGGGGGGGTGGGGGGGGGGGGGGGTGGGGGGGGGGGGGGGGGGGGGGGGGGGGGGGGGAGGGGTG
>NZ_JBWKCJ010000056.1:0-19131 GCF_056436545.1 Streptomyces sp. NPDC043738 | reverse complement strand
AACGCCCGGTTACATTCCGAACCCGGAAGCTAAGCCTTTCAGCGCCGATGGTACTGCAGGGGGGACCCTGTGGGAGAGTAGGACGCCGCCGAACTAATCTTCAGCTCTGGTCCCTGAACCCTCGTGGTTCAGGGACCAGAGCTTTTTTGTTCTGATTTTCGGGTGGTGGGTGTAACGCGACGTTCACCTCATCTGACCAGGATCCGCGTCATGGGCACAGTGGGAACACTCAGGGCGGCCGGCGTACGCGCTGGTGACGAGGTCGTGTTGTCGGCGTACGGCAACGCCGAAGTGGCCCGGGCCGTGGTGGAGTTGGGCGCGGTGCCGGTGTTCGCCGATGTGGACGCCGAGAGCTACTGCCTGGATCCGGCCGCGGTCGCGGACGCGGTGACCAGCCGGACTGCTGCCGTCGTGGCGATTCATCGGTTCGGGCGGCGGGCCGACGCCGGCTGGATCCGTGAAGTGGGGCAGCGGCACGGGCTGTTGGTGCTGGTGGACGACGAGCCCGGGGCGGATCCTGCGGGGGCGGAACTGCGTCGGGCGCATGCGGCGTATCTGGACAGCCGGCTCAACGGGGTCCGGACGCCGAAGCCTGCTGCGGGGCACACCTACGAGCAGTACGTGGTGCGGGTGCCGGGGAACGGGCGGCCGGACCGGGACGCGTTCGGTCGGGCGTTGCGTGCCAAGGGCGTTGCGTGCAAGGTGCCCGTGCTGGCGCCGGTCTACCGGATGCCGGGGCTGCGGCGGGATGTGTTTCTGCCGGAGACCGAGCGTGCGGTGGACGAGACGCTGGCATTGCCCGTGCACATGGGGATGTCGCGGCGGGAGCTGCACAAGATGGTCGGTGCCTGCAATGCGCTGGGCGGATTGCTGCAGCCGGCCTTTTAGACACGGCGCTGTCCGGTTCGTAGTCGCCGCGGAGTTGGGGTAATATTCATTCCGTTGCTGCGCCCCAATAGCTCAGTCGGCAGAGCGTCTCCATGGTAAGGAGAAGGTCTACGGTTCGATTCCGTATTGGGGCTCCAGAGGGCAAAGGCCCCCGCCGATCGGCGGGGGCCTTTGTCGTATGCGGTGTGCGGATGCGGCTCAGTTCTTGGCGGAGGGGATATAGGCCAGGCCGTGGGCACCGGAATCGTCGGTGCGACCGACCGTCAGGGTGGTGACGGGGCACAGGGTCTGGAGGTCGACGACGGTCACCGTGCTGTCCAGGAGGCCGGAGACGTACGCACGGCGGCCGTCGGGGGAGGAGGTGATGGTCAGGGGGAACCGCCCGACCTGTACTTCCCCGCGGGGGGTGAGGGTGTCGGGGGCGAAGACGGTCAGGACGCCCGGGAGTTGGGTGCCGAGCGGGCCGCCGGAGGCGGCGTCCTGGCGCAGTTCGCCGGCGAGGAGAGTGCCGTCGGCGGTGGCGTGGACGGGCATGGTCTGGCCCTTGGTGGGCAGGGTGCGGACGGTCTGGTGGGTCGTGGTGTCGATGACGTGGAGGGCCGTGGGCGCCGGCGACGGCGTGGGGAACTCGGCCTTGGGGGCGGCGACGTAGACATGACGGCCGTCGGGGGCGACGGCGAGGCCTTCGCTGCCGGGGACGGGGACGCGGTCGGTGCAGACCCCGCGGTCGAGGTCGACGACGGAGACGAACGGGGCTTCCTTGTTGGTGGCGTAGCCGTGCCGCCCGTCGGGGGTGATGGCGAACCAGTGCGGGCCGGGAGCCATGGTGGAGATCCGGCCGAGGCGGGCGTGGGTGCGGGTGTCGATGACCACCACGCCGCCCGGCTCGCTGTCGGTGGCCTCGACGCTCGCGTACAGCCGGGCGCGGGTGCGGTCGAGGGCCAGGCCGTGCGGGGCGTGGTCGGGGGAGAGGTCGAGGGTCGCGACGATGGTGCGGGTGTCGACATCGATGACGGTGATCTCGTGCGACCGGCCCTGGTTGGCGTGGTAGAAGCCGGAGCGGTAGGTGCTGGCGCAGTAGAGCAGCCGGTGGTCGGGGTCGAAGCACAGCTCGTGCGGCTGCGGTGGCATCTGCAGGACGTCGAGATGCTCGTGGGTGGCGGCGTCGAAGAAGGTGACGGTGGAGCCGGACTGGCTGACGACGGCGAGCTGATCGCCGGGCGAACCCGCGGTGGTAGGAGTCATGTGCCGTATCGTGCGCGGCCGTTGGGGCCGACTCCACTGCAGGTCGGGCAAGGGTGCACTGCACCGCGCGCAAGGATGCTGGTGATGCCGGGGCAGCGGCCGGCGGACTGTGAGGCAGCCCACACAAGCCGCGGTGGCCGCTGCTCCGGAGTGGTCAGCTCGCCTGGAACTCGGGGACGCGCATCGCGAGGATGGCCATGTCGTCGGAGGCCGGTTCGGCGGCGAAGCGTTCCACGGCGCGCAGTACACGGGCGGCGACGGCGCCGGCGGTCAGGCCCGTGCAGGTCGTCAGGACGTCGGTGAGGCCGTCGTCGCCGAGCATGCGGGTGCCCTCGCGGCGTTCGGTGACGCCGTCGGTGACGCACAGCAGGACGTCGCCGGGGTCGAGGGTGACGGTCTGCTCGTAGAGTTCGAGGTCGTCCATGACGCCGAGGAGCGGCTGGGGTTCGGCGGCCGGCTCGACCGTGCCGTCCTGGCGCAGGCGCAGCGGCAGGGGGTGGCCGGCGCAGACGACCTTGAGGATGGCGCTGCCGTCGTCCTGCGGCCACAGCTCGCCGTAGAGGAGCGTCAGGAAGCGGCTGCGGGCGCCCTCGTCGAGGATGGCGGCGTTGAGCCGTTCCAGGACGGCGGGGCCGCCGAAGCCCTCGCGGGCGAGCAGGCGGAGGGCGTGGCGGGCGAGGCCGGTGACGGCCGCCGCCTCCGGGCCCGTGCCGCAGACGTCCCCGATGGCGAAGCCGTAGGCGCCGTCGCGGATGGGGAAGAGGTCGTAGAAGTCGCCGCCGACCTCGTTGCCCTCGCCGGCCGCGCGGTAGATGACCTCGACCTCGACGCCGGCGATGTCGGGCAGCTCCGGCGGCAGCAGGCTGCGCTGGAGGGACTGGCTGATCGCCGTGCGCTCGGAGTAGAGGCGGGCGTTGTCGAGGGCGAGGGCGGCCCGGCGGGAGAGGTCCTCGGCGAGTTCGAGGATCTCCTGTCGGAAGTGCTCCTCGGTGGGCTTGCCGAGGGTGAGCATGCCGATGACGCGGTTGCGGGCGACGAGGGGGAGTACGACGGTCTCGCCGCCGACGGCGGAGGCGGTGGCGAGGGTGGCGCCGGGGCCGCTGGAGGGGCGGGCGGCGTTGCCCAGACCCAGGCTGCGCATGGAGGTGCGCAGGGCGGCGTCGTGTGCGGCGTCGCCGGGGGCGGTCCATACGCGCGCGCCCGGCGTCGGGACCGGCTCGGGCGGGTCGACCCTCATCAGGAGGCTCTTGAGGCCGTCGATGCGGTCCTCGTCCTCGTGCAGGACGTAGGAGAGCTCGGGCTCGGAGGCCTGGTCGGCGACGGTGTAGACGGCGCACCACGTGGCGAGTGTGGGGACGGTCATCTGGGCCATCAGGGCCAGGGTCTGGTCGCGGTCGAGGGTGCCGGCCAGGAGGTCGGAGGCCTCGACGAGGAAGGACAGGGAGCCGCGGCGCAGCTTTTCCAGCTCGGTCAGGCGGGCGCGTTCGACGGCGAGGGCGATGCGGTCGGCGGCGAACTGCAGGCGCAGCGCCTCTTCGTTGGAGTAGCGGCCCGGTCCCTCGGCGGCGACGCCCAGGGAGCCGGTCAGCCGCCCCTCGACCTTCAGCGGGACGGTGACGACCGAGCGCATGCCCGTGCCGCTGAGCAGCGGTACGGCGCCGGGGACGGCGGTGAGGTCTTCGTGGACGGCGGGCATCCGGGCGGAGCCGTAGCGACCGGATCCGGCCTCGACGGGGACGCGGGCGAACCGCTGGCGGGCGGAGGGCAGGCCCGTGGAGGCGCGTACCTCCAGCTCGGTCTCGTCGTCGGTGGCCAGCAGGAGGTAGGCGGCGTCGCCGTCGAGCATGTCGCGGGCGCGTTCGACCGTGCGCTGGAGCAGTCCGTCGAGGTCGTCGGGCGCCGGGGAGCCGATGAAGACCTCGAAGGGGTCGGTGGGGCGTCCCTCGGCCTGCGCGGCCTGGGAGGCGGCGTCCGGGGCCGGTGTGCGCTGGGGGCTCTGCAGGATCGCGCGCTCGTGGTCGCGCACCAGGAGGCAGACCGTGGAGGCCTCGCCGTCCGCGTCGCGTACCCGCAGGTGGGAGGCGTATACGGGGACGACGCGGCCGTCGGCGCCCCGCATGCCGTAGGAGCCCTCCCAGCGGGAGAGCTGCAGCGCCTCGGCGATGCCGGTGCCGGTGCCGGGGGTGTGCGGCCAGGCGGCGAAGTCGGTGAGCGGCTTGCCGATGACCTGCTCGCGGTCGTAGGCGAAGAGGTCCTGGGCGTCCTCGTTCCAGAAGCTGATGCAGCCGCCGCGGTCGATCTGGACCACGGCGACCCGCACGCGGGTGTCGGTGACCGGGAGGGCGTCCACGGGGAGGGCGGGGCCGGCGGAGCGGGTGCCGGCGGGGCGCTCGGGGAGGTCGAGCTGGAACCAGACGTGCTTTTGTGCGGCGGTGTACTCCACGCCCCACCGGGAGGCCAGTGCGCCGCACAGCAGCAGGCCGCGGCCGCCCTCGCGGTCCGGGTGGACGATGACCTGTCCGGCGTTCTGGAGCGGGATCTCGCGTTCGGGGTATCGGTCGGCGACCGAGATCCGTACCCCTGCGTCATTGCGCAGACACAGCACGTCGGCGGCCGTGCCGGCGTGCACCACGGCGTTGGTGACCAGCTCGCTGGTGAGGACCACGGCGTCGTCGACGATGTCGGCACAGCCCCAGCCCTGGAGGGTGTCACGGACGAACGCACGGGCAGTGGCGACCGAGCGCCCCACCGGGTCGAAGGTTGCGGTGGCCCGCGCGGTGATCACTGGTCTCCTCATGCGTGTGTCGGTGATCTGCTCCCCCATGGTCGCGGCGCCCCTCCGAATACCTGTCGTGCTCGCACCACCGCCCGGGAGCGTGGCCGGGGGGTGGACAGCCGTATGCCAGGTTACTTACCTTCGCCGCGCCCGAGGATGCCGGTCACGTGTGTTTCCGCCCCAATCGTGCCCTGGGACGTGTGCGATGCTGCCGAACTGTTATGGCCTGGTTGGGCCATGGTGAAACACTGGGCAAGTATCAAGAGAAAGCCCGGGTGGAACGGTCGACCCTTCGGGAGGGACACGGTGGAGTCTGGCGCAGCGGCGCGGGGCGCAAGCACGCGCGCGAAAGGCGGACGATCCCGGAGCAACGGGACGACCGAGGTGGATACGGCTGCGCTGAATCGGCTGTTGGTCGCTCTGGTCGCCATGCGGGACGGGAACTTCCGCAAGCGGTTGACGGTGTCCGGCGACGGCGTCATGTCGGAGATCGCGGCGGTCTTCAACGAGGTCGCGGACCGCAATCTGCATCTGACCGGTGAGCTGGCGCGGGTGCGCCGGGTCGTCGGGCGTGAGGGAAAACTCACCGAACGGCTGGAGGTCGGTGCCGCCGAAGGCTCCTGGGCCGCGGCCATCGATGCCTCGAACGCCCTGGTCGACGACCTGGTACGGCCCGTGTCCGAGGTCGGGCGGGTGCTCTCGGCGGTCTCCGAGGGAGACCTGGAGCAGCGGATGGACCTGCGCTCGCGCAGCTCGGACAGCTCCTCGGAGCATCCGCTGCGCGGTGAGTTCCTCAAGGTCGGCCGTACGGTCAACGGGCTGGTCGACCAGCTCTCCGCGTTCACCGACGAGGTCACCCGGGTGGCCAGTGAGGTCGGTACGGAGGGCAAGCTCGGCGGGCAGGCCCGGGTGCGCGGAATGTCCGGTTCATGGAAGGACCTCACGGAGTCCGTCAACACCATGGCCTCCCGGTTGACGGCTCAGGTGCGTGATATCGCCCTGGTGACCACCGCGGTCGCCAAGGGTGACCTGTCGCGCAAGGTGACCGTCCATGTCGCCGGCGAGATGCTCGAACTGAAGAACACCGTCAACACGATGGTGGACCAGCTGTCCTCCTTCGCCTCCGAGGTGACCCGGGTCGCCCGCGAGGTCGGTACGGAGGGTGAGCTCGGCGGGCAGGCGCAGGTCCCCGGCGTCGCCGGCGTGTGGAAGGACCTGACGGATTCGGTCAATCTCATGGCCGGAAACCTCACCGCGCAGGTGCGCGGGATCGCCCAGGTCACCACCGCCGTCGCGAACGGCGACCTGTCGCAGAAGGTCACCGTCAGTGCGCGCGGCGAGGTCGCACAGCTCGCCGACACCATCAACACCATGACCGAGACGCTGCGCACCTTCGCGGACGAAGTGACGAGGGTGGCGAACGAGGTCGGGGCCGAGGGCCAGCTCGGCGGCCAGGCGCAGGTACCGGGCGCGGCCGGCACCTGGAAGGACCTCACCGACTCGGTGAACAACGCCTTCCGGAACCTGACCGGTCAGGTGCGGGACATCGCCCAGGTGACGACCGCGGTCGCCAACGGCGATCTCTCACAGAAGGTCACCGTCGATGTCGCCGGTGAGATGCTGGAGTTGAAGAACACCGTCAACACGATGGTGGACCAGCTCTCGGCGTTCGGTGCCGAAGTCACCCGCGTGGCACGGGAGATCGGCGTCGAGGGCGAGCTGGGCGGCCAGGCGGCGGTTCCCGGGGCCGCGGGTACGTGGAAGGACCTGACGGACTCCGTCAACACCGCGTTCCGGAACCTGACCGGGCAGGTGCGCAACATCGCCCAGGTGACGACCGCGGTCGCCAACGGCGACCTGTCGCAGAAGGTCACCGTCGACGTCTCCGGCGAGATGCTGCAGCTGAAGAACACCGTGAACACCATGGTGGACCAGCTGTCCTCCTTCGCCGACCAGGTCACGCGGATGGCCAGGGACGTGGGCACCGAGGGCCGGCTGGGCGGTCAGGCCCGGGTGGACGGCGTCAGCGGCACCTGGAAGGAACTGACCGACTCCGTCAACTTCATGGCGGGCAACCTCACCTCGCAGGTGCGGCAGATCGCGCAGGTGACGACGGCGGTCGCGCGCGGTGACCTGTCGCAGAAGATCGATGTGGACGCGCGCGGCGAGATCCTGGAGCTGAAGAACACCATCAACACGATGGTCGACCAGCTCTCCGCGTTCGCCGAGCAGGTCACCCGGGTCTCCCGCGAGGTCGGTACGGACGGCCGACTGGGCGGCCAGGCGCAGGTGCCCGGCGTCGCGGGCGTCTGGCGCGATCTGACCGACTCCGTCAACGGCATGGCCGGCAACCTGACGGCCCAGGTCCGCAACATCGCGCAGGTCGCCACGGCGGTCGCGCGCGGCGATCTGTCGCAGAAGATCGACGCCGACGCCCGGGGCGAGATCCTGGAGCTGAAGAACACCCTGAACACCATGGTCGACCAGCTCTCCTCGTTCGCGGAGCAGGTCACCCGGGTCGCCCGCGAGGTGGGCACCGAGGGCATCCTGGGCGGCCAGGCCGAGGTGCAGGGCGTCAGCGGTACGTGGAAGGACCTCACCCAGTCCGTCAACTTCATGGCGAACAACCTGACGTCGCAGGTGCGCAACATCGCCGAGGTGACGACGGCGGTGGCCCGCGGCGATCTGTCGAAGAAGATCACCGTCGACGCCAAGGGCGAGATCCTCGAACTGGTCACGACCGTCAACACGATGGTCGACCAGCTGTCGTCGTTCGCCGAGCAGGTGACCCGGGTGGCCCGTGAGGTGGGCACCGAGGGCCAGTTGGGCGGTCAGGCGCGGGTGCCGGGCGCGACCGGCATCTGGCTGGACCTCACCGACAACGTCAACCTGATGGCCAACAACCTGACCATCCAGGTGCGCAACATCTCGCAGGTCTCGGCGGCGGTCGCCAACGGAGACCTGACGAAGAAGGTCACGGTCGAGGCGCGCGGCGAGGTCGCGCAGCTCGCCGACACGGTCAACACGATGGTCACGACGCTGTCGTCGTTCGCCGACGAGGTCACGCGAGTGGCCCGCGAGGTGGGCACCGACGGCATCCTGGGCGGCCAGGCCCGCGTCCCCGGCGTCGCCGGTACGTGGAAGGACCTCACCGAGTCGGTGAACTCCATGGCCAACAACCTGACCGGCCAGGTCCGCAACATCGCCATGGTCACCACCGCCATCGCCAAGGGCGATCTGACGAAGAAGATCGACATCGATGCGCGCGGGGAGATCCTCGCGCTGAAGACCACCATCAACACCATGGTCGACCAGCTGTCGTCCTTCGCCGAGCAGGTCACCAGGGTGGCCCGCGAGGTGGGTACGGAGGGCCAGCTGGGCGGCCAGGCGCAGGTACGGGGCGTGGCCGGCACTTGGCGCGACCTGACCGAGTCGGTGAACGAGATGGCCGGCAACCTGACCCGTCAGGTGCGTGCCATCGCCGCGGTCGCCGCGGCGGTCACCCTCGGCGACCACAACGTCCGGATCGACGTGGACGCGGCCGGCGAGATCCTGGAGCTCCAGGACAACGTCAACACCATGATCTCCACGCTCCGCGAGACCACCCTCGCCAACGAGGAACAGGACTGGCTCAAGGGCAACCTGGCCCGGATCTCCGGTCTGATGCAGGGGCGTCGCGACCTCAAGGACGTCGCCACGCTGATCATGAGCGAGCTGTCGCCCGCGGTCTCCGCGCAGCACGGCGCGTTCTTCCTCGCGGCGCAGCCCGACAGTCGGGAGATCGGCGCGGACGGCGGCGAGCCGGGCGCGTACGAGCTGCGGCTGATGGGCTCGTACGGCTACGCGATGGGCGGTATGCCGACCACCTTCAAGCCCGGCGAGACGCTGATCGGCACGGCGGCGGAGGAGGGGCGCACGATCCTGGTGGAGAACGTGCCCTCCGGCTACCTCAAGATCGCCTCCGGGCTCGGCGAGGCGCCGCCGGCGAACGTGATCGTGCTGCCGGTGCTCTTCGAGGACAAGGTGCTCGGCGTGATCGAGCTGGCGTCCTTCCACCCGTTCACCCAGATCCAGAAGGACTTCCTCAGCCAGATCGCCGAGATGATCGCGACCAGCGTCAACACCATCTCGGTCAACACCAAGACCGAGGTGCTGCTCAAGCAGTCGCAGGAGCTGACCGAGCAGCTGCGCGAGCGCTCCGCGGAGCTGGAGAGCCGTCAGCGGGCGCTGGAGCTGTCCAACTCCGAACTGGAGGAGAAGGCCGAGCAACTGCGCGCGCAGAACCGCGACATCGAGGTGAAGAACACCGAGATCGAGGAGGCGCGACAGGTACTGGAGGAGCGCGCCGAGCAGCTCGCGGTCTCGATGCGCTACAAGTCGGAGTTCCTGGCGAACATGTCGCACGAGCTGCGGACGCCGCTGAACTCCTTGCTGATTCTGGCCAAGTTGCTGGCCGACAACGCCGAGGGGAACCTCTCCCCGAAGCAGGTCGAGTTCGCCGAGACGATCCACGGCGCCGGCAGCGACCTGCTCCAGCTGATCAACGACATCCTGGACCTGTCGAAGGTCGAGGCCGGCAAGATGGACGTCAGCCCGACGCGGATCGCGCTGGTCCAGCTCGTCGACTACGTGGAGGCGACGTTCCGGCCGCTGACCGCGGAGAAGGGGCTCGACTTCTCCGTACGGGTCTCGCCGGAGCTGCCCGCCACGCTGCACACCGACGAGCAGCGGCTGCTGCAGGTGCTGCGCAACCTGCTGTCCAACGCGGTGAAGTTCACCGACACCGGCGCCGTCGAACTGGTCATCCGGCCGGCCGGCGCGGACGTCCCGGTGGCCATCCGCGAGCAGCTGCTGGAGCACGGCTCGCTGCGCGACCCGGACGCCGACATGATCGCCTTCTCGGTGACCGACACCGGCATCGGCATCGCGTCCAGCAAGATGCGCGTCATCTTCGAGGCGTTCAAGCAGGCGGACGGCACGACCAGCCGCAAGTACGGAGGCACCGGCCTGGGCCTGTCGATCAGCCGGGAGATCGCCCGGCTGCTGGGCGGCGAGATCCACGCGGCCAGTGAGCCCAACCGCGGCTCCACCTTCACGCTGTACCTGCCGCACAACCCCGGCGGACTGCCGCCGCAGGGCTATCCGCAGCTGGTCGCCGGCGGGCTGGCGATGGACGCGGAGGCGCGCGAGACCGAGGTGGTGCTGCAGGAGGCCGAGGAGGCGCAGCACCGCGAGGCGGGTGCCGGCGGCAGCCTCAACCGGCGTCGCCGCCGGGCGGTTTCGGGGGCCCAGCGCCGGTTCGCGCTGCCCAGCCGGCAGACGTCCGCGGCGACGCCGCCCGCGCCGCCCACCCCGCTCCCGGCGCCGGCGCAGCCGAGCGCCCAGCAGCCCGCCGAGGAGCCCTGGCTCGGCAACGGCCAGGATCTGGTGGATCCGGCCTTCGACGGCGGCTTCCACGGCGAGAAGGTGCTGATCGTCGACGACGACATCCGCAACGTCTTCGCGCTCACCAGTGTCCTGGAGCAGCACGGGCTGTCGGTGCTGTACGCCGAGAACGGCCGGGAGGGCATCGAGGTGCTCGAACAGCACGACGACATCGTCCTGGTGCTGATGGACATCATGATGCCGGAGATGGACGGGTACGCGACCACGGCCGCGATCCGCCGGATGCCGCAGTTCGCCGGGCTGCCCATCATCGCGCTGACCGCGAAGGCGATGAAGGGCGACCGCGAGAAGAGCATCGACTCCGGGGCGTCCGACTACGTGACCAAGCCGGTGGATACCGATCATCTGCTGTCGGTCATGGAGCAATGGATGCGCGCGGAGTGACGGGGCGTCCAGTATGGGAGCCGAAAGAGGATCACCGCGTGCTGACTGAGTGTCGCCGTGGACGTGTGGAAGCGCAGGATCCGGGGAACCTTCTGGTCTCTGTCTGCGTTTCTGCTACGTGCACAGTGACATCGCGGTGACAGGGTGTGGCGACAGGCGGGGTGCAGCTACCATGACCGGCACAAGGACGGGCGGCGTGACGGAGTCGTCCCCTGGGGCGGCGTCCGGTTCCATGCCGGGGCGAGGAGGACGGGCCATGGTGCAGAAGGCCAAGATCCTCCGGGTCGATGACCGGCCGGAGAATCTGCTGGCGCTGGAGGCGATCCTCTCCGCGCTCGATCAGACACTGGTGCGGGCATCGTCCGGGGAGGAAGCGCTCAAAGCACTGCTCACGGACGATTTTGCGGTCATCCTGCTCGATGTGCAGATGCCGGGTATGGACGGTTTCGAGACCGCCGCGCACATCAAGCGGCGCGAGCGCACCCGTGACATCCCCATCATCTTCCTCACGGCCATCAACCACGGCCCGCACCACACCTTCCGCGGCTATGCGGCCGGCGCGGTGGACTACATCTCCAAGCCGTTCGACCCGTGGGTGCTGCGCGCCAAGGTCTCGGTCTTCGTCGAGCTGTACATGAAGAACTGCCAACTGCGGGAGCAGGCGTCCCTGCTGCGGCTGCAGCTGGAAGGCGGCCGGCCCAGCGCCGACGAGGCGAGGGAGTCCGCGGGGCTGCTCGCCGAGCTCTCCGCGCGGCTGGCCGCGGTCGAGGAGCAGGCCGAGGCGCTCTCCAAACAGCTGGACGAGACGGCGGACGCCGCCGCGGTGGCCACCGCGGCCCATCTGGAGCGCAAGCTGACCGGGCTGCGCAGAGCCCTGGACGCCCTGGAGCCGGGGTCGGGTACCGCGGGCTAGGGGGTGTCTCTTCGGTCTCCGTGGGCCTGCGACGCCTGGCACCGCACCTCGCCGCGTTGTCGCATCACCCACGGACACCCGGTCCGAGGGCGATACTCCGCCGTGCGCTCCGCTTCACTCCGCCTCGGCTCATTGGACGGAACCCGGATGCCGAGCTGCACGGCGCCGGACGCCGCGGGCTGATCCACGCAGACCGAAGAGACACCCCTCAGCTGACTGCCTTTCATGAGGCGGGCGCGCGACACGGATGGGTGAAGCGCCGCGCGCTCGTGTCATGCCCGCGGTCGCCTGTAATCTCGTCGCCATGGCCTCACGTACGTCCGGCAAGGGAACCCAGAGCGCGGCGGGCCCCTCGAAGCAGCGCGCCGGACGGCCCGGGGGCGCGGCCAAGAAGACCGCCGCGAAGAAGGCGCCCGCGAAACCGGCCGCCAAGAAGGCGGCGGCGAAGAAGAGCCCGGCGAAGAAGGCACCGGCCAAGAAGGCCGCGCCGAAACCCGCGCCGTCACCGACCGGCGGTGTCTACCGCCTCGCCCGCGCCTGCTGGCTGGGCCTCGCGCACGCCATCGGGGCGGTGTTCCGGGGCATGGGCCGCGGCGCGAAGAACCTCGACCCGGCGCACCGCAAGGACGGCCTGGCGCTGGGGCTGCTCGGCCTGGCGCTGGTCATCGCGGCCGGCACCTGGTCCAACCTCTCCGGGCCGGTCGGCGATCTCGTCGAGCTGCTGGTGACCGGCGCGTTCGGCCGGCTCGACCTGGTCGTACCGATACTGCTGGGCGGCATCGCGGTACGCCTCATCCGGCACCCCGAAAAGCCGGAGGCCAACGGCCGGATCGTCATCGGACTGTCCGCGCTGGTCGTCGGCGTCCTGGGACAGGTGGCGATGGCGTGCGGGTCGCCGGGCCGCAACGACGGGCTGCCCGCCATACAGGACGCCGGCGGCTATGTCGGATGGGTGGCGTCCAAGCCGCTGATCTTCACGGTCGGGCAGACCCTGGCCGTGGCGCTGCTGGCGCTGCTGACCCTCTTCGGGCTGCTGGTGGTCACCGCGACGCCGGTCAACGCCATTCCGCAGCGGCTGCGGGCGCTCGGCGTGCGGCTGGGCGTGGTGCACCCCGCCGAGCCCGAGGCGGACTTCGACGAGGCCGATCAGTACGCGGAGGAGTGGCGCGAGCGGCCCGTCCGCAAGCCGCGGCGCAGCGCCGCCGCGACGCCCGCCACGACCGACCCGGAGGCCATAGAGGAAGCGGCGCTGGCCAAGCGGCGGCGTCCGCGGCGGGCTTCCGCGCAGTCCGCCCCGGACCGGCCGATGGACGCGGTGGACGTCGCCGCAGCGGCCGCCGCGGCGCTGGACGGCGCGGTGCTGCACGGAGTCCAGCCCTCACCGCTCGTCGCCGGACTCAGCAGCGGCATCTCCGGGGAGCACGGGGAGTACGGCCGCGAGGACACCGCGGTGGAGGGCGGCACGGTGCCGCCGGCCCGCGAGGCGGAGCCGGCGCCGTCCGCGGCCGAGCGGACCCCGTCCGTGCCGGACTTCACCAAGGCCCCGCCCGAGCCGTCCGGCGAGCTGCCGGCGCGCGCCGAGCAGCTGCAGCTGTCCGGCGACATCACCTACTCGCTGCCCTCGCTGGACCTGCTCTCGCGGGGCGGCCCCGGCAAGACCCGCAGCGCCGCGAACGACGCCATAGTGACCGCGCTGACCACGGTCTTCCAGGAGTTCAAGGTCGACGCCGCGGTCACCGGCTTCACCCGCGGCCCGACGGTCACCCGTTACGAGGTCGAGCTGGGCCCCGCGGTCAAGGTCGAGAAGATCACCGCGCTGGCCAAGAACATCGCCTACGCCGTCGCCAGCCCCGACGTCCGCATCATCAGCCCGATCCCGGGCAAGTCCGCGGTCGGCATCGAGATCCCCAACACCGACCGCGAGATGGTCAACCTCGGCGATGTGCTGCGGCTGGCCGACGCCGCGGGCGACGACCATCCGATGCTGGTGGCGCTCGGCAAGGACGTCGAGGGCGGCTACGTCATGGCCAACATGACCAAGATGCCGCATGTGCTCGTCGCGGGTGCCACCGGCTCCGGCAAGTCGTCCTGCATCAACTGCCTGATCACCTCGGTCATGGTCCGTGCCACGCCGGAGGACGTCCGGATGGTGCTGGTCGACCCCAAGCGGGTCGAGCTGACCGCGTACGAGGGCATCCCGCATCTGATCACGCCGATCATCACCAACCCCAAGCGGGCCGCCGAGGCGCTGCAGTGGGTGGTGCGCGAGATGGATCTGCGCTACGACGACCTCGCGGCCTACGGCTTCCGGCACATCGACGACTTCAACGAGGCGGTGCGCAGCGGCAAGGTCACCTCACCCGAGGGCAGTGAGCGGGAGCTGGCGCCGTACCCGTATCTGCTGGTGATCGTCGACGAGCTGGCCGACCTGATGATGGTCGCGCCGCGCGATGTGGAGGACTCGATCGTCCGCATCACCCAGCTCGCCCGGGCGGCCGGTATCCATCTGGTGCTCGCCACCCAGCGGCCGTCCGTCGACGTCGTCACCGGCCTGATCAAGGCCAATGTGCCCTCCCGGCTCGCGTTCGCCACCTCCTCGCTCGCCGACAGCCGGGTCATCCTCGACCAGCCGGGCGCCGAGAAGCTGATCGGCAAGGGTGACGGGCTGTTCCTGCCGATGGGTGCGAACAAGCCGGTCCGTATGCAGGGCGCGTTTGTGACCGAGGCCGAGGTCGCGGCCGTCGTCCAGCACTGCAAGGACCAGATGGCGCCGGTCTTCCGCGACGACGTCACCGTGGGCAGCAAGCAGAAGAAGGAGATCGACGAGGACATCGGCGATGACCTCGATCTGCTGTGTCAAGCCGCTGAACTGGTGGTTTCCACCCAGTTCGGGTCGACGTCGATGCTCCAGCGCAAGCTGAGGGTGGGGTTCGCCAAGGCCGGCCGGCTGATGGACCTGATGGAGTCCCGGAACATCGTCGGGCCGAGCGAGGGCTCCAAGGCCCGCGACGTTCTGGTGAAGCCGGATGAATTGGACGGAGTGCTGGCGGTGATCCGGGGGGAGGCTACCCAGTAGCACACACATCCGGGTCACTCGTACGAGAGAAGCACGCAACCGTTTCTCCTGCCGACACGTCAAGTTGAGGGAGGCGAGGGAACGATGCTTCGTCATCAACCCCTTGGCACCGCCGCGGGCGTTCCGATGGCGTACAAACTCCGCCCTCCCGCTTGCCCGACCCTTTCGCTCCACCCCTAGACTGAACTTCCAGCAGGTGGCTACACGCTCGAAAGGCGCCCCCGTGTCCATCGGCAACTCCCCCGAATCCGACCGGCCTTCCGTCGGTCGCGCCCTCCAGCAGGCCCGTATCGCGGCGGGACTGACCGTCGAAGAGGTCAGTACGACGACGCGGGTGCGCATCCCCATCGTTCAGGCGATCGAGCAGGACGACTTCTCGCGCTGCGGCGGCGACGTCTACGCCCGGGGACACATCAGAGCGCTCGCTCGCGCCGTCTCCCTCGACCCCCATCCGCTGATCGACCAGTTCGACGCCGAGCACGGTGGACGGCCCACGCCGACCGATCTCGCCGCCCCGATCTTCGAGGCCGAGCGGATCCGCTCCGAGCCGCGGCGGCCGAACTGGACGGCCGCCATGGTCGCGGCGATCGTCGCCGTGGTCGGCTTCGTCGGCTTCACGCTGTTCAGCGGCGGCGAGCGGAGCGACAACGGCCCGATCGCGGCCGGCGACGCCAATGCCAAGCCCGCGCCGGCACCCACCCGCCACCCCTCGACGATCAAGCCGCCCCTCAAGCCCGAGCCCTCCGACAGCGCGGTCGCCGGGCTGCCGAAGGACAAGGTCACGATCAAGGTCACCGCCCGCGACGGCCAGAGCTGGGTCTCCGCCAAGGACGCCAACGGAAAGTTGCTGGAGGACAGCCTGCTCAAGCAGGGCGAGTCCAAGACGATCACGGACAAGAAGCGGATCGACCTGGTCCTCGGCAACGCCCCGGTCGTACAGCTGTACGTCAACGGCAAGGAAGTCAAGGAGATCGGCGAGAAGGGCCCGGTGGAGCGGCTCAGCTACACGCCGGGGGACCCACAGGCGGGCTGAGAGCGCCCGCCGCGAGGGCGTCCGCCGCCCGGCCCGGGGCGCCCGGGGCCGGCGGCGGAGACCTGCGCGCCAAGGGTGCGTCCGGGACGAAGTAGGCTGAGCCCCATGCCCGAACGCCGTACCGTCGCCCTTGTCACCCTTGGCTGCGCCCGTAACGAGGTGGACTCGGAGGAACTCGCCGGCCGCCTGGCGGCGGACGGCTGGGAACTCGTCGAGGAAGCCGCCGATGCCGATGTCGCCGTCGTCAACACCTGCGGCTTCGTCGAGGCCGCCAAGAAGGACTCCGTCGATGCCCTGCTGGAAGCCAACGATCTGAAGGATCATGGCAGAACCCAGGCCGTGGTGGCCGTCGGCTGCATGGCCGAGCGCTACGGCAAGGAGCTGGCCGAGGCGCTGCCCGAGGCCGACGGAGTGCTCGGCTTCGACGACTACACCGACATCTCCGACCGCCTGCAGACGATCCTGAGCGGCGGAAACGTCGAGGCCCACGCGCCGCGCGACCGCCGCAAGCTGCTGCCGATCAGCCCGGCCGAGCGGCAGCAGGCCGACGGGGTGGCGCTGCCCGGCCACGGAGACGCGCTGGCCTCGGCCCCCGAGGACCTGCCCGAGGGCGTCGCCCCGAAGTCCGGGCCGCGGGCGCCGCTGCGCCGCCGCCTGGACTCCAATCCGGTCGCCTCGGTGAAGCTGGCCTCCGGCTGCGACCGCCGCTGCACGTTCTGCGCCATCCCGTCCTTCCGCGGTTCCTTCATCTCCCGCCGGCCCTCCGACGTGCTCGGGGAGACGCGCTGGCTGGCCGAGCAGGGCGTCAAGGAGATCATGCTGGTCTCCGAGAACAACACCTCCTACGGCAAGGATCTCGGCGACATCCGGCTGCTGGAGACGCTGCTGCCGGAGCTGGCGGCCGTCGACGGCATCGAGCGGATCCGGGTCAGCTATCTGCAGCCGGCCGAGATGCGGCCCGGGCTGATCGACGTGCTGACCGGCACGGACAAGGTCGCGCCGTACTTCGACCTGTCCTTCCAGCACTCCGCGCCCGGTGTGCTGCGGGCGATGCGGCGCTTCGGCGACACCGACCGCTTCTTGGACCTGCTGGCGCAGATCCGTACGAAGGCGCCGCAGGCCGGTGCCCGCTCCAACTTCATCGTCGGCTTCCCCGGGGAGAGCGAGAGCGACCTGGCGGAGCTGGAGCGCTTCATCACCGAGGCCCGGCTCGATGCCATCGGCGTCTTCGGTTACTCCGACGAGGACGGCACCGAGGCCGCCTCGTACGAGGACAAGGTCGATCCGGACGAGGTCGCCGAGCGGCTGGCGCGGGTGTCGCGGCTGGCCGAGGAGCTGACCGCGCAGCGCGCCGAGGAGCGGATCGGCGAGACGGTGCGGGTGCTGGTCGACCGGATCGACGAGGAGGACGGCGTCGTCGGGCGGGCCGCGCACCAGGCGCCGGAGACCGATGGCAGCACCCTGCTGTCGACCGGCCAGGAGCTGCTGCCCGGTCGTATGGTCGAAGCAAAGGTCGTGGGGAGCGAGGGCGTGGACCTCGTGGCCGAGGTGCTGTCGGTGGACGGCACGGGGTGTACCGAGGAGGCGGGCAGATGACCGGAGTCCCGGCTTCCGCAGCTGGTGGGCCGCGCACGGCGCCGGCCGTCCGGCAGGCCGGGCTGTGGAACATCGCCAACGTCCTGACGATGCTGCGGCTGGTGCTGGTGCCGGCTTTCGTCATGCTCCTGATGCACGACGACGGAACGGATCGGGCCTGGCGCGCCTTCGCCTGGGCCGCGTTCGCCATCGCCATGATCACCGATGTCTTCGACGGGCATCTGGCCCGCACGTACAACCTGGTCACCGACTTCGGCAAGATCGCCGACCCGATCGCGGACAAGGCGATCATGGGGGCCGCGCTGATCTGCCTCTCGGTGCTGGGGGACCTGCCCTGGTGGGTGACCGGTGTGATCCTCTTCCGTGAGCTGGGCATCACGCTGATGCGGTTCTGGGTGATCAAGCACGGGGTCATTCCGGCCAGTCGTGGCGGCAAAATCAAGACATTGGCACAGGGGACCGCGGTCGGTATGTACGTCCTGGTGCTGACCGGTCCACTGGCGACCTTCCGCTGGTGGGTGATGGCGGTGGCCGTCGTGCTGACCGTCGCCACCGGACTCGACTACGTCCGCCAGGCCGTCATGCTGCGCCGGGCGGGGCTGGCCCGTGAGCGGGCCGAGCGGGCGGCAAGGGACACGGGCCGGTGACCGGGCCGGGTTCTGCCGCGGCCGGGGCGCTGGAGCTGCTCGCCGGGCGGGGGCAGAGCCTGGCGGTGGCCGAGTCGCTGACCGGCGGCCTGGTGGCGGGCGCGCTGACCGCCGTCCCCGGGGCCTCGCGGGCCGTCCGCGGCTCGGTCACGGCGTACGCCACCGAGGTCAAGCGGGATGTGCTGGGCGTCGACGGGGCCCTGCTGGCGGCGCGCGGGGCGGTGGACGCCGAGGTCGCGGGGCAGATGGCGGACGGTGTGCGCCGGGTGCTGGGTGCCGACTGGGGCATCGCCACGACCGGCGTGGCCGGGCCGGACCCGCAGGACGGGCAGCCGGTGGGCACCGTCTTCGTGGCGGTCCGGGGCCCGGGCGGTGCCGGGACGGTGCGCCGGCTGGCGCTGGCGGGTGATCGCCATCGGATCCGCCAGGACACCATCGACGCCGTGCTCGCACTGCTGTTGAGCGAACTGACAGAAAATGCGCGGGCACAGGATACGGAACAACACGGGGGGAATGGATGTTTGCAGCCCTGAGTGAACACGTACTTGCGCCCGGCACGCGTACGGCCCGAGGCGGTACGGTGGGGCGAGAAGGATCCGGATCCGAGGTCCGAGGAGGGAGCCAGCGATGATTCTGCTTCGTCGCCTGCTGGGTGACGTGCTGCGCCGTCAGCGTCAGCGCCAGGGCCGAACCCTGCGCGAGGTCTCGTCCTCCGCCCGGGTATCGCTCGGTTATTTGTCCGAGGTCGAGAGGGGGCAGAAGGAGGCGTCCTCCGAGCTGCTCTCGGCGATCTGTGACGCACTGGACGTGCGCATGTCCGAGCTCATGCGGGAGGTCAGCGACGAGCTCGCGCTCGCCGAGCTGGCAGCGTCCGCGGCCGCGAGCGACCCGGTGCCGGCACCGGTGCGGCCGAAGCTCAATTCGGTGTCCGTCACGTCCCTGGCCGGTGTGCCGGAGGATCGCGTGACCATCAAGTCGCCGGCCGACGTCGTGGATGTCGTCGCGGCCTGACACCCCTGTTCGTACGTACCGAGCCCCGGGGGGGGGGGGGGGGGGGGGGGGGGGGGGGGGGTGAGGGGGGGGGGGGGGGGGGGGGGGGGGGGGGGGGGGGGGGGGGGGGGGGGGGGG
>NZ_JBWKCJ010000055.1:0-21989 GCF_056436545.1 Streptomyces sp. NPDC043738 | reverse complement strand
ACTCGACTACCTGCACACGAGGGCTGACGTACACCCCCACGGTCTTCTCCCACCCACAACGGGAGGGGGCGGGCCGGAGGGGTAGGGGTGTGGGACGTAAAGCGCAGCAGTCCCACACCCCTACCCCTCCGGCCCGTCACCGGCAGCCGAACAGCCCCGCGCAGCGGACCCAGCCCGCCGCAGGCGAACCCAGAGAAACCGCCACGGCGGGCCAGCCGAAGACGGCGAGCCTAGGCGTCCTTGAGCTCCTGCCGCTGGCGCCCCAGCCCGTCGATCTCCAGCTCGACGACGTCGCCGGCCCGCAGATACGGCTTGGGCTCCGGCTGCCCCATGGCGACGCCGGCGGGTGTACCGGTGTTGATGACATCGCCCGGGTGCAGCGTCATGAACTGGCTGACATAGCGGACCACTTCGGCGACCGGGAAGATCTGGTCGGCGGTCGTGCCGTCCTGCTTCAGCTCGCCGTTGACCCACAACCGCACCCCGAGTGCCTGCGGGTCGGGCACCTCGTCGGCGGTCACCAGCCAGGGGCCCAGCGGGTTGAACGTCTCGCAGTTCTTGCCCTTGTCCCACTGGCCGCCGCGCTCGATCTGGAAGGCGCGCTCGGAGACGTCGTGCGCCACCGTATAGCCGGCCACGGCCGCCAGCGCCTGCTCGTCGCTCTCCAGGTAGCGGGCGGTCCGGCCGATGACGACCGCCAGCTCCACCTCCCAGTCGGTCTTCACGCTGCCGCGCGGCACCAGCACCGTGTCGTCGGGGCCGACGACGGTGTCCGGGGCCTTCATGAAGAGGATCGGCTCCTCGGGGGGCGCCGCCCCCGTCTCCCGGGCGTGGTCGTGGTAGTTCAGCCCGATACACACGATCTTGCCGATCCGGGCCACCGGCGGACCGGTGCGCAGCCCGGCGGCGTCGAGCCGGGGCAGCTCGCCGGACGCGGCGGCGCCGCGCAGCCGCGCCAGCGCCCCGTCGTCGGCGAGCAGCGCCCCGTCGATGTCCGATACCAGGCCCGAGAGGTCCCGCAGGACCCCCGCCTCGTCGAGCAGCGCCGGGCGTTCCGCCCCCACCGGTCCGACACGCAGCAGCTTCATCGGTTCAACTCCCGTGGTCGAAGGGTCGGCCCTGGAAGGGTCCTTCCGGGCCGGCCGATGGGGGACGGCCATCGAGCGATTTGGCTGATCCTCCAAGAAGGTGGTCCAGTCTGCAAGACCCCGTTCACGGACTGGACCGTTACTGAGGGGTAGTAACGATGCCGCGCTCCTTGGCCGACCGCGCCTCGCGGCCCGCCGCCCCGCCCCGCTTCGTCCGCTCGCCCTGCCGGTCCCGCTCGCCCTGCCGGTCCCGCTGGAGCAGTGCCCGCTCGCACGCCGTCCAGGTCGTCGTCGTCACCATGTACAGCCCGGCGGCCAGCGGCAGCACGGCGACCGTGATCAGCGTGCCGAAGGACAGCAGCGGCAGCACCTTGCCCATCGCGGCCATCCCCGGGACCGCGGCCGAGCCCGCGGCCGGCGCCGGGGCCGCGGCCGCCGCGGCCCGTGCGCGCCGGTAGTTCCAGGTGGCGACCGCCGCGATCAGCGCGAACAGTGCGAGGTAGACCAGGCCGTGCGGACCGAAGGGGCCGCCGTCGGCGAGCGCCTGGCTCCAGTGGCCGCCGAGCGGCGCGCCCAGCAGCGTGTGGTCGAGCAGCCCACCGCCCCCCGTGGAGAAGAGGTGGTACATCACGAAGAAGACGGGCAGCTGGAGCAGGGTCGGCAGGCAGCCGGCCAGGGGCGAGGAGCCGGTCTTGGCGTACAGGTCGGCCATCGCATTCTGCAGCCGCTCCGGGTCGCCCTTGTGCTTGCGCTGCAGCGCGGCGAGCTGCGGGGCGAGCGCGGCCCGGGCCTTCTCGCCGCGGACCGCGGCACGGGCGAGCGGATGCAGCGCGGCGCGTACGGCCAGGGTGAACAGGACGATGGCCACGGCCGTGGCCGCGGTGCCGAAGAGCGGTTCGATCGCTTGGGCGCCGCGCGCAAGCGCATCGCCGAGGAAGCCGAAAACGGACATGGGTGAGCCCTCCACGGGTCTCGTCGTACCGGGATGTGGATTCGGCGTGACGAGCCACGCGGACGCGGATAACGGTCCGGAAGGAAGAGAAGGCAAAGAAGAAAGAGCAGCGCCGTAAGGGAAAAGAGCAGCGCGGTCCGGACGTGCGTCTACGCGGTCGTCGGGAGGGCGCGGCCCGGTGCCCTCGGCCGCGGGCGCCCGGCCGCGTCGGGATCGCGCTGCGGCAGGAACGCCGTACGTCGCTCGCGGTCGCGGATCGCCGTACGGATCCGGCCCGGTGGAAGGGGCGGCGCACCCGCCGCGATCAGGAAGGCGCTGCACAGCAGCAGCACCGCGGCGGTGGTCGCGGCGGCGGTCAGGGCCGTCGCCAGCCCGCTCTGCGCGAGCAGGACCCCGGCCAGGAAGAAGAAGAGCGAGCAGGTGTACAGGCGCCAGGCGTCGACGATGCGATACATCCGCTCCCCTCCCCGCGTCTGGCCGGCCGTCAAGACTTGTCGTCTTCCGCTCAAGAGTAACCGGAGATCTGGGCAGCGGGCGGACCGGCCGGTAACTTGCCCTCCCTGCCGTGGGGACGGCAGTGGACCAGGGGGGAATCAAGGGGGAACACCTAGGAGGTGCTGTGCGCGACATCAGCGTTCCGGCCCTGGCGGCTCCACTGCGGACCGGCGGTCTGGCCGACTCCGTCTTCGACACCGCCGCCCACCAGCCGGACTTCGTCCAGCTCGCCCGCCGCGACGACCGCGGGCCGGGCGGCTGGCAGGAGGTGTCGGCGAAGACGTTCCGCGACGAGGTCATGGCGCTGGCCAGGGGGCTGCTGGCGGAGGGCGTCCGGCCCGGCGCCCGGGTCGCGCTGATGTCCCGTACCCGCTACGAGTGGACGCTGTTCAGCTATGCGCTGTGGGCGATCGGCGCCCAGCTGGTCCCGGTCTACCCGACCGCGTCGGCCGAGCAGCTGCGCTGCATCCTCAACGGGGCGGCGGTGACCGCGATCGTCGTCGAGCACGAGGCCCACGCCATGACCGTGGCGGAGGCCTGCGACGACCGCTCCCGGCTGCGCCGGCTGTGGCAGCTGGACCTGGACTGCGTGGCGCGGCTGGCGGAGGAGGGCACCCGGCTGCCCGAGGCGGACGTGCACCGGCTGCGGCACGCGGTCACCCCGCGCAGCACCGCCGCGATCGTGCACACCTCGGGCACCAGCGGGCAGCCGCGCGGCTGTGTGATCACGCACGCCAATCTCGCCGCCCAGTGCGACACCCTCTACGCGGGCTGGGGCGGGCTGCTGGCCCGGCCCGGCGAACGCCCCTCGCTGCTGGCCTTTCTGCCCTTCGCGGGCGTCTACGGGCTGATGGTGCAGGTGGCGTGTCTGCGCGGCGGGGTGCAGCTCGCCCACCAGCCCGACGCGTCCTCGGACGAACTGCTGCCGGCCCTGGCGTCGTTCCGTCCGACGTTCCTGTTCGCGGTCCCGTACGTCTTCGAGAAGATCTGCGCGCACGCCGGGCGGGCCGCGGAACAGGCGGGCCGGCGGCGGACGTTCGACGCGGCGATGACGGTGGCGGTGCGCTACGCCGAGGCGCTGGCGGCCGAGGCGCAGGGCACCGGGCGCGGGCCCGACCCGGTCCTGCGGGCCCGGCACGCGCTCTACGACCGGCTGGTGTACTCCCGCATCCGGGAGCTGCTGGGCGGCCGGGTGGCCACGGCCGTCTCCGGCGGCTCACCGCTGCTGAAGGAGCTGGGGCTGCTCTTCGCCGGCATCGGGATCACCGTCTACGACGGCTACGGCCTGACGGAGACCAGCGGCGCGATCACCGTACAGCCGCCCGGGAAGGTGCGGTTCGGGACGGTGGGCCTGCCGCTGCCGGGCAGCGCGGTGCATCTGGCGCTGGACGGCGAGGTGTGGGTGCGCGGCGCGGTGGTGTTCGCCGGCTACCTCGATGCCGGGAACGGCGGTGGCGGCACGCCGGGCAGCGGGCTGTACGACGGCTGGCTGCCGACCGGCGACCTCGGGCATCTGGACGAGGAGGGCTACCTGGTCATCACCGGGCGCAAGAAGGACATCATCATCACCAGCAACGGCAAGAGCGTCGCCCCGCAGGGCCTGGAGCAGCGGTTGTGCGCCCATCCGCTGATCTCGCAGTCGGTGGTGGTCGGCGACAACCGGCCGTATGTGACCGCGCTGATCACCCTGGATCCGGAGGCGCTCGCGCACTGGCGGCGGCTGCGGGGCGACACCGACGGGCACGGCGACAGCGGCTCGGGGCCGTCGCCGCGGGAGCAGCTGGAGGCGGAGGTGCGGCGGGCGGTGGCCCGGGCCAACGCCTCGGTGTCCAGGGCCGAGTCGATCCGGGCGTTCCGGGTGCTGCCGGGCGAGTTCAGCCAGGAGTCCGGGCTGATGACGCCGTCGATGAAGCTGCGCAGGGCGGCGATCGTACGGGCCTACGCCGCGGAGATCGACGCCCTGTACGCGCGCGGGGAGCGCGAGGCACCCGACACCCGCAGCGAGCGTCGCCGGTGGACGGCGGCAGGCCTGTACGCGCGCTGAGCGCAGGGGGCGGCCACCCCCGCGGACGGGGCCGGGCCCGCACGCGGCACCGTAGCAGTGTCGCGGCGGGCCCGGCCGTTATTTGTCCAGGGGTGAGAACCCCGGCCGCAAGGCCCGGTCCGCCCCCTAGCGTCCGGTGGCATTCCAGTAGGGACGAACCGGGAGGCCGTGTGCGGTCGATCCTCAGCAACTCCGCAGCATCCGGGCGGACCATCGCCACCGGACTGGTCGTCGCCGCGCTCGTGGCCACGCTCGCGGCAGTGCTGCTGCCCGTGCAGCTCTTCGGTGAGACCGCGTCCGCGGCGACCAACACCGTCGCGTACGACGACGACGGCGGCGGGACGGTGAACACCCGCTACGGTCCGCTGACCGCGATGGACCGCGACTTCGTGCGCAAGGTCAGACTGGCCGGGCTGTGGGAGCTGCCCGCGGGACGGCAGGCGCAGGAGCGCGGCACGACCGCCGCGGTGCGCACCGCGGGCGACCATCTCGTCGCCGGGCACACCGAGTTGGACCGGCGGTCGATCGAGGCCGGGCGGGCGCTGGGCATCCAGCTGGCCAATCAGCCCACGCCCCAGCAGCAGGGCTGGCTCGCGCAGATGAGCGCCGCCCAGGGCGACGACTTCCCGCCGGTCTTCGCGGAGCTGCTGCGCCGGGCGCACGGCAAGGTCTTCGGCCTGGTGGCGATGGTCCGCGACCAGACCCAGAACTCCATGGTGCGCGCCCTGGCGAACCGGGCCAACACCGTCGTGCTGGACCACATCACGGTCCTGGAGAAGACCGGACGGGTCGACTTCCACACGCTGCACAGCAGCTGAGCCCCGCACGGCCCCGGGCGGCGGCGCCCCTCCCCTCCCCTCTCATCCCCTCACCCCCCTCATCTCCCCGGACGAAGCGAAGTGATCTCATGAGGCAACGGCAGCAGGCCCAGTCCCATAAACGCTCGCGTTTGACGAACAGAATGCTGGTCGCCGCGGCCGCGCTCCTGCTGGGCGGCGGTGGCCTGGCCGTGGTCGCCACCACGGCGCTGGCCGGCAACAACGCGCCCGACGCGGCGGCCGGCCATCCGCACATGGTGACCGCCACCACCGTCTCCTGCCCCGACGTGGGCCAGAAGCTGCGGAAGGTGCCGCGCAGCGCCCAGCTCCAGGTCTCCAAGGGGCTGGCCTCGCTCGACCGCCAGGTATCCGACGCGTACCACAAGATGACCGAGGGCGCGGGCGACGAGATCCTCGCCCGGCTCAAGAAGCAGCGGTCCCGGACGATCGGCACGATGGTGACGGCGATCGCCAAGGACGCCGCGCGGCCGGACTACCTGCTGAAGATGAGCGGCTGTACGACCAAGCCCACCGGCGAGGACGGCCAGGCCGCCGCCAAGTCCACCAACGACGGCTGGAGCCAGAACCAGCAGCAGTACCCCGACCAGAGCCAGCAGGACCCGAACCAGAGCCAGCCGCAGGACCCCGACCAGGGCCAGCAGCCGGGGCAGGTCCAGGGACAGGACGGCGGGCAGCAGCAGCCGGGGCAGGTGGGCGGCCCCTCCCCCGACGACTTCGTCGACATCACCACCGTCCAGCCCAACGCGGGCGACCCGCCCTTCGCCGCTCCCCAGGGGAACAACGCCTCGACCGGCACCTTCACCACCGAGTGCGGCCGCAACGAGGACGGGCACTTCAACTCCGACAACGTCATCGTCACGCCCGGCGTCAGCAACGGCGCCCACCACACCCACGACTACGTCGGCAACAAGGCCACCGACGCCTTCGCCAACGACCGCAAGCTCGCCGACTCCGACACCACCTGCCAGAACGGCGACCAGTCCACCCACTACTGGCCGGTGCTGCGCAAGCTGGACGGCACCTCGGAGCAGAAGCCGGGCGCCGGCCACGACGGCAACAACGGCTCGGTGCTGACCCCGGCCTCGGTCGACCTCACCTTCCGCGGCAGCCAGAGCGGACAGGTCCGGGCGATGCCGCGCTTCTTGAAGATCATCACCGGTGACGCCAAGGCGTTCACCAACGGCACGAAGAACGCCAACGCCTCCTGGAGCTGCACCGGCTTCGAGGACCGCCAGCTCAAGGACAAATACCCGCTCTGCCCCCAAGGCTCCCAGGTCGTGCGCACCTTCGCCTTCCAGAACTGCTGGAACGGCCGCGACATCGACAGCGCCAACCACCGCGACCACATGGCCTTCTCGGACCAGAACGGCAACTGCCCGAACGGCTTCACGCCCGTCCCGCAGCTCGTCCAGCGCATCACCTACGACGTCCCGCAGGGCAACAGCTTCGCCGTCGACAGCTTCCCCGAACAGCTCCACAAACCGGTCACCGACCACGGCGACTTCATCAACGTGATGCCGGACGACCTGATGAACAAGGCGGTCAACTGCATCAACAGCGGGCGTGAGTGCCGCTGACGCACGCGGGCAGCAGGGGCCGGTCCGCCGCACGGCGGACCGGCCCCCTCGCTTGGCCGCCGGCCGTAATGGGCGCGCGGCGGGCCCTCACTTCCTCAGCAGGCCCAGCTCCCGCAGCCCGTAGTGGCGGATGCCGTCGGTGCGCGGTCCGGCCGCGCAGCACCCAGAAGCCGCCGCGCCGGTAGCCCGGACCGCTGAACGCGGAGCCGGTCAGCAGGTCCGCGCAGCCGTCCCGCTCGCCGTCCAGGAGCTGGAGGGTGGCGCCGAACCGGGTTCTGTCGGCCGCGCCCGGAAGGTGCTTGTCGCGGTACGCGATGCGCTGCACGGCGCGCATCCGGGCGCCGTCCTTCGTCGCCTCGAACCGGGAGACCAGGAGGGTGCGGGTGGTGTGGTACTTGCCGGTGCCGAGGGTGGACACGGCCTCGGCCTCGGCCCGCTTCCGGGAGTCGGCGGCCCCCGAGGGGCAGCCGGCGCCGGCGCTCGGGGCCCTTCCACCAGCACCGCGGGACGACAGGGTGCGCACGGCCACGGCACCCAGGGCCACCGCTGCGATCGCTCTCATGCGGGCCGATTGTGCGCCATGTCCAGGTCAACACCACCGCCCCGGCGGCGTCCCCCGGCAACCCGGTAAGGTGGCAACCTTCGGGCGGCCCACGCACCCGGAGTCCCCGAAGGCGTACGCCATGACGCACCCCGACCGCACCGCCGGTGACGCACGACTGCGGCTGTCCGCCGCGCTGGACCGCCTCGGCGCCGTCTTCCGCGGTATGACCGCCCACCCCGACGAGAGCAACTGCGAGTGCCACTGGGGCAGCGCGGAAGACCTCGCCCTGCTGAAGGTGCCGGACGCGGAGCTCTACCCCGACCTGCTGCAGCGCACCTGGCAGGCCACCGACTGGACCTACAAGGCGTCGGTGCTGCGCCGCATCCTGCCCCAGTTCGCCACCGCCCTGGCCGCCGGCCGCATCGAGCCCCTCTTCGGCATGGAGGAGGCCGGCCTCACCTTCCACCGCGCCGGCTGGCAGCAGTGGCCCGCCGAACAGGCCGCGGCCGTACGGGAGTTCCTCGACGCCTGGTGGGAGCACACCCTCACCGACCCCGACCCCGCCGTGCCCGCGTACCAGGTCCTGACGCTGACCGCCGAGGCGTCCGGCACCCTGACCCCCTGGCTCCGCACCTGGGAGACCCACCCCCGCCCCACGGCCGACCGGCATCTGGCCCAGGCCGTGGACCAGTGGGAGTCCGAGCTGCTGCGCGACGAGCTGCCCTGGGACACCTGGCACGACAAGGAAGCCACCCGCACCGAGCTCGCGGCCTGGCTCCTGCGCCACGCCCCCGCCCGGCTGCGCTCCCACGGCGCCCCCGAGGACCTGCTGCACCGGATACGGCTGCTCGGCCTCACCGAGTCCGACCGCTGGGACGATCCGCACTGGCCCGGCTTCTGATTCCCGCACCGTGCGGCGATCGCCACATCGGCCTGATCTTTCCGTTCTTCCTGTTCTTCGCGGCCGCCCGCGCGTAGATTCCGGACGTGGACTGGGGGACGTTGGTGGCGACGGTCAGCGGTGGCTCGATCGCCATATCCGGGACCGTACTCGCCGACTATCTGCGGCACCGCCGCGAGGACGACCGCGGCGCGGGGGCACGCCGACGCGCGGTGTACATCGAGTTCATCCGCGCCGCCGGAGCGTGCCATGCGCGGCTGCGGCAGATCGCACAGGACCCGGATGCCGAGGTCGACTTGGAGGCCGCCACCCGGGCGGCGATGGACGACGCCAAGATCCACGAGGTGCGCGAGAACCTCTTCCTCGACGCGAGCACCGCCGTCGCCGGCTCGGGCCAGACGATGTTCGAACGGCTCCGCGCCCTGCGGCGGGCCGTCGCCGAAGGAGCCGCGCAGGACTCACCGGCCTTCCACGACGCCTACCACCCCTATATCGGCGCGGTCTGGGCCTACCGGGTGGCCGTACGACGGGAACTCGAAGGACGGCCGCTGTCCCCCGCGGAGTTCGGCTGGGCGGACTGGGACGGCACGGACCGCTGCGCGGTCTGCCGGCAGACCGCCGCTCCGCGCACCTGAAACCGCAAGCGAAGGGAACGGGATGGACCGCCACATCCGCACGGTGGACGACGTACTCAGGCTTCTGGACGGCCTGTTCGCGCCGGAGGCCGACCGCTGGACGACGGACGGCGCCGCCTGGTGGGACGGCTTCTACGCGGACCGCTCCAAGCCGGTGCCGTTCTTCGTCGCGAAGCCCGACGAGAACCTGGTCTCCTACCTCGAACGCGGTCTGCTCACGCCGGGCCGGGCCCTCGATCTGGGCTGCGGTCCCGGCCGCAACGCGCTCCACCTCGCCGCACTCGGCTTCGAGGTGGACGCCGTCGACCTCTCCCCCCAGGCCATCGCCTGGGCGAAGGACCGCGCCCAGGAGGCGGGCGCCGAGGTCGCCTTCCACTGCGGCGACGCGTTCGCCCTCGCCGGCACCGCGCTCGGCGGACCCTACGACCTGATCTACGACTCCGGCTGCTTCCACCATCTCCCGCCGCACCGCCGGATCAGCTACCTCGCCCTGCTCGACCAGGTCCTCGCCCCCGGCGGCCACCTCGCCCTGGCCTGCTTCGCGGCCGGCGCGATGGGCTCCGAACTCCCCGACGGCGACTTCTACCGCAACGCCGGCCTCCAGGGCGGCCTCGCCTACACCCCGGCGGACCTGCGCCGGATCTTCCGCGACCTGACGGAGCTCGAACTGCGCCGGATGCACGACGAGCCCGCCGGCTCCCCGCACTTCGGCGAACCCTTCCTGTGGACCGCCCTGTTCCGTCGCGACGCACCGCGGTCCCGGGCGGGCGGCGGCGCCCGCCCGGGAGTCGGCTGAAGCGGGCACCGCTACTGGAGCATGCCCTCGATGACGTCCGTGTCCGCTGCGGAGACACCGGTCGTGGTGACGCCGGACGCCGTGCCGGGCAGGCGGAGCGAGCCGTCGACGATGCCGGTGACGTACAGGTCGGCATGGCCGTCGCGATCGGTGTCGCGCAGCCGGACCGTGGCCCCGAAGCAGTCGTTCCACGCCACCGAGCCCGGTACGCCGGGGGTGTTGCGGGCGAACCACTGGGAGCCGGTGCCGGTGACGCCGTTCGGGCCGCCGCGCAGGACGTGGAACCCGCCCTCGGTCGTCTTCGCGCTGATCTGCTCCCCGTACACGCCGACCGCCAGGTCCTGGTAGCCGTCGCCGTCGACGTCGGCGGCCGAGAGGGAGGAGCCGAAGCTGTCCCCGGTCTCGGGGGTGCCGGCGACGCCGGCGGTGGCCTGGGTGATGCGGGCGCTGGCGGCGGGGCCGGTGGCCGAGCCGTACCAGAGCGAGACCCGGCCCTGGTAGTTGCCGTACATCATGCTGCCGACCGCGAGGTCCCCGTAGCCGTCCTTGTTGAAGTCGGCGATCACTCCCGCCCCTTCGGCGCCGTCCCCGTAGCCGTTGACCAGGCGCAGGGTCTTGCCCGGGGTCAGCGTGGCGCCGCCCTTGACGAACCAGGCGTCGGTACCGAACTCCGGAGCGTTCGCGAGCCCGACGACGACCAGGTCGGTCCTGCCGTCGCCGTTGACGTTCCCGGCGACCAGGGACCGGGCGTCGAGGCTCGCCGAGGTCCTGTCGAGGGTGGTGACCGGACCGGCCGCGCCGGCCGGGGTGATCGGACCGCGGTGGACATACGTCTTGCCCGCGCTGATCGCGGCGAGGTCCTTCTTGCCGTCCCCGTCGAAGTCACCGACGGCCAGGTCCCGGCCGAAGTGGCCGTCGGACTTCTTGGCGCCCATGTTGGGGACCGAGGTGCCGCCGGAGAGGCCGCCCGCACCGCCCCACAGGATGGTGACCGAGCCCTGCTCGCTGCGCCCGTCGACGTCCTCGCCGTACGCCGTGACCGCCAGGTCCGCGTATCCGTCGGCGTTGAAGTCGGCGGGGGCCATGACGCCGCCGAACAGGTCGCCGTCCTCGTCGGCGCCGGGGACACCGGGGCTGGACTGGTCGATCACCTGGGTCCGGGTGCCGGGTCCGGTGGCGGTGCCGAAGGTGACCAGGACGCCGCCGCCCGGGCTGTGGCCGGGCGAGTAGGTGGCGTAGTCGCGGTAGCCGTCGCCGTTGAAGTCGTCCGCGTACTTGGCGGCGGCCGCGCTCGCGGGGGGTGCCACGAGGACGGGGACGAAGGCCGCCACCAGAAGCGCCGCGCAGGCTGCGGGGCGTATGCGCATGAAATCTCTCCGATGTCTCCGTGCGACCGCCCGTGCGCCGGGGGATGTCCCGGGGGCACGGGTCGGTTGACGAACATCAGACACCGGGCGAGGGGGAAAGGTTGCCGCCCGACCGGTCCCGGTCGCGGGTGCGCGGGGCGCGGGGCCGAAGTGGCGTCACGCCGAGGGGTGGCCGGCGTCACGTCAGCGTGTGCGGGGCGAAGGACCCCGCCGGGTCATAGGCCGTTGACCCGGGCCTCCCGGGCCACGCCCAGCGGTCGGATGGAGGAGGCGACGGCGCGGGCCCGGCGGCCGGCGCGGGCCCGGTAGGAGCGGACATGGGCCATGAGCCGGCGGCTGCGGAGGGCCATTTCGAGTTCGAAGCGGGTACGGGGGTCGCGCAGGACCGGGCCGAAGAGCTTCTCGATCTGGCGCAGGCGGTAGCGGACCGTCTGCGGGTGGACGTGCAGGAGCTTGGCGGCTTCGGGCGCACCACCGCCCTCCAGCCAGGCCAGCAGGGTGACTTCGAGGCGTTCGCTCTGACGTGGGGTCAACTCCTCCAGGGGGCCGAGCCAGCGGGAGGTGAGGGCGTCGGCCAGGGACTCGTCCTGCAGGAGCAGCAGTGCCGAGAGGTGGTCGTCCACGAAGGCGGGGCGGGTGTCCGGGCCGACCCGGCCGGGGGCCAGGGTGAGCAGATACCGGGCCCAGCGGAGGGAGGAGGCGGTGTCGGTGGCCGGGACGACGTGGCCGACCGCCGCGGCACGGCCCTTGAGGGCCGCCTCCAGTCGGGGCCTGGTCTGGGTGGCCGGGTCCGGGACGAAGAGGCAGGTGTAGCCCTCGACGGTGCCGATCAGGGCGTGCCCCAGCGCGGCGGCGAGTTGGGGCGCCTCGGCGGGGGTGGCCAGGACGACGGCCTGGAGGGTGTCGGGGACGGGCCAGCCGGCCGCCCGGGCGAGTTCGTGCAATCCGTCGTCCGGCACCTCGCGTTGACCGGCGAGGACGTCGAAGAGGTCCTGGCGGGCCCGCGCGACGGGCATCGGGGTGACGACGGACGATACCGCCGGACGTTTACTTTCCGACTCTTTCTGGTAACCCAGTACTGTCAGCAGGGCCTGTTCCAGGGCCCATTCGGCCTCTTCTATGGGGGTATCACCGAGAAGTGCGGCCAATGCGGGAAATCCGCGTTGCAACTCCGCGACCACCTTCTCGGCGAGGTCCGGGAGTTCATTTCTGACCACCCGGGTCCACTCGCCTCGGGGACGCGACCAGATGCGGTCCAGCAGATCACACATCGCTACCTCGATCCTGGCGGGGATGCGGCTTGTTCAGTTCAGAGGGTGGGCGCCCCCGTGCGCCTGACTCGGCATCATCCGGAGTGACGCCGTGCGCCCGCGACGCCGGTGCAGGAATTTGTCACAGCGCGATAAACCTTACGAAAGCCTGAACGGGCTCGGAGATGCTTTTCCGCATCCGGATCACAGCCGGATCACGGCAAGATAACGCCCTGCGTATCCACCCGGTTACGGAATGTTTAGTGTTACCGGGGGTCACCCGTACAAAAGCCGTCGGGCAAATACCACCGCAGGGAAATTTCAACGAAATTCGCATCCCGCACCCGTGCTCCGACACCGGGAGGTCCGATGTCCGCACCGCGTTTGCAGAGCCGCCAGAGCCGCCAGGGCCGTCGCGCGGCACACCGGGCCCGGCCCTCGCCGACCGCGCCCCGCCCCCGGCGCCCGCCGAAGGAACCCGGGCCGCCGGGCCGTTCGTCCGGCGGCTTCGCCTCAACCACCGTGCTGCGCCCCGCACTTCCGGCCGCGCTGCTGCTCTTCATCGCCGTCACCCTGCACTCCGGCGCGATGGACACCCTGATGCAGTTCCTGGACTTCGGCGCCGGGGTGCTCGCCCTGGTCTCGCTGTCCGTCACCGTGCTGTGGGGACTGGCCGCCACCGACCGGATGGTGCTGCACTCCGGCCACCGGCTGCTCGCCCAGGCCGTGCACCGCGGCACGGGCGTGGCCGGACTCGGCTTCCTGGGCCTGCACATCTGGGTGAAGGTCGCCGAGGGGCACGTCGGCACGGCCTCCGTCGCGGTGCCGTTCACCGACGGAGCCCGGCCGGTGCTCATCGGCATGGGCACGCTCGCCGCGTATGTGTTCGTCGCCGTCGCGGTGACCGGCGCGGTACGCGGCGCGTTCACCGGCATCACCGCGTCCCGCTGGTGGCGGGCGCTGCACATGAGCGCGTATCTCGCCTGGGGCCTGGCCCTGGTGCACGGCCTGAAGTCGGGCCGTGCGGCGGCCGGCTGGGCCGTCGCCGGATACGCCGTATGCCTGGCCGCGGTCGCCGTACGACTGGCGCTGCGGCTGCGTGATTCCCGCAGGAACTCAGGAGAACTTTCATGACCGCCCCCGCCCCCACCCAACTACTGCCGGCGCTGACCGGACCCGAACCCGTGCCGACGCTGGCGTCCTTCGGCCCGCCGCGGCTGCTGGCCGGGCTCGACGAGACGCCGCGCATGGACCGGGTGGCGCATCTGGCCCGGCACGGCAGCCTCCCCCAGCTCTCCTCCCAGGAGCTGGTGGCGCTGGCGGAGGACACCGACCTGCGCGGCCGCGGCGGCGCGGGCTTCCCCTTCGCCCGCAAGCTGACCGCCGTGATGGACGGGATGCGGCGCGCCGACGGCAAGGGCGCCGTGGTCGTCAACGGCAGCGAGGGCGAGCCCAGTTGCCTCAAGGACACCGCGCTGCTGCTGCACGCACCCCATCTGGTGATCGACGGCGCCCTGCTGGCCGCCGAGGCGCTGGGCGCGCAGGAGGTCGCCATCGGGGTGACCCGCGAGGACGTCGAGCGGTCGGTGCGGCGGGCGATCGGCGAACGCGGCCCGGTCCGGCCGGCCTTAAGGGTCACCCTGCTCACCGAACGGTTCGTCACGGGCGAGGGCACCGCGATGACCAACGGGCTGGGCGGCGGTCCCGGACTGCCCTCGGGCCGCAAGGTCCGCTCCAGCGAACGCGGCCTGAACGGTGTGCCGACCCTGCTGTCGAACACCGAGACCTACGCCCAACTCGCCGTGGCCGCCCGGCTCGGCGCGCTCGGCTACCGCAACGCGGGGCTGCCCACGGAGCCCGGCACGCTGCTGCTGACGGTCGGCGGCAGCATGGTCGTGGAGGTCCCCTACGGGGTGCAGCTCAACCGGGTCCTCGCGCTGTGCGGGTCCGACCCGGGGCTGGGCGTCCTGCTCGGCGGCTACCACGGCACCTTCATCTCCCCCGAGGACGCCCGTACCGCGACCCTCTCCCGGGAGGCGCTGACCGCTTACGGCGCGGTGCTCGGCGCCGGTGCGGTGCTGCCGATCCCCTACGACACCTGCCCGGCGGGCGAGACCGTACGGGTCGCGCAGTGGATGGCCGCCGAGTCGGCCGGCCAGTGCGGCCCCTGCGTGCTGGGCCTGCCCGCGCTCGCCGACGAACTCGCCCGCGCCGTACGGGGCGGCGGCGATGCCGCCCTGGACGCCGTGCGGGCCCGGATGCGGGCCGTGGAGAAGCGCGGCGCCTGCAGCCACCCGGACGGTACCGCGCGCTTCGTCGCCTCGGCTCTCGCCGCCTTCCCCGAGGAGTTCGAGCGGCATGCGCGAGGGTTCGGGTGCGGCCGCCCGGTGACCGGGGCGCTGCCGGTCACCGGGCACCAGCCGCCACCGTCCACCACGCCCGCGCCGGCGAAGTCGACCGCCCCGCCGCAGGAGCGGCTGCTGGTCGACTGGACGCTGTGCCGCGGCCACGGCCTGTGCGCCGATGTGGTGCCCGGTGTCGTCAAGCTCGGCCCGGACGGCTACCCGGAGCGGGCCAGCATGCCGCTGCCGGCCCGGATGCGGCGCCGCGCGCAGCTGGCGGTGCGCCGCTGCCCGGCGCTGGCGCTGCGGGTGCAGGGCGGCAACTGACCGTTCCCGCAAGGGTTTTCGGCCGACCGGCAAAAAACCCGGCGCCGGTTGAACACCGGGCACCCCGCGGCGCGTACTCCCCGGGCGACGGCACCCGCCGGCGAACAGGCGACGGCGACCCGCCCAGCAATCGACACCATCAGCCACTGCAGAGGAGACACCATGATCACTCGACGTCGTGCGGGACTCGCGGCCGCCGCGGCCGCCACCCTGGCGCTCACCGCCGCCTGCGGCAGCAGCGGCAACCAGAGCTCCGGCACGCCCACCACCGACACCGTCCAGCCGGCCGGCCAGGGCACCAGCGACTACGGCTACGGCTCCTCCGGCTCCGGCCAGGGCGGCGACGGGTACGGCGGCCAGGCCGGCGGCGACAGCGGCAAGGAGACCAAGGCCGGGCCGAGCGCCGGGGCGCTGGCCCTGCACCAGGACGCCAAGCTCGGCCCGGTCGTCACCGACGCCAAGGGCATGACGCTCTACCGCTTCGACAAGGACACCCCCGATCCCGCCAAGTCCAACTGCTCGGGCTCCTGCGCCACCACCTGGCCGCCGGTCCCCGCCGACGGCGCCACGGCCCCCGCCGGCATCGCCAAGAGCGCCCTGGGCTCGGTCACCCGCGCCGACGGCGTCAAGCAGCTGACCATCGGCGGCTGGCCCGCCTACCGCTACGCCAAGGACACCAAGGCCGGCGACACCAAGGGCCACGGCGTCGGCGGCACCTGGAACGCGCTGGCCGCCGACGGCAAGAAGGCCGGCGTCCAGCCGCCCGCCGACGTCTCGGTCCTCAACCAGCCCGAGCTGGGCGAGATCCTCGTCGACGGCAAGGGCCGGACCCTCTACCGCTTCAACAAGGACAGCGCCTGGCCGATGAAGTTCGCCTGCAACGACGCCTGCCTGGACACCTGGAAGCCGGCCAAGCCCGCCGACCGCTCCAAGCTCACCGGTATCGCCCCCAAGCTGATCTCCACCGTCACCCGCCCCGACGGCATCAAGCAGCTGGCCGTGGACTGCTGGCCGGTCTACTGGTTCACCGGCGACAAGCAGCCCGGTGACATCACCGGCCAGGGCAAGATGGGCCTGTGGTTCGCGGTCTCCAAGGACGGCAAGAAGATCACGACGCCGGCGAGCTGACCGGAGCCTCCCGCGCCGGGCCACCGCCTCGGGGGAACTCCTCGTCCAGCGCCAGCACCTCGGCGTCCGGCCGCTCGTCGCGCTCGCGCGGCCCCAGCCAGGTGACCGCCAGCGCCACCGCCGTGTTCACGGCGAGCCCGACGATCCCGGCGTTCATCCCCCACACCGGGTCGTGTCCCCCGAAGACCAGGACACAGACCAGAGCGAAGCCCGCCACCAGGCCGCTCACCGCGGCGTACAGCGTCAGTCGCCGCCACACCAGCCCCAGCAGCACCATCGGCACGAGCTGCGCCATGCCCTCGTACGAGATCAGCGACAGCCGGACGAGGGTGTGGGGGGCGGTGTAGGTCAGCAGCAGCGCCACCGTGCCGGCCGCCACCACCACCAGCTGGGACCACAGCTTCTGCCGCCCGCCCGCCGCCGGTCCCTCCCCGCGGGTCCCCCTGTTGAGCCGGGGGATCGCCCCCAGGACGCTCCTCCCCCACATCGTGCCGATGACGAGCATGAACACGGCCATCGGCACGATGGAGGAGAGGGCGGCGGCCACCCCGATCAGGCCCACGGCCCAGGCCGGGAGCGAGTCCACCACCAGCTTGAACAGCGCCAGGTCGGAGTCCGCACCGGTCAGACCCGGCACCACGAACAGCGCCGCCATGCCCAGCAGCATCGGCACGAACAGCAGCACGTTGTAGAAGGGGAGGTACATGGCGTTGCGGCGCAGCGCATCGGCGTTGCGGGCGCCCAGATAGCCCGCGACGGTCGTCGGGAAGATCACCACCGTCAGGGAGTTGACGATGGTGGTGGTGGCGAACCACAGCTGCCCCAGTCCGCCCGAGGAGTGGCCGGGGAAGGTCAGCCACTGCGGCTTCTCGGCGACGATCCGGTCGAGGAAGGGCCCGTAGCCGTCGAAGTAGTGCAGCGGTACGTAGCCGACGAGGAAGCCGAGGGTGCCGATGACCAGGACGTCCTTGAGCACCGAGACCCAGGCGCTGCCGCGCAGCCCGCTGACCACGACGAAGCCGGTGGTGACCGCGAAGCCGAGGAAGTAGGCCCAGTTGAGGCTGATGGCACCGTAGGAGATCGTCGAGACGACCACGCCCATGCCGGTGATCTGGAGCTGGATGTAGGGCAGCAGGCAGACGGTGGCCAGCAGGGCGACGGCGGCGCCGAGCCAGGGCCGGCCGTAGCGGTGCGCGACGATGTCGGTGAGGCCGACCAGGCCGTGCCGGCGGGCGTAGGCCCACAGCATCGGCCCGACGACATAGCCGATCGCATAGCCGCAGGACATGTAGGCCAGCACGAAGAGCACGGGGGCGCCGAAGTTGTAGCCCCAGCCGGCCGCGCCGAGGTAGCTGAAGCTCGTGTAGCTCTCGCCGGCCATCAGCACCCAGATGAAGACGGTGCCCAGGCTGCGGCCGCCCACCGACCACTCCGCCAGGCCGCCGCCGGCTCCCCTGCCCCGCACCGCGAGCAGCCCCAGGACCACGGTGAGCACCATGAAGCCGCCGAACACGGCGGTGGAGACCGCGGCGTTCACGAGCCCTCCCCGCCCAGGCCCCGCCTGAGGTCGCCGCGCCGCGCCAGCCACACCGACAGCGGGGTGGCGAGCGTCGCCAGCAGCATCCACACGACCAGGAACGGCAGTCCCATGACGGTCGGTGTCACCCGGTTCACCAGCGGCAGCACCGCCAGGAACAACACATAGGGCAGCAGCAGCCACAGCAGCGCCGGGCGCTTTCGGGAGCCCGGGGTTCGACCACCGGAGGACTCGTTTCGCACGTGATCAGAGCCTAGAGGACCCATGACCGCGCTCACCGCGACTGTGTCGACCGCAACACGCCCCAGACCACCAGCCGGTAGGCGGAGCTGTAGTCGGGCGTACAGGTCGTCAGGGTCAGATAGGCGCCGGGCGCGGTGAAGCGGTAGGCGGGGTGCACGCCGCTGTGGGGCACGGCGGCCAGGACCGTGCCGTCGCCGGGGGTGGTCCGCGGCAGGATGCGCACCACGGCGTAGGTGTGGCGGGCCTCGACGGTGTCGAGGACGACGGTGTCGCCCGGCCGCAGCCGGTCGAGGTGGCGGAACGGCTCACCGTGCGTGTTGCGGTGCCCGGCCAGCGCGACGTTCCCGGCCCCGCCCGGCTGGGCGCTGTGCGGATAGTGGCCGACATAGCCCCTGTTGAGGACCGCGGCCTTGCCGGTGCCCTCGGCGACGGGCGCGGTCAGGCCGATCCGCGGGATGCGCAGGACGGCGTAGGCGAGGTCCGGCGGGGGCCGGCCGGCGGTGCGGCGGGGCGCACCGGGCGGCGCGGTGCGCTCGCCGGCCCGCGGTGCCCGCGCCCCGTCGCCGTCGGGCCCCGGGGCCGCGGCCAAGGACGGCGGCGACGTCCGCCACTGCCGCTCCAGCCGCGCCACCTGGTCCCGCGCCGCGTCCTGGGCCTGGCGGTTGGTCCACCACAGCTGGTGCACGACGAGCAGCAGCAGGACGACGCCGAGCGTCACGGCCAGCTCCGCGCCCGTCCACAGCGCCCGCACGGCGCGGGGGCGACGGGTTCGCCGCCCCTGTACGACCACCGGTATCCGCTCCCGCACGCGGGCACGGTAGGCCCTCGGGCCGCAGGCCGCCAGAGGCGGCGCGCCCCCGCCGGGGGATCAGCCGCCGAGCGCCTGGGAGACGGTGTAGATGGCAAGGCCGGCCAGCGCGCCGACGACCGTGCCGTTGATCCGGATGAACTGCAGGTCGCGGCCGATGTGCGCCTCGATCTTCTTCGAGGTGTGCTCGGCGTCCCAGCCGGCGACGGTGTCGGTGATCAGGGCGGTGATCTCGCCCTGATACGTCGTCACCACATAGACCGCCGCGCCCTCCAGCCAGCGGTCCACCTTGCCCTGCAGCCGCTCCTCGTCGGCCAGCCGCCGCCCCAGGGACAGCAGCGCCGCCCGCACCCGCAGCCGCAGTTCGCTGCGCTCGTCCTCGGCGGCGGCCACGATCATCGCGCGGACCGAGCCCCAGGCCGAGGCGATCAGGTCCTGCACCTCGCCGCGGCCCAGCACCTCCGACTTCAGCCGCTCGACCCGGGCGCGGGTGTCCGGGTCGGACTGCAGATCGCCCGCGAAGTCCCGCAGGAAGCGGTCGATGGCGCCGCGGGCCGGATGCTCGGGCATGTCGCGCATCTCGGTGACGAAGCGCAGCAGCTCCTTGTAGACCCGGTCGCCCACCTTGCGGTCGACGAACCGCGGGGTCCATCCGGGAGCGCCGCCGGAGACCGCCGACATGACGGAGTCGCCGTGCTCGACCAGCCAGTCGTGGGCGCGGGCGACGACCAGGTCGACCACCCGCTTGTGGCCGCCCTCGGCGACGACCTTCTCCAGCATCGTGCCGATGCCGGGGGCGATCTCCTGGGCGTCGGCACGCCGGGTGATGGCCTCGCCGACCACCGCCTGCACATCGGAGTCGCGCAGTACGGTCAGCGCGCCGCGCAGCGCGGTGGACACCTCGGCGGTGACCCGGTCGGCGTTCTTCGGCTCGGCGAGCCAGCCGCCGAGCCGCCGGCCGATGCCGACGGAGCGCAGCCGGCTCCGTACGACCTCGCCGGACAGGAAGTTCTCGCCGACGAAATCACCCAGGCTCCGACCCAGTTGGTCCTTCTTCGTCGGAATGATGGCGGTGTGCGGGATCGGCAGCCCCATCGGCCGCTTGAACAGTGCGGTGACCGCGAACCAGTCGGCCAGCGCACCGACCATCCCGGCCTCCGCGGCCGCCGCGACGAACCCCGTCCAGCCGCCCGCCCCGGAGCCCTGGGCCGCCTTCGCCACGGCGTAGACCAGGGCGACGGCCAGCAGCAGGCCGGTGGCCAGCGTCTTCATCCGGCGGACGCCGCGCCGCCGCTCCTCGTCGGCCGCCCCGAAGGCGAAACCGCCGCCCGGCACCACCCGGCCGCCCGGGGCGGCACCCCGCGCGGGGTCCGGTGACCCGTTCGGCGCATTGCCCGCTTCCATCCGTTCCATCCGCTCCACCGCTCCCACCGTGCCCCCCGCCCTCCGTACGGCCCCTCGCGCGCCGCGCGTCCGGCCGCCGATCCGGCCGTATGTCCCACTGTGACCTACTCCCGGAACGAACCACGAGTTCCCCGCGTCCATGCCAAGGCGACATCGAGCGGCCCGCCGGGCGGCTCCCCGGGGGTCCGTGGGATCATGAGGGACCGATCGGACCGCAACGGTGCCGCTGATCATCCGCTGCCCTTGCCCGCCCGGAGCCTGCTGCTCCGCTTTCCTCAGGAGACCGCTCCCGCATGAAGAAAAGTGTGGGTTACGCGCTGCTCGCCGGTCTGGCGGCGTTGGTGGTGCTGATCTCGACGGCGATATTCGTCGGCTTCGGCGGCGACGACGACGAGCCCCGCGGCTCCTCGCACAAGCCGCGCGACCCCGCGGCACCCGCGGTCTCCGGGCAGTGGGTCGGCACCTGGTCGGCGGCCGCGGCCGCGGCCGAGCCCGGCACGCTGGACGGCTATGCGGGCATGTCGATACGCAATGTCGTCCACACCAGCGTCGGCGGGTCCGGTGCCCGCATCCAGCTCTCCAACCTCTTCGGCACCCGCCCGCTGGTGGTCAGCCACGCCTCGGTGGCGCTGGCCGCGGCCCCCAGCAACCCCACCGCCGCGGACGGCACCATGCGCCGGCTGTCCTTCGGCGGCAAGCCCGCGGTGACCATTCCGGCGGGCGGCGCGGTCACCAGCGACCCCGCCCGGCTGAAGGTGCCCGCCGACGCCGACCTCCTGGTCACCACGTACTCGCCCTCCCCCTCGGGCCCCGCCACCTACCACCCGTACGCCCGGCAGACCTCCTACCTGGCGCGCGGCGACCGCACCGAGGACGCCACCGGCGCCGCCTACACCGAGCAGAGCCCGTACTGGCGCTATCTGACCGGCGTGGACGTCTGGAGCACCGAGGCGACGGGCACGGTCGTCGCCATCGGCGACTCGATCACCGACGGCATCACCTCCACGGCCGGCGCCAACCACCGCTGGACGGACTACCTCGCCGCCCGGCTGCGCACCGAACCCGGCGCGCCCCGCTACGGCGTCCTCAACCAGGGCATCAGCGGCAACCGCCTGCTGGTCAACGGCAGCAAGTTCTCCCCGAACAACGGGCCCAGCGTGCTCTCCCGCCTGGACCGCGACGCCCTGTCCCGTACCGGCGTGAAGGCCGTGGTCGTCGAGATCGGCCTCAACGACCTCTTCAAGACCCCGCGCCAGCTCGACCCGCAGAAGATCGTCGCGGGCATGCGGCAGATCGTCCGCGAGGCGCACGCCCGCGGCCTGCGCGTCACCGGCTCCACGCTTACGCCGTTCGGTGGGCACCGGGGCTACTCCACCCAGCTGAATTCCGTCCGCGAGCAGGTCAACCGGATCATCCGCTCCGGCACGGTCTACGACGAGGTCGTCGACTTCGACAGGGCCCTGCGCGACCCCGCCTCCCCGGTCCGCCTCCGTCCGGCCTACGACTCCGGCGACCACCTGCACCCCAGCGACGAGGGCTACCGCGCGATGGCCGACGCCCTCGACCTCGACCGCCTTCGACAGTCGGCCCCCACGTCGCTGTAGCTGCGCTTGGCTTGCTTCCCACGTTGTCGGCTTTCCCGCCGTGGGGGCTTCTCGCCGTTGCGCCTGTCCGCTGCGCTTGGCTTGCTTCCCACGTTGTCGGCTTTCCCG
>NZ_JBWKCJ010000054.1:14870-22486 GCF_056436545.1 Streptomyces sp. NPDC043738 | reverse complement strand
GACCGTCTTGATCACCACGCAGTACGAGACCCTGGTGAAACGATCCGTCGTTCCCGCCGCTGACCTGGGGATTCACGGAACTGCGGTCAGAGCCACTCTCGCAGAGCGCCACCACCCGGCTCGTCGACCGCCTGGTGCGCGCCGGGCGGGCACGGCGGACCGCCGACCCCGAGGACCGGCGGCGGGTCCTGGTCGAGCCGCTGCCGATCCCGCCGGAGGAGGACGAGGCGGCCTTCGGGCCCGCGCGCCGGCGGATGGCCGAGGTGTTCACGGCCTTCAGCGAGGACGAGCTGCGGGTGCTCTTCCGCTACTTCGCGGCGGCGGCGCCGGCGCTGCGCGATGCCACGGCCGAGACCAAGGGGCTGCCGGCCCCCGGCGCCGGTGACCGGCCCGCCCCGGCGTCCGGGCCGCGGCGCCGCTGAACGCGACAAGGCCCCGGCGTTGAGCCGGGGCCTTGTGCGAGAGAAAGATCAGACGTTGAAGCCGAGCGCGCGGAGCTGCTCGCGACCGTCGTCGGTGATCTTGTCCGGGCCCCACGGGGGCATCCAGACCCAGTTGATCTTCAGTTCGCTGACGATGCCGTCCGTGGCGGACTTCGCCTGGTCCTCGATGACGTCGGTCAGCGGGCAGGCCGCGGAGGTCAGCGTCATGTCGATGGTGGCGATGTTGGCGTCGTCGATGTGGATGCCGTAGATCAACCCGAGGTTGACGACATCGATGCCCAGCTCCGGGTCGACGACGTCGTAGAGGGCCTCGCGGACCTCTTCCTCGGAAGCCGGCTTGGTGGTGGTCGGGCTCTCGGTCATGCGGTCTTCGCCTCCTCGGAGAGGGCCTTGGCCGTGGCGTCCTTCCAGGCCATCCAGCTCAGCAGCGCGCACTTCACGCGTGCCGGGTACTTGGAGACGCCGGCGAACGCCACCGCGTCCTCCAGCACCTCCTCCATCGCGTCGTCCGGCTCGACCTGCCCCTTGGACTGCATCAGCTCCAGGAACGTCTCCTGGATCCGCTGTGCCTCGCCCAGCTCCTTGCCGACCAGGAGGTCGTTGAGCACCGACGCGCTGGCCTGGCTGATGGAGCAGCCCTGGCCCTCGTAGGACACATCCTCGATCGTCGCGCCGTCGAGCCGCACGCGCAGCGTGATCTCGTCACCGCACGTGGGGTTGACGTGGTGCACCTCGGCGTCGCCGTCCCGAAGACCGCGCCCATGGGGGTGCTTGTAGTGGTCCAGGATGACGTCCTGGTACATGGAATCCAGCTTCACGGCTCAGTCAGTCCCGTCCTCATCCGCTGTGCTTGGTTAACCGAAAAAGTTGCGGACGTGCTCCAGACCCTCGACCAGGGCGTCGACCTCGGCCGGCGTGGAGTACAGATAGAACGACGCTCGCGTGGTCGCAGGAATTCCGAAGCGCAGGCAGACCGGACGGGCGCAGTGGTGGCCCACCCGGACCGCGATGCCCTGCTCGTCCAGCACCTGGCCGACATCGTGCGGATGGATGTCGCCAAGGGTGAAGGAGATCGTCGCGCCGCGCTCCTCGGCCGTGCTCGGGCCGATGATGCGCAGGTCGGGGACCTCCAGCAGCCGCTTGACGGCGTACTCGGTGATCGCGTGCTCATGCGCGGCGATCTTGTCCATACCGATCGAGGTGAGGTAGTCCACGGCCGCGCCGAGGCCGACGGCCTGGGCGATCGGGGGCGTACCGGCCTCGAACTTGTGCGGCGCGGGCGCGTAGGTCGAGGAGTGCATGGACACCGTCTCGATCATCTCGCCGCCACCGAGGAACGGCGGGAGGTCCTCCAGCAGCTCCTGGCGGCCCCACAGGACGCCGATACCGGTCGGGCCGCACATCTTGTGGCCGGTGAAGGCCACGAAGTCGGCCTGCAGCGCCTGCACGTCCAGCAGCATGTGCGGGGCGGCCTGCGAGGCGTCGATGCAGACCAGCGCGCCGACCTCCTGGGCCCGGCGGATGATCGTCTCGACCGGGTTGATGGTGCCCATGATGTTGGAGACCAGCGTGAAGGAGACGATCTTCGTCTTCTCGGTGATGATCTCTTCGATGTTGGACAGGTCCAGGCGGCCGTCGTCGGTGATGCCGAACCACTTCAGCTTCGCGCCGGTGCGCTGCGCGAGCAGCTGCCACGGGACGATGTTGGAGTGGTGCTCCATCTCCGTGATGACGATCTCGGTCTCGCGGTCCACCCGGTAGGGCTCTTCGGCCCAGCCGAGCATGTTCGCGACGAGGTTGAGCGACTCCGAGGCGTTCTTGGTGAAGATCACCTCGTTGCGGCTCGGCGCGTTGATGAAAGCCGCCACCTTGTCACGGGCGCCTTCGTACAGCGCCGTGGCCTCCTCGGCGAGCACATGCACGCCGCGGTGGACGTTGGCGTTGTGGCGTTCGTAGTAGGCGTTGAGCGCGTCGAGGACCTGGCGCGGCTTCTGGGAGGTCGCCGCGTTGTCCAGGTAAACGATCTTCTTCCCGTCGTGGACCGGACGGTCCAGGATGGGGAAGTCCTTACGGATCGCCTCTGTGTCGAGGAGGCCCGGCAGCTGTGTCACGCGGTTGCGCCACCCTTCACATATGCCTCGTAGCCCTCGGCCTCCAGCTTGTCCGCCAGCTCCGGGCCGCCGGACTCGGCGATCCGGCCGTTGGCGAAGACGTGGACGTGGTCGGGCTTGATGTAGCGGAGAATCCGCGTGTAGTGGGTGATGAGCAGGGTGCCCACCTCGCCCGTCTCGCGGACGCGGTTGACGCCCTCGGAGACGATCCGCAGCGCGTCGACGTCCAGACCGGAGTCGGTCTCGTCGAGGATCGCGATGGCCGGCTTGAGCAGCTCCAGCTGGAGGATCTCGTGCCGCTTCTTCTCACCACCGGAGAAGCCCTCGTTGACGTTGCGCTCGGCGAACGAGGGGTCCATCTGGAGGCGCTCCATGGCCTCCTTGACCTCCTTGACCCACAGCCGCAGCTTGGGGGCCTCGCCGCGGATCGCGGTGGCGGAGGTGCGCAGGAAGTTGGAGACCGAGACGCCGGGGACCTCGACCGGGTACTGCATGGCGAGGAAGACGCCGGCCCGGGCGCGCTCGTCGACGGACATCTCCAGGACGTCCTCGCCGTCGAGGGTGACGGTGCCGCCGGTGATCGTGTACTTGGGGTGACCCGCGAGGGAGTAGGCGAGGGTCGACTTGCCGGAGCCGTTGGGGCCCATGATGGCGTGCGTCTCGCCCTGCTTCACGGTCAGGTCGACGCCCTTCAGGATCTCGCGCTGGCCGTTCTCGGCCTCGACGGAGACGTGCAGGTCGTGGATCTCAAGCGTTGCCATGGGTGACTCAGGACTCCTGGGTGACGGAGACGAGCACGTCGTCCCCTTCGATCTTTACGGGGTATACGGGGACGGGGCGCGTCGCGGGAAGGCCGTTCGGCTTGCCGGTGCGCAGGTCGAAGCTCGAACCGTGCAGCCAGCACTCGATCGAGCAGTCCTCGACCTCGCCCTCCGAGAGGGAGACGTTCGCATGCGAGCAGATGTCGTTGATCGCGAACACCTCGCCCTCGGTGCGGACCAGGGAGACGGGGACGCCGTCGAGCTCCACCCGCTTGGGGGTGTCCTCCTCCAGCTCGCTGAGCGCCGCTGCGCGTACGTAGCTCATACCGCGGACGCTTCCAGCTCGGCCTCGATCTTGCTCATCAGGCGCTCCTCGACGTCCGGGAGGCCGATCTGCTGGACCAGCTCGGCGAAGAAGCCGCGCACGACCAGCCGGCGGGCCTCGTCGGCCGGGATGCCGCGGGCCATCAGGTAGAACAGCTGCTCGTCGTCGAAGCGGCCGGTCGCCGAGGCGTGTCCGGCGCCGACGATCTCACCGGTCTCGATCTCCAGGTTGGGCACCGAGTCGACCCGCGCGCCGTCGGTGAGGACGAGGTTGCGGTTGAGCTCGTAGGTGTCCGTGCCGGTCGCCGAGGCCTGGATCAGGACGTCGCCGATCCAGACGGCGTGGGCGTCCTCGCCCTGCAGCGCGCCCTTGTAGACCACGTTGGAGCGGCAGTTGGGCACCTCGTGGTCGACGAAGAGCCGGTGCTCGTGGTGCTGGCCCTGCTCGGTGAAGTACAGGCCGTAGAACTCGGCCTCGCCGCCGGGGCCCGCGTAGGTGACGCGCGGGTGGAGACGGACGAGGTCGCCGCCGAAGGTGACGGCCACGGACTTGAACGTGGCGTCCCGGCCGACCAGGGCGTTGTGCTGCCCGACGTGGACGGCGTGGCCGTCCCAGTCCTGGACGGAGACGACGGTCAGCTTGGCGCCGTCGCCGAGGAGGTAGTCGACGTTGGCGGCGAGCACCGCGTCACCGGTGTGGTCGATGACGACGACCGCCTCGGCGAACGCGCCGAGCTCGATGACCTGGTGGCCGAAGGCCGTACCGCCCTCGCCGTGGACGGCGATCCGGATCGGCTCGGTGAGCTGGGTCTCCTTGGGGACCGTGACCACCGACGCCTTCTCGAACGAGCTGTATGCCTGGGCGGCGACCCGGTCCACGGGCTTGCCGGCCCTGCCGACCCGCGGGTCGGCGCGGTCGACCAGCTCGTGGGTGACGCCCTCGGGCGCGGTGATGTCGATCTTCAGGTCGGGGCCGCCGGCCGTCGCGCTGCCGTCGTGCAGGCCCTTGAGGCGCGCGAGGGGCGTGAAGCGCCACTCCTCCTCGCGGCCGTGCGGCACCGGGAAGTCCGCCACGTCGTAGGACGGCGGGGCGCTCATCCGGGTGGCGACGGTGGACTCCGCGGCCACCGCGATGGAGCCGGTGGTCGTGGAACCCGCCGGGATGTTCTGAGCCTCAGCCATGGCTGTCGTAGTGCTCGCTTTCTGCGTTCAGGGAGTCAGTCGCTGCTGGGGGCCGGACGTCAGCCGACCGCACCTTCCATCTGCAGCTCGATCAGCCGGTTCAGCTCCAGCGCGTACTCCATCGGCAGCTCACGCGCGATCGGCTCGACGAAGCCGCGCACGATCATCGCCATGGCCTCGTCCTCGGACAGGCCACGCGCCATCAGGTAGAAGAGCTGGTCCTCGCTGACCTTGGAGACGGTCGCCTCGTGGCCCATGGACACGTCGTCCTCGCGGACGTCGACGTAGGGGTAGGTGTCCGAGCGGGAGATGGTGTCCACCAGCAGGGCGTCACACAGCACGTTGGACTTGGAGCCCGCGGCGCCCTCGCCGATCTCGACCAGACCGCGGTAGGAGGTGCGGCCGCCGCCTCGCGCCACCGACTTGGAGACGATGTTGGAGGAGGTGTTCGGCGCCATGTGGACCATCTTGGAACCGGCGTCCTGGTGCTGGCCCTCGCCCGCGAAGGCGATGGACAGGGTCTCGCCCTTGGCGTGCTCGCCCATCAGGTAGACCGCCGGGTACTTCATCGTCACCTTGGAGCCGAGGTTGCCGTCGACCCACTCCATGGTCGCGCCCTCGTAGGCGACGGCGCGCTTGGTGACCAGGTTGTAGACGTTGTTCGACCAGTTCTGGATGGTCGTGTAGCGGCAGCGGCCGCCCTTCTTGACGATGATCTCGACGACCGCGGAGTGCAGCGAGTCCGACTTGTAGATCGGCGCCGTGCAGCCCTCGACGTAGTGCACGTAGGCGTCCTCGTCGACGATGATCAGCGTCCGCTCGAACTGGCCCATGTTCTCGGTGTTGATCCGGAAGTAGGCCTGCAGCGGGATGTCGACGTGGACACCCTTGGGGACGTAGATGAACGAGCCGCCGGACCACACCGCGGTGTTCAGCGACGCGAACTTGTTGTCACCGACCGGGATGACCGTGCCGAAGTACTCCTGGAAGAGCTCCGGGTGCTCCTTGAGCGCGGTGTCGGTGTCCAGGAAGATGACGCCCTGCGCCTCCAGGTCCTCACGGATCTGGTGGTAGACGACCTCGGACTCGTACTGGGCCGCGACACCGGCGACCAGGCGCTGCTTCTCCGCCTCCGGGATGCCCAGCTTGTCGTAGGTGTTCTTGATGTCCTCGGGCAGGTCCTCCCAGGAGGCGGCCTGCTGCTCGGTGGAGCGGACGAAGTACTTGATGTTGTCGAAGTCGATGCCCGACAGGTCCGAGCCCCAGTTGGGCATGGGCTTCTTGTCGAACAGGCGCAGACCCTTGAGGCGGAGCTTGAGCATCCACTCCGGCTCGTTCTTCTTCGCCGAGATGTCGCGGACGACGTCCTCGGAAAGACCGCGCTTCGCGGAGGCGCCGGCCACGTCGGAGTCGGCCCAGCCGTATTCGTACTTGCCCAGGCCCTCGAGCTCAGGGTGAGCAGTCTCCGTGGGGAGCGTCATGCGGGGTTCCTCCCGGCCGTGCTTGCAGATGCTGTGGTGGTCTTTGCGGTGGTGCTGTGAGCGGGCTTGCCGGCACCGGCCTTCGGGACGAAGGTCGTGCACACCCCGTCGCCGTGGGCGATGGTGGCAAGACGCTGTACGTGGGTCCCGAGCAAACGGGAGAAGACCTCGGTCTCCGCCTCGCACAGCTGCGGGTACTGCTCGGCGACGTGTGCGACCGGGCAGTGGTGCTGGCAGAGCTGTTCACCGAGCTGGGGATTGGGGGCGCTGCGCGCCGTAGCAGCGTACCCGTCCGCGGTCAACGCCTTCGCAAGGGCCTCGGTACGGGCCTCCGGCTCGGCGCTCTCGACCGCCTCGCGGTAGCCCTCGGCCTGCGCCGCGAGCCGCGCGCGGGCGAACGCGGCGACCGCCGCCTCGCCCTTCTCGCCGCCGCCCGCGCTCTGCGCGATCCAGCGCAGCGCGTCGGAGGCGAGCTGGTCGTAGGCCTGGTCGAAGGCGTCGCGCCCGCAGTCGGTGAGGGCGAAGGCCTTGGCCGGGCGGCCGCGGCCACGTGTGCCGTAGACCCGCTTCTCGCGGGGCTCGACCACGCCCTCGGCGACCAGCGCGTCCAGATGGCGGCGGACCGCGGCCTGGGTCAGCTCCAGGCGGAGCGCGAGCTCGGCCGCGGTGGACGGACCGTGGTCGAGAATGGAGCGGGCGACCCTGTTGCGGGTGCCCTGCTGTTCGTCGTGCGGCGCCGGGGCGGTCGCCCTCGCCTGCTCGGTGCGCCCGTGCGCGGAGGCGGCGGGCCCGGTGGTCTGGTCGACCACGGGCTCCCGCTGATCCTCGCTCGCGTATTTCACAACGCCATTGTTGCGTAATTCGTCAAACCGGTTCAAGCCTCGTCCACACCGTGGACTGGTGGCCTCTATCACTTAGGCTTACCTAATTCAAGTCCCCTCCGGGGGCCTCGAAAGGGGCTCCGACCTGCGGCGCGTGCCCCGGTCGCGGCGGCCGCGATCATGGCCGGCACGGCGGCCGAAAATCATGGCACCGCACACCGCCGGATTGACCACCCCCGGGCCCGCCGGGTCCCGTCGGCCCCCTGCGCCCGTCGGACCCCGGGCGCCCCACACGACGCCAGGCACCGCGCCCCCTGGCCGCCAAACCCCCGTTACCGGCCACCCCGTCCGTCTTCGTAGACTTCCCGGCATGCGCAGCAGCTCCGGGGGGGGGGGGGCGCCGCCCCCCCCCCCAGAAGGCGCTCTCCGGGGCATTGTTGCGTTCGCGCAGGGACAAGAGAAAGAAAACCCGCAGCGGGGCGAGAACCACGCC
>NZ_JBWKCJ010000054.1:0-14860 GCF_056436545.1 Streptomyces sp. NPDC043738 | reverse complement strand
AAAACGCAGGAAACCGCCCCCCCGGGCCGCAAACCCCCCGTCACCGCCCCCCCCTTCTTTTTTCGGAGATTCCCCGGCATGCAAAGAGTCTCCCTGGGGGGCCCCCCCCGGACCCCCGGCCGAGAGCCTGCCGTCGAGATCGTCGGCCTGGTCAAGCGATACGGGACCAAGACCGCCGTCGACGGGCTCGACCTGACCGTCGCCCGCGGCGAGGTCACCGCCGTACTCGGCCCCAACGGCGCCGGCAAGACCACCACCGTCGAGACCTGCGAGGGCTACCGCCGCCCGGACGCCGGCCAGGTCCGCGTCCTGGGCCTGGACCCGGTCGCCGACGCGGCGGCGCTGCGGCCGCGGATCGGTGTGATGCTGCAGTCCGGCGGCGTCTACGCCGGCGCCCGCGCCGAGGAGATGCTGCGGCACACCGCCACCCTGCACGCCCACCCCCTCGACGTCGGCACGCTCATCGAGCGCCTCGGCCTGGGCTCCTGCGGCCGGACGCCCTACCGGCGGCTGTCCGGCGGCCAGCAGCAGCGCCTCGCGCTGGCGATGGCCGTGGTCGGCCGCCCCGAGCTGGTCTTCCTCGACGAGCCGACGGCCGGCCTCGACCCGCAGGCCCGCCGCGCGACCTGGGACCTCGTACGGGAGCTGCGCGCCGACGGCGTGAGCACCGTGCTGACCACCCACTTCATGGACGAGGCCGAGCAGCTCGCCGACGATGTCGCGATCATCGACAGCGGCCGGGTGATCGCCCAGGGCAGCCCGGAGGAGCTGTGCCGCGGCGGCGCGGAGAACAGCCTGCGCTTCACCGGGCGGCCGGGGCTGGACCTCGCCTCGCTGCTCAAGGCACTGCCCGCGGACAGCGTCGCCACCGAGCCGACCTCCGGTTCGTACCGCGTGCACGGCAAGATCGACCCGCAGCTGCTGGCCACGGTCGCCTCGTGGTGCGCGCAGAACGGGGTGCTCCCGGACGCGATAGCCGTCGAGCGGCACACCCTGGAGGACGTCTTCTTGGAGCTCACCGGTAAGGAGCTGCGCGCATGAGACAGAGCCACGCGTCTTTCGGCCGGGGGTCCGGGGGTCGCCCCCCGGGAATGCACAGCTTGGAGCTCACCGGTAAGGAGCTGCGCGCATGACCGCCACCGAGGCCGGTACCGCCACCGGCACGTTCACCCCGCGGCCCGGGGCGGCACCGCTGCCCCGGATGATCCGCGCGCAGGCCGCCCTGGAGACCAGGATGCTGCTGCGCAACGGTGAGCAGCTGCTGCTGACCGTGGTCATCCCGACGCTGCTGCTGGTGCTGTTCTCCGCCGTCGACATCGTCGACACGGGGGCCGGCAAGGCGGTGGACTTCCTCGCGCCGGGCGTCCTCGCCCTCGCCGTGCTTTCCACCGCGTTCACCGGGCAGGCCATCGCCACCGGCTTCGAGCGCCGCTACGGCGTCCTCAAGCGGCTGGCCGCCTCCCCGCTCCCCCGCTGGGCGCTGATGACCGCCAAGACCTGCTCGGTGCTGGTCACCGAGGTCCTGCAGATCGTGCTGCTGACCGTCATCGCCTTCGCGCTGGGCTGGTCCCCCCGGGGCAACCCGCTCGCGGTCGTGCTGCTCCTGGTGCTCGGTACGGCGGCCTTCTCCGGCCTCGGTCTGCTGATGGCCGGAACGCTCAAGGCCGAGGCGACCCTCGCCGCCGCCAACCTCGTCTTCCTCCTGCTGCTCGTCGGCGGCGGAGTGATCGTCCCGCTGGAGAAGTTCCCGGACGCCGCCCAGTCGGCGCTCGGGCTGCTGCCGATCTCCGCGCTGTCGGACGGGCTGCGCGAGGTGCTCCAGCACGGCGCCGGAGTGCCCTGGGCCGACCTCGGGATCCTCGCCGCCTGGGCGGTGCTCGGACTGGGCGCGGCGGCGCGGTTCTTCCGCTGGGAGTGACGAGACGGGGTCCGGGGCGGGAAACCCTCCACTTCCCGGACCCCCGTACTGCGGCTTCCCCGGGGAGCACGACTCCCCCGGACCCCCTCGTACTGCGACTTCCCCGGGGAGCCGACTCCCCCGACCCCCCTCGTGAAAACTTGCACAAGCCGCCGCCTACGATGTCTTCCGTGCCGAACACGCTGAATCCCTTTGAGCTGATCGCCCGTCGCTGGCAGCCGTCCGCGGCCTTCGTACGACGGGCCGCGCTGGCGACCGTCGTGATGGCCGTGATCATCGTCGTCACGGGCGGCGCGGTCCGGCTCACCCAGTCCGGTCTGGGCTGCTCGACCTGGCCCAAGTGCACGCCGGAGAGCCTGACCCCGACCGCCGCGATGGGCATCAACGGCCTCATCGAGTTCGGCAACCGGATGCTGACGTACGTCCTGTGCGCCTTCATCGGGCTGTTCATCGTGGCCGCACGGGCCCGCGCGCCGCACCGCCGCTCGCTCACCCGGCTCGGCTGGGGGCAGTTCTGGATCGTCATGGGCAACGCGGTCTGGGGCGGCATCGTGGTGCTGACCGGCCTGAACCCCTACCTCGTCGCCGCGCACTTCCTCCTCACCACCGCCCTGCTCACGGTCTGCGTGCTGTCCTGGCAGCGCGCCAAGGAGGGCGACGAGGAGCCGCGCGACCTGACCGCCCGCCCCGTGCGGCAGCTGGCCTGGCTGCTGGTGGTGGCCACCGCCGCACTCACCGTCATCGGTACGGTCGTCACCGGCGCGGGCCCGCACGCGGGCGATGCGCACAAGGTCCACCGCATCCCGCTGGACTGGCAGGAGATCACCCAGCTGCACGTGGACTTCGTCTACATCGTGGTCGGGCTGAGCGTCGCGATGTGGTTCACGCTGCGCGCCGTCAAGGCCCCACCCGCCCCGCGCCGCCGGGTCTGGGAGCTGCTCGGCTGCCTGGCTCTGCAGGGCGTCTTCGGCTACGTCCAGTACTTCCTCGGCCTGCCCGAGCTCGTCGTCGGCCTGCACATGTTCGGCTCGACGCTGGTGTGGATCTGCGTCCTGCGGGTGCTGCTCGCCCTGCGCGACCGCGGTCCCGTACCGCAGTCGCTCGACGCGGCCGAAGAGCCCGAGGCGGCGGCGCCTCAGCAGGCCGCGGTGGCCTCCGCGCCCAGCCGGTAGACGCGGCGCGCGGTCCCGGACGCGACCATCTCCGTGATGCGCCGTCCGTCCTCGGGACCGCACAGCCCCTCCAGCGTCCACTCCCGCACCAGGCGCTCCATGGCGCGGACGAAGAACCGGGCGCCGGTCACATAGAGCTCCGGCAGCCCGCGGGCACCCGAGGAGAACAGCAGCTTGCCGAACGGCGCCTGCGGCAGGGTCTCCTCGGGGCGGGGGCCGGCGTCGGCGTAGACATGGGCGTGGGCGGCGGCGAGCTGCGCCGCCCGGCGGTGGTGCGGGGCCGCGGGGAGCAGCACGAGATCCGAGCCGATGCCGGCGGTGGCGCGCAGGAAGGCCACAAGGGGGCGCGGGTCGGGGCCGTGGAGCTGTACGGGCAGGCCGGTGGCCACCGCGCTCCACAGCAGATGGCGTACGAGCGCGGGCTCGGCGAGCCGGTCTCCGGGGCGGCGGGCGCGCAGCCAGCGGTCCGCGGCGCGGCGTACCTCACCGGCCTCGGGAGCGCTGCCGTCGCAGTAGGTGGCGCCGGAGGCGAAGGCGGTGGCGTGCTGGGCCGCCGCGTAGAGGGCCTCGGCGGTGTAGCCGATGAAGGAGTCGACGCTGCCGGAGGTGTCGGCGATCTGCTCGGCGAGCGGCTCCAGGCGCACCACCTCGTGGGCGCGGGCCTCGGCGGCGGTGGCGATCTCGGTGGCCGAGGTCAGCTCGCTGGGGGTGCCGGCCTCCAGCAGGAACGTGCCGATGCCGGAGCCCCGCAGCAGCATCCGGCCGGCCTTGTAGGCGCCCACCTCGCGTCTGCGGGCCAGATAGCGGGCCGGCGGACAGTGCGGCTCCAGGCCCAGCAGCGGGGGGCACCAGCGGCGTATCGCCAGGCCGACGAGGCTGTCGAAGTAGCTGGTGCCGGCCGGTGCCGGACCGTGCGCACCGACCGCGGCCGCCAGGTGGGTCTCGAAGGAGCCGATGCCCAGCTCGCCGTGCACCGCGCCGTGGCTGTACCCGTCGACGAGCGGTGGCTGGTCTACCAGGAAGGGACGGCCGTCCATCCGCTCCTCCTCGCCGAAGGCCCACAGGGCCGGCCGAAGCGCCGCGCCCGGTGGGCTTAACGGAGGAGGGGGTGGTGAGGTAGCGGGCTCCGCTTGTGGCGTGCGCCCCGGCGCCGCCCTACGGGCCGTCAGGGGTTGGCCGGGCCGCCCACCTGGATGCCCGCCATCCGGGACCACTCGTAGGGGCCGGTGCGGACCTTGGCGGCCAGTTCGCCGTCGAAGTCGTCCTGGAGGGCGATCCCGGCCTTGGCCGCGGCCTCCTTGGCGGAGTCGAAGCTGTCCGCGACGAGGTTTCCCCACTCGCCGTTGGCCCCGACGAGGGCGATCCGGGTGCGGCCACGGCCGATGTGCGCGAGCTGGCCCTCAGCGGTGCCGCCGTGCGACTGGGCGAAGGCGCGGATCTGCTGGGCGAGCTTCGCCGTGCGCTTGTCGGTCCTGCCGGCCTTGCCGGTGGCCGCCGCCGGCTGCTCGTCCGCCTGCTGGGTGTCTGCCATGAACAGCATGCTACCCGCCAGTACGGCGTTTTGTGGGGGTGATCCCCCACACCCCCTCAACGAAGGAAGGGATCCACGGCGACGGCGACGAACAGCAGGGAGACATAGGTGATGGACCAGTGGAACAGCCGCATCTCCTTGAGCTTGGCACCCGTGATCCCGGCCTTGGCGCGGGACTGCAGGGCGTGCGCCTCCTTGAGCCAGAAGGCGCCGCAGGCGAGTGCGACCGCGGTGTAGAACCAGCCGGTGTAGCCCAGCGGCTGCAGCAGCAGCGAGACGGCGACCATCACCCAGCTGTAGGCGACGATCTGCCGGGCCACGGCCTTGTTGCCGGCGATGACCGGCAGCATCGGCACGCCGACCCGCTCGTAGTCGTCCTTGGCCTTCATCGACAGCGGCCAGTAGTGCGGCGGCGTCCAGAAGAAGATGACGAGGAAGAGGACCAGCGCCGCCCAGGAGACCGAGTCGGTCACCGCGGACCAGCCGATGAAGACCGGCATGCAGCCCGCGATGCCGCCCCAGACGATGTTCTGCGAGGTGCGCCGCTTGAGGATCATCGTGTAGACGACCACGTAGAAAAGCAGCGCCCCGAGCGACAGCATCGCCGACAGCGGGTTGACGAGGAACCAGAACCAGGCGGTGGAGCCGACCGCGAGGGCGGACGCGAAGACCAGGCACTCGCGCGGCGAGACCATGCCGGTGACCAGCGGCCGCTGCGAGGTGCGGTCCATCAGCGCGTCGATGTCGCGGTCGATGTACATGTTGAAGGCGGCCGCGCCGCCGGCGGAGAGGTATCCGCCGACACAGGTCGCCAGCACCAGCCACAGGTCGGGAACGCCGCCCGCCGCCAGGAACATCACCGGAATCGTCGTCATCAGCAGCAGCTCGATGACGCGCGGCTTGGTGAGCTCCACGAACGCCTTGACACGTGCACCGGTCGGGCGGTGATCTGGGCCCCCGGGGCTCTGGGAGAGCTCCTCCATGGCCTGAACGGCAGGAGAGGCACCTCCACCCGCAGGACGGGATTCGACGGCCGTCACGCACACCCCTGGAAGTAACATCAGCGGCTCCCGCCGCGGAAGAGATAAGGCATGCAAGCCCTTCCGGCCGTGTAAACCCGGCAAAAGCTTGCGCGTACCACGCCACTTTAGACGTTGGCCATACAGCGATCTTCGCGGGGGTCGGTCGTGTTGGCGCCGGGACCGGAGGGCGGCGCCGGCGGGTTTTCCCGGGAGTTCGCCCGATGTTCGGGAGGCGAACGCGACGGGCGCCCGGCACTCTGGTCGTATGGCTGCCGGATCCGGGCCGGGAATGCCGAGGGTCCTGATGTGGTTGCCCTAAGCAACGAGCACCGCGGGCCCGCCCCCCACCGATTGAGCGTCCAGGGCGCCGAGTGAGCACCGACTGAGCGTCGAAAACACCGACTGAGCGTCGAAAAGGCGCACGCACTCGCGGGGGTAGGCTCGACACCGCCTGGCGGGCATACCGTCCGCGGCATTCGACATGTGGAGAGGAGCCCTGACTCAGGGTGAGCACCAAGCCGACCACCACAGATTTCGAGTGGACCGAACTGGACCAGCGGGCGGTGGACACCGTCCGCGTCCTGGCCATGGATTCCGTGCAGAAGGTCGGTAACGGCCATCCGGGTACGGCCATGAGCCTGGCGCCGGCCGCCTATGTGCTGTTCCAGAAGCTCATGCGGCACGACCCGGCGGACGCGAACTGGACCGGCCGCGACCGGTTCGTCCTCTCCGCGGGGCACTCCAGCCTGACCCTCTACATCCAGCTCTACCTCGCCGGCTACGGCCTGGAGCTGGACGACCTCAAGGCCTTCCGCACCTGGGGCTCGAAGACCCCCGGCCACCCGGAGTACGGCCACACCACCGGCGTGGAGACCACCACCGGCCCGCTGGGCCAGGGTGTCGCCAACGCCGTCGGCATGGCGATGGCGGCCCGCTACGAGCGCGGTCTGTTCGACCCCGAGGCGGCGCCGGGCACCTCTCCGTTCGACCACACCATCTACGCCATCGCCGGCGACGGCTGCCTCCAGGAGGGCATCGCCGCCGAGGCCTCCTCCATGGCGGGCCACCAGAAGCTCGGCAACCTCGTGCTGCTGTGGGACGACAACCACATCTCCATCGAGGGCGACACCGAGACCGCGGTCTCCGAGGACACCCTCAAGCGCTACGAGGCCTACGGCTGGCACGTCCAGCGCGTCGAGCAGCTGCCCAACGGCGACCTGGACCCCGCGGGTCTGGCCAAGGCCCTCGAGGCCGCCAAGGCCGAGACCGGGCGCCCGTCGTTCATCGCGGCCCGTTCGATCATCGCCTGGCCGGCCCCCAACGCCCAGAACACCGAGGCCGCGCACGGCTCGGCGCTGGGCGAGGAGGAGGTCGCGGCCACCAAGCGCGTCCTGGGCTTCGACCCCGAGCAGCACTTCGAGGTCTCCGATGAGGTGCTCGCGCACACCCGCGCCGCCCTCGACCGCGGCCGCGACGCCAAGAAGGAGTGGGAGAAGTCCTTCGCCGCCTGGCGCACCGCCAACCCGGAGCGCGCCGCGGAGTTCGACCGGATCGCCGCGGGCGAGCTGCCCGAGGGCTGGGAGGACCACCTCCCCGCGTTCGAGACCGGCAAGTCCGTCGCCACCCGCGCCGCGTCCGGCAAGGTGCTGCACGCGCTCGGCGCGGTGATCCCGGAGCTGTGGGGCGGCTCGGCCGACCTGGCCGGCTCGAACAACACCACGATCGACAAGACCTCCTCGTTCCTCCCGGCGGACAACCCGCTGCCGGAGGCCGACCCCTACGGCCGCACGATCCACTTCGGCATCCGCGAGCACTCCATGGCCGCGGAGATGAACGGCATCGCGCTGCACGGCAACACCCGCATCTACGGCGGCACCTTCCTGGTGTTCTCCGACTACATGCGCAACGCCGTCCGGCTGTCGGCCCTGATGCACCTGCCGGTGACGTACGTGTGGACGCACGACTCCATCGGCCTGGGCGAGGACGGCCCGACGCACCAGCCGATCGAGCACCTGGCCTCGCTGCGCGCCATCCCGGGTCTGAACATCGTCCGCCCGGCCGACGCCAACGAGACCGCCATCGCCTGGCGCGAGATCCTCAAGCGCCACACCAAGGAGTTCGGCGTGGGCGCCCCGCACGGCCTCGCGCTGACCCGCCAGGGCGTGCCGACGTACCCGGCCAACGAGGACGCCGCCAAGGGCGGTTACGTCCTGTTCGAGGCCACCGGCCCCGACGGGCAGAGCGCCGCGCCGCAGGTCGTGCTGATCGGCACCGGCTCCGAGGTGCAGCTCGCCGTCGAGGCGCGCGAGCAGCTGCAGGCCGAGGGCGTGCCCACCCGCGTGGTCTCGATGCCGTCGGTGGAGTGGTTCGACCAGCAGGACCAGGCCTACCGCACCAGCGTGCTGCCGCCGTCCGTCAAGGCCCGGGTCGCCGTCGAAGCCGGCATCGGTCTGACCTGGCACCGCTTCGTCGGTGACGCCGGACGCATCGTGTCGCTGGAGCACTTCGGCGCCTCGGCCGACGGCAAGGTCCTCTTCCGCGAGTTCGGCTTCACCGCCGACGCGGTCGCCGCCGCCGCGCGCGACTCCCTGGCCTCGGCCGCGGAGCTCGAAGCCGCCGCGCGCTGACGCCCGTACTCAACCAGTAGGAGATGCAAGATCCCATGACAGACGCACTCAAGCGGCTCTCCGACGAAGGCGTCGCCATCTGGCTGGACGACCTGTCGCGCAAGCGCATCACGTCCGGCAACCTCGCCGAGCTGATCGACCAGCAGCACGTCGTCGGTGTCACGACGAACCCGTCGATCTTCCAGAAGGCGATCTCCTCGGGTGACGGCTACGAGCAGCAGGTCAAGGACCTCGCCGCCCGTAAGGTCACCGTCGACGAGGCCATCCGCATGATCACGACGGCGGACGTCCGGGACGCCGCCGACATCCTGCGGCCGGTCTTCGACGCCACCGGCGGCCAGGACGGCCGGGTCTCCATCGAGGTCGACCCGCGCCTGGCGCACAAGACCGTGCCGACGATCGCCGAGGCCAAGCAGCTGGCGTGGCTGGTGGACCGCCCGAACACGCTGATCAAGATCCCGGCCACCAAGGCGGGTCTGCCGGCGATCACCGAGGTCATCGGCCTCGGCATCAGCGTCAACGTCACGCTGATCTTCTCGCTGGAGCGCTACCGCGAGGTGATGGACGCCTACCTGGCCGGTCTGGAGAAGGCCAAGGCCGCGGGGCTGGACCTGTCCCTGATCCGCTCGGTGGCGTCGTTCTTCGTGTCCCGTGTGGACAGCGAGATCGACAAGCGCCTGGACAAGCTGGGCACGCAGGAGGCCAAGGCCCTCAAGGGCAAGGCCGCGCTGGCCAACGCCCGCCTCGCCTACCAGGCGTACGAGGAGGTCTTCTCCTCGGACCGCTGGGCCGCCCTGGACAAGGCCGGCGCCAACAAGCAGCGTCCGCTGTGGGCCTCGACCGGCGTCAAGGACCCCGACTACAAGGACACGCTGTACGTCGACGAGCTGGTCGCCCCGGGCACGGTCAACACCATGCCGGAGGCCACGCTGGAGGCCACCGCGGCCCGCGGTGAGATCACCGGCGACACGGTGCGCGGCGGGTACGCGGCCGCCAAGGCCGACCTCGACGCGATCGCCCAGCTCGGGATCAGCTACGACGACGTCGTGCAGCTCCTGGAGGACGAGGGCGTGGAGAAGTTCGAGGCGTCCTGGAACGACCTGCTCAAGTCCACTGAGGCGGAGCTCAAGCGCCTCGCTCCCTCGGAGGGCTGATCTCCTTTGTCTGGTTCACACGGAGCCAACCCGCTTCGTGACGCCGCGGACCGACGGCTCCCGCGTATCGCGGGGCCGTCGGGCCTGGTCATCTTCGGCGTCACGGGCGATTTGTCCCGTAAGAAGCTGATGCCTGCCGTCTACGACCTGGCCAACCGCGGACTGCTCCCGCCGGGTTTCTCGCTCATCGGGTTCGCCCGCCGCGAGTGGGAGCACGAGGACTTCGCGCAGGAGGTGTACGAGGCGGTCAAGCAGCACGCGCGTACGCCGTTCCGCGAGGAGGTCTGGCAGCAGCTGGTCCAGGGCTGCCGCTTCGTCCAGGGCAACTTCGACGACGACGAGGCCTTCGAGACGCTCAAGCAGACCATCGAGGAGCTCGACAAGGCGCAGGGCACCGGCGGCAACTTCGCCTTCTACCTGTCCGTGCCGCCGAAGTTCTTCCCCAAGGTCGTCCAGCAGCTCAAGAAGCACGGGCTGGCCGACCAGAAGGAGGACTCCTGGCGCCGCGCGGTCATCGAGAAGCCCTTCGGGCACGACCTCGAGAGCGCCCAGGAGCTCAACCGGATCGTCCACGAGGTCTTCCCGCCCAACGAGGTCTTCCGGATCGACCACTACCTGGGCAAGGAGACGGTCCAGAACATCCTGGCGCTGCGCTTCGCCAACACGATGTTCGAGCCGCTGTGGAACCGCTCGTACGTCGACCACGTCCAGATCACGATGGCCGAGGACATCGGCATCGGCGGCCGGGCTGGCTACTACGACGGCATCGGCGCGGCCCGCGACGTCATCCAGAACCACCTCCTGCAGCTGCTCGCGCTGACCGCGATGGAGGAGCCCGCCTCCTTCGACGCGGACGCGCTGGTCGCGGAGAAGACCAAGGTGCTGGGCGCCGTGCGGCTGCCCAAGGACCTCGGCAAGGAGACCGTGCGCGCGCAGTACGCGGCGGGCTGGCAGGGCGGCGAGAAGGCCGTCGGCTACCTCCAGGAAGACGGCATCGACCCCAAGTCGAAGACCGACACCTACGCCGCGATCAAGCTGTCGATCGACAACCGCCGCTGGGCGGGCGTGCCCTTCTACCTGCGCACCGGCAAGCGGCTGGGCCGCCGGGTCACCGAGATCGCGGTGGTCTTCCAGCGCGCTCCGCACTCCCCCTTCGACCACACCGCCACCGAGGAGCTGGGGCAGAACGCCCTGGTCATCCGGGTGCAGCCGGACGAGGGCGTGACCGTGCGGTTCGGCTCCAAGGTTCCGGGCACCTCGATGGAGGTGCGGGACGTGTCGATGGACTTCGCGTACGGCGAGTCCTTCACGGAGTCCAGCCCGGAGGCCTACGAACGGCTGATCCTCGATGTGCTGCTGGGTGACGCCAACCTCTTCCCGCGGCTGGAGGAGGTCGAGCAGTCCTGGCGCATCCTCGACCCGATCGAGACGTACTGGGACAAGCACGGCAAGCCCGCGCAGTACCCGGCGGGCACCTGGGGCCCCATCGAGGCGGACGAAATGCTCGCACGAGACGGACGGAGCTGGCGTCGGCCATGAAGATCGATCTGACGGAAACCACGGCCAGCAAGATCAACAAGGCGTTGGTCGAGGGCCGTCGCGCGGTCGGCACCCCTGCCATCGGCATGGTGCTCACCCTCGTCATCGTCACCGACGAGGAGAACGCCTACGACGCCCTCAAGGCGGCCAACGAGGCATCCCGTGAGCACCCCTCGCGCACCCTCGTCGTCATCAAGCGGGTCAGCCGGTCGCCGCGCGACCGGGCCAAGGCCCGCCTGGACGCCGAGGTGCGGGTCGGCACGGACGCCGGCACCGGCGAGACGGTGATACTGCGGCTCTACGGCGAGGCGATCGACCACGCCCAGTCCGTGGTGCTGCCGCTGCTGCTGCCGGACGCCCCGGTCGTGGTCTGGTGGGCGGTCAACGCCCCGCTCAACCCCGCCAAGGACCCGCTCGGTGCGCTGGCCCAGCGCCGGGTCACCGACGCCTACGCCTCCGAGCAGCCCGTGCGGGAGCTGACCGCTCGCGCGGAGACCTACACCCCCGGCGACACGGACCTGTCCTGGACCCGTATCACCCCGTGGCGCTCGATGCTGGCCGCGGCGCTCGACCAGGCCCCGTGCACGGTCACCTCCGCCGAGGTCGAGGGCGAGGAGTTCAACCCCAGCTGCGAGCTGCTCGCCATGTGGCTGGCCAGCAGGCTGAACGTCCCGGTCACCCGCAAGGTGTCGGCCGGCCCCGGCCTCACGGCCGTACGCATGGAGTCCAGCGCCGGTTCGATCGTGCTGGACCGCCCGGACGGCTCGCTGGCCACGCTCTCCATGCGCAACCAGCCGGACCGCGCGGTGGCGCTCAAGCGGCGGGAGACCTCGGAGCTGCTCGCCGAGGAACTGCGCCGGCTCGACCCGGACGACATCTACGCCGGCGCGCTGAAGTTCGGTGTGGACCGGCTCGGTGACGCGTCGGACGGGCAGCCCGCTGCCGGGGACCCGGAGCCGGACGCCGGCGAGGGCGCCCCGGACAAGCCGGCGGCGAAGAAGGCGACCGCCAAGCCCGCCAAGAAGGCGGCCGCCAAGTGAGTGCTCCGCAGGTCGTCGTCCACCGCGACAAGGAGCTGATGGCCAAGGCAGCGGCGGCCCGGCTGATCACGAAGATCGTGGACGCCCAGGCCACCCGCGGCTTCGCCTCCGTGGTCCTGACCGGCGGGCGCAACGGCAACGGGCTGCTCGCGGCCCTCGCCGAGGCGCCCGCCCGGGACGCGGTGGACTGGTCGCGGCTCCACCTGTGGTGGGGGGACGAACGGTTGCTGCCGGACGGCGATCCCGAGCGCAACCACACCCAGGCCCGCGAGGTACTGCTGGACGGCGTCCCGCTGGACCCGGCCCGGGTGCACCCGATGCCCGCGTCCGACGGTCCGTACGGCAACGACGCCGACGCCGCCGCCGAGGCGTACGCGGCCGAACTCGCCGCCGCGGCGGCCCATGAGACCGCCTCTCCGCCGGCCGGCGCCGGGGGCGGCCCGGTGCCGACCTTCGACGTCCTGCTGCTGGGCGTCGGCCCGGACACCCATGTCGCCTCGCTCTTCCCCGAGCTGCCGGGCGTACGGGAGACGGACCGGACGGTGGTCGGTGTGCACGGCGCGCCGAAGCCGCCGCCCACCCGTGTCTCGCTCACCCTGCCCGCGATCCGCACGGCGCGGGAGGTCTGGCTGCTGGCGGCCGGCGAGGACAAGGCCAACGCCGTGGCCATGGCGCTCTCCGGCGCCGGTGAGGTCCAGGCCCCGGCGGCCGGCGCCCGGGGCCGCAGCCGGACCCTGTGGCTCCTGGACGAGGCGGCCGCGACGCGGCTGCCGCGCGGGCTCTACCCGCCGGCCTCGGCCTGAGTCTTCGACCACGCCGCCGAAGGCCCCGCACCGCTGGTGCGGGGCCTTCGGCGTCACTGCGCCGGATCCGGGATCAACGGCCGCGCAGCTCGCGGTACTTGGCGACCAGGCCGGCCGTCGAGGCGTCCAGGCCCGGCACCTCGGCGCCCTCGGTCAGGGCCGGCTCGACCCGCTTGGCGAGGACCTTGCCGAGCTCCACGCCCCACTGGTCGAAGGAGTCGATGTTCCAGACCGCGCCCTGCACGAACACCTTGTGCTCGTAGAGCGCGATCAGCTGGCCCAGCACGGACGGGCTGAGCTCCTTGGCCAGGATCGTGGTGGTGGGGCGGTTGCCCTGGAAGGTCTTGTGCGCCACCAGTTCCTCGGCCACACCCTCGGCGCGCACCTCGTCCGGCGTCTTGCCGAACGCCAGCGCCTGGCCCTGCGCGAAGAGGTTGGCCATCAGCAGGTCGTGCTGGGCGACCAGGCCCGGCAGGAGGTCCTCGACGGGCTGCGCGAAGCCGATGAAGTCCGCCGGGATCATCTTCGTGCCCTGGTGGAGCAGCTGGTAGTAGGCGTGCTGGCCGTTCGTGCCGGGCGTGCCCCAGACGACGGGGCCGGTCTGCCAGCCGACCCGACCGCCCTCGCGGTCCACGGACTTGCCGTTGGACTCCATGTCCAGCTGCTGCAGATAGGCGGTGAACTTGGACAGGTAGTGGCTGTAGGGCAGCACCGCATGCGACTGGGCGTCGAAGAAGTTGCCGTACCAGATGCCGAGCAGGCCCAGCAGCAGCGGGGCGTTCTCCTCCGGCGGGGCGGCGGCGAAGTGCTCGTCGACGAGGTGGAAGCCGGCCAGCATCTCGCGGAACCGCTCCTTGCCGATGGCGATCATCAGCGACAGACCGATCGCGGAGTCGTAGGAGTAGCGGCCGCCGACCCAGTCCCAGAACTCGAACATGTTGTCCGTGTTGATGCCGAACTCCGCCACCTTCTCGGCGTTCGTCGACAGCGCCACGAAGTGCTTGGCCACCGCGCCCGTGTCGGCTCGCAGACCGGTCAGCAGCCAGTCGCGGGCCGAAGTGGCGTTCGTGATCGTCTCGATGGTGGTGAAGGTCTTCGAGGCGATGATGAACAGCGTCTCGGCGGGGTCCAGATCGCGCACCGCCTCGTGCAGGTCGGCACCGTCCACATTGGAGACGAAGCGGAACTGCATGTCCCGGTGGGTGTAGGCGCGCAGCGCCTCGTACGCCATCGCCGGGCCCAGGTCCGAGCCGCCGATGCCGATGTTGACGACGGTCCTGATGCGCTTGCCGGTGTGGCCCTTCCAGTCGCCCGAGCGGACCCGGTCGGAGAAGGTGCCCATCTTCGTCAGGACGGACTGCACCGCGGGAACGACGTTCTCGCCGTCGCTCTTGATGACCGCCGAGCCCGGCGCGCGCAGCGCGGTGTGCAGTACGGAGCGCCGCTCGGTGATGTTGATCTTGTCGCCGCGGAACATCGCGTCCCGCAGCCCGGCCACGCCCCGCGCCGCGGCCAGTTCCCGCAACAGCCGCAGCGTCTCGTCGGTGACCAAGTGCTTGGAGTAGTCCAGGTGCAGATCGCCGACCTGGAGGGTGTAGCGCTCGGCGCGCGCGGGATCCCGCTCGAACAGCTCGCGCAGATGCACCTCCCCCAGCTGCTCGCGGTGCTTGCTCAACGCGGTCCACTCAGGCATCTGGTCGAGCCTGCTGCGGCCTTCTGCGTTCATCTCGGACATCAGCCTTCTTCTTCTCGTAGCGGCCCCGCCACCCCCCAACCTAATTGATCAGCGCGCGATGGGGGCATCTCCCGCTCGAGCGAAGCCGAGAGTGGGGGAAGGTAGCTGTCCGCCGTCCGGCGGGACGCTGTCGGGGGGCTGAAGAACGGGTGGCGGCGACGGCCGACGGCGCCGGGGAGTCGGGGCCGCACAAACGCGGCCGGGGGGGGGGGGGGGGGGGGGGGGGCGGGGGGGGGGGGGGGGGGGGTGGGTGGGTTCGTCAGGCTCGCGGGGGGGGGTTTGAGGGGTACCAGCGGGAGGGCGTTTCGCGTTGTTGGGT
>NZ_JBWKCJ010000053.1:0-24705 GCF_056436545.1 Streptomyces sp. NPDC043738 | reverse complement strand
TAAAAGACCTACCCTTTCCCCCCCCCCACCCCCCCCCCCCCCCCCCCCCCCCCCCCCCCCCCCCCCCCCCCCCCCCCCCCCCGCCCCCCCCCCCCCCCCCCCCCCCCGCTTCGCCGTCTCTGCGCGCTGCGCCGCAGCCGCGCGCTCCCGCGCCACGTCGTGCGTGGCCCGGGCCCCTCAGGCCGTCGCCGACCGGTACTTGCGGACCGCCAGGGCCCGGAAGACCGCGATGATCAGGACGGACCAGATCACCGACGCCAGCACCGGATGCTCCATCGGCCAGGCGCCGGTCACCGACTTGGGCACCCCCGCGATGGTGTTGCCGAACAGCTCCCGGGCCGCGGCCACCGTCGCACTGAAGGGGTTCCACTCCGCGATGTGCTGCAGGAAGGTCGGCATGCCGTCGACCGGTACGAACGCGTTGGAGATGAAGGTCAGCGGGAAGAGCCAGATCAGCCCGCCGGACGTGGCCGCCTCGGGCGTGCGCACCGACAGGCCGATCAGCGCGCCGATCCAGGAGAAGGCGTAGCCGAGCAGGAGCAGCAGCGCGAAGCCGGCGAGCACCGCGGCGATGTTCTCGTGGGTGCGCCAGCCGATCAGCAGCGCGACCACCGCCAGCACCACCAGCGTCAGCGCGGTCTGCACCAGGTCGGCGAGGGTCCGGCCGGTGAGCACCGCGCCGCGGGACATCGGCAGCGAGCGGAACCTGTCGATGAGCCCCTTGTGCATGTCGTCGGCGATGCCCGCGCCGGCGCCCGCGGTGGCGAACGTGACGGTCTGCGCGAAGATCCCGGCCATCAGGAACTCGCGATAGGCCTGGGCGTCGCCGATCGGGGCGCCGGGGATGTTGATGGAGCCGCCGAAGACGTAGGTGAACAGCACCACGAACATGATCGGCTGGATCAGCCCGAAGATCACGACTTCGGGGATCCGCAGCATCCGGATCAGATTGCGCTTGGCGACCACCAGCGAGTCGCGTACGGACTGGCCGACGCCGCCGCGGGACTGCGGGGCGGGCGCATGGGAGCCACCGGCCGCTTCGGTCACTGTCGTCACTTCACACCCTCCTTCCGGCGCCCGGCCGGTGCGGCGTCGGCGCCGTCCGCCCCGGCCGGGGCGCCGCTGTCGTCCGTCGTCTCGGCGGCGTGCCCGGTCAGCGAGATGAACACGTCGTCCAGGGTGGGGCGGCGCAGCCCGATGTCGTCGATCTCCACGCCCCGCGCGTCCAGTTCGCGGATGACCTCGGCGAGGAGCTTGGCGCCGCCGGTCACCGGGATCGTGAGCTTGCGGATGTGCGGTTCGACCGTGCTCTCGCCCTTGGCGAAGCCGCGCAGGACCTCGTCGGCGACGGTGAGGTGCTCGGGGGCGTGCACGACGACCTCCACCCGCTCGCCGCCGGTGCGCGCCTTGAGCTGGTCGGCGGTGCCGCGGGCGATGACCTTGCCGTGGTCGACGACGCAGATGTCGTGCGCGAGGCGGTCGGCCTCCTCCAGGTACTGGGTGGTGAGCAGCAGCGTCGTACCGCCCGCGACCAGCTCCTGGATGACGTCCCACAGCGCCTGGCGGTTGCGCGGGTCCAGGCCGGTGGTCGGCTCGTCCATGAACATCACGGGCGGGCTGACGACCAGCGCGGCCGCGAGGTCGAGGCGACGGCGCATCCCGCCGGAGTAGGTCTTGGCGGTGCGCTCGGCGGCGTCGCCGAGGTGGAAGCGCTCCAGCAGCTCGGCGGCCCGGCGCTTGGCGTCGCGACCGCTCATCTGGTAGAGCTGACCGACCATCACCAGGTTCTCGCGACCGGTCAAGTACTCGTCCACGGCGGCGAATTGGCCCGAGAGGCCGATGGACCGGCGTACCTTGTCGGGGTGTGCGAGGACATCGATCCCGGCGACCTGCGCCCTGCCGCTGTCGGGGCGCAGAAGGGTCGTCAGGACCCGTACGGCGGTGGTCTTGCCGGCACCGTTCGGGCCGAGCATTCCGAGGACGGTTCCTTCGGGAACGTCGAGGTCGACGCCGTCCAGTGCCCTCACGTCGCCGAAGGTCTTCACCAGACCTTCGGCGTAAATGGCGCCTGGCATAGGGGTACCCCCATAGCTTGGGTCAGTTCCAGGTGGAAATGTTACGTTCGGCGGCCTAAAGGCGCCCTGTACCAATGCGTGCGCAACGGAACGCCTCGGCTCACCGGCATCCCGCAGCCGCGATGCTACTCCCCGACGCGATACATCGCGATACAATTTTCGAAGCCGTACGAACCCCGCTCCCGGCCCCCGCGGGCCGCCGCGCAGCCCCTCGCGGGTCACCGCCCGGCGCCGCCGCCGGTCACTCCGCCACGGCGTAGCCCGCCTCGCTCAGCGCCGCGCGCACCGCGGCGCAGTGCGCCGGTCCCTTGGTCTCCAGATGCAGCTCCACCTCGACCTCGGTCAGCCCGAGCCGCGGATCGGTGCGCACATGACCGATGTCCAGGACGTTCGCGTCGACCACCGTCAGCACCCCGAGCATCGTCTCCAGCGCCCCCGGCCGGTCCGTCAGCCGCAGCCGCAGCGAGAGGTAGCGGCCGCCGGCCGCCATGCCGAAGCGCAGGATGCGCTGCATCAGCAGCGGGTCGACGTTCCCGCCGGACAGCACCGCCACCACCGGCCCCTCGAAGGCCTTCGGGTCGGCGAGCAGCGCCGCCACCGGGCTCGCCCCGGCCGGCTCCACCACCAGCTTCGCCCGCTCCAGGCACAGCAGCAGCGCGCTGGAGAGTTCGTCCTCGGAGACCGTACGGACCTCGTCCACCAGGTCCCGGACGATCTCGAAGGTCACCTCGCCGGGCCGCCCGACCTTGATGCCGTCCGCCATCGTCGACAGCCCCTCGACCGCCACCGGACGCCCCGCCGCCAGCGACGGCGGATAGCAGGCCGCCCCGGCCGCCTGCACCCCGATGACCTTCACATCCGGCCGCAGCGCCTTGACCGCGAGCGCGATACCCGCCGCGAGCCCGCCGCCGCCGACCCCCACGACGATGCTGCGCACCTCCGGGCACTGCTCGAGGATCTCCAGGCCCACCGTGCCCTGCCCGGCGATGACGTCGCGGTGGTCGAAGGGGTGGATGAAGACCGCGCCGGTCCGTCGCGCGTACTCCTCGGCGGCGGCCAGCGTCTCGTCCACCACCTGGCCCTCCAGCCGCACCTCGGCGCCGTACTCGCGGGTCGCGGCGACCTTCGGCAGCGGCGCGCCGACCGGCATGAACACCGTCGAGCGCACCCCGAGCAGGGACGCCGCGAGCGCCACGCCCTGTGCGTGGTTGCCGGCGCTCGCGGCCACCACACCGGCCGCCCGCTCCTGCGCGCTGAGCCCGGCGATCCGCACATAGGCGCCGCGGATCTTGAACGAGCCGGTGCGCTGGAGGTTCTCGCACTTGAGGTGCACGGGCGCGCCGACCAGCCCGGACAGATAGCGGCTGCCCTCCATCGCGGTGGCCCGGGAGACCCCCGAGAGGATCTTGTGCGCCTCGCGTACGTCATCGACCGTGATCGGACCACCGGCGAGCCCGGAGAGCGAGGGCGCGGATTCGGAGGGGTGGTGCGGCGTACGCGGCGAAGGAGCGGCCATGCCGCCAGTCTCGCAGTTCGCCCGGCGCCCGGCCGGTCCGTCCAAAGGGCGGGCAGGGGTTACAGGGCGTTATCAAAATGGGCAGCACAGGTACGCTCCGCGCCGGGTCCGCGTACGCTGTCCTCCCACCCATACGCATATCCATCGAAGCGAGCTCCCGGCCATGCCCACCTCTTCGGACATGACGACCCACACCGATCCCGCTCTCCTCGACGCGCTGCAGCACCAAGTGGCCGTCTTCGCCCGCCGCGCGGAACAGAGCCGGCTCGGCGGCGTCGGACAGGCGCGCAACTCCATGGACCGCGCCGCGTACCTGCTGCTCAACCGCCTCGACCAGGAAGGCCCGATGGGCGTCAAGGCCCTGGCCGCCGGCATGGGCATCGACTCCTCGACGGTCACCCGGCAGGTCGCCCCGCTGGTCGACTCCGGGCTGGTCAGCCGCGCCACCCACCCCGAGGACGGCCGGGCGGTGGTGCTCCAGCTCTCCGAGCGCGGGCACGCCCGGCTCGACGAGGTGCGGGCCTCGCGCCGGGCCCTGATGGCACTGGTGACGGAGGGCTGGTCCGAGGAGGAGCGCGAGGCCTTCACCACGCTCCTGACCCGCTTCAACGCCTCCCTCTCCGACATCACCGCGTCCCTGACGCCGGCGGGCCCGGCCTCCTGACGCCGAGGGGCACAACGCCCCGCGCACCGCGACCGGTCCGCCCGGCGACCGGTCCGCCCGGCTCGTGACCGCCGCAGCCGTGGACCGGCCCTGACCGTCACCGCCGCCGTCCGTCACCACCCCCGCGCACAGGGGCGGTGACGGACCGGCGCGGCGGCCGGCCCGTCGGCCCGGTGCCGGGTGATCAGCCCAGCGCCTGCGCCAGATCGGCCAGCAGGTCGTCGGCGGACTCGATGCCGACCGAGAGGCGTACGAGGTCGCCGGGGACCTCCAGCGCGGAACCGGCCGTCGAGGCGTGGGTCATCCGCCCCGGGTGCTCGATGAGCGACTCGACACCGCCCAGCGACTCCCCGAGGATGAACAGCCCGGCGCGGTTGCAGACCTCCACCGCCGCCTGCTCGCCGCCCGCGACCTGGAACGACACCATGCCGCCGAAGGAGCGCATCTGCTTGGCGGCGATCTCGTGGCCGGGGTGCTCGGACAGCCCCGGGTAGAAGACCCGGGTCACCTTCTTGTGCGCGACCAGCATCTCGGCGATCCGCGCCGCGTTGGCGCTGTGCCGGTCCATCCGTACGGCCAGCGTCTTGATGCCGCGCATCACCAGCCAGGCGTCGAACGGGCCGGCGACCGCGCCCATCGCGTTCTGGTGGTAGGCCAGTTCCTCGCCGAGGGTGTCGTCGTTGACGACCAGGGCGCCGCCGACCACGTCCGAGTGGCCGCCCATGTACTTGGTGGTGGAGTAGACCACCACGTCGGCACCCAGGGCGAGCGGCTGCTGCAGGTAGGGGCTGGCGAAGGTGTTGTCGACGACGAGCCTGGCGCCCGCGTCCCGCGCGATGCCGGCCAGCGCCGCGATGTCGCTGATGCCGAGCAGCGGGTTGCTGGGCGTCTCCACCCAGATCGCCTTCGTACGGGGCCGCAGCGCCGCGCGGACGGCCTGCGGGTCGGAGGTGTCGGCCACCGACCACTCCACGCCCCACCGCTCGACGACCTTCGCGAAGAGACGGAACGTTCCACCGTAGGCGTCGTTGGGGATGACGACGTGGTCACCGGGGCTCAGCAGGGTCCGCAGCAGGCAGTCCTCGGCGGCGAGGCCGGAGGCGAAGGCGAGGCCGCGGCGGCCGCCGTCCAGGGCGGCGAGGTTCTCCTCCAGGGCGGTACGGGTCGGGTTGGCGCTGCGGCTGTACTCGTAGCCGCCGCGGAGCCCGCCCACCCCGTCCTGCTTGTACGTGGACACCTGGTAGATGGGCGGTACCACCGCACCGGTGGCCTCGTCTGGCTCCTGACCCGCATGGATGGCAAGGGTCTCGAAATGCTGGTGGCGCTGGTCGCGCTGATCGCTCATGCCTGCCGAGGGTAGTCGGCTCCGGCCTTCCCGGAACTTTCTGGTTCGCTGGATAGTGGATACATACAAGGGCACCGCACCCGGGTTCCCGCCGCGCCACCCCCGCACCACCACGGCCCCGCCGCACCGCTACAGGTACAGGACACCTCACATGGACGCTCTGCTGGTTCTCCTCGCCGCGCTCGCGCTCGGCGGCTTCGTCTTCCTGCCCTGGATGCGCCGCCGGCGGGCCGCCGCCCACACCCAGCGGGGCCTGGTGGTGGCCGCCGACCCGATGGCGGGCTACGGCTTCGTACCACTGGAGGAGCTGGACGTACGGCTGCCGGGCCCCGACGAGGAGCTGGACGCCGCGCTGGCCGAGATGCGCCGGACGCACGACTGGCGCCCGGCGGCCGAGCTGCTGAAGTCCACCGGCGACGACTGGGAGCGCCGCTGGCAGCGGGTGCAGACGCTGGCCGGCGCGGCCGCGTTCGAGCTGGCCGAGGGCGGGGCGGAGGCCGACGGCGGGGGCCGGACCGGCGGCATCTGGCTGCGGACCTGGCGCTCGGAGGCGCCCAAGGACCCCGGCGGCGCCCAGACGCACGCCCAGTTCCTGGTCGTCCAGGCGCTGCGCGACCCGGGCTCGCAGGACTTCCGGATGATCCTGGAGGAGGCCCGCACGGTCTGCCGGGAGGCGGCCCTGCTGGCCCCCGGCAGCCCGATCCCGTACATCACGGAACTGGCCGTCGCCCGCGGTCTGGGCGACCGCCCCGCCGACTACGAGGAGCTCTGGTCCAAGGTCGCCCAGCGCGCCCCGCAGCACATGGGCGCCCACCTCGCCGCCCTTCCCTACTGGTCGCAGAAGTGGCACGGCTCCCGCAAGGAGGCCGAGGCCTTCGCCGAGCGCGCGGCGTCCGCCGCCCCCGCCGGGACCCTGCTCCCGGCGCTCCCCCTCTTCGCGGTCTACGAGCACCTCCCCGAGGCCAACATGGTCCGCAGCCTCTACCAGAGCGCGGTCGTCGAGCGCGCCATCGAGGGCGCCCACTTCGCCCTCCGCGAGGCCCCCGCCGACCACCCCATGGCCCCGCACGTCCGCCATCTGCTGGTGTGGTTCCTGGTCCGCGCCGAGCGCTACGCCGAGGCCATGGAGCAGCTCCGCCTGGTCGACGGACACGTCGGCGCCGTCCCCTGGTCCTACGGCCACAGCCCGGCCGCCGAATACGCCGCCTACCGCGCCCTGGCCATCGCCGGCTGGGAACAGCTCGGCGGAACGTCGGCGGGCTTCCCACCGGCGGGCAACTAGGGCACGTCGACGCGCCGGGCCGACGGAATGCCGTACCGCTCCCGGACGTTGCCGTCAGTGGACACTCAGCACATCCCGCTCACCACATCTCCTCCCGCCCACTGCCGTCCACTCCCACCCGCCGCCGCCCACTCCCGCCCGGTCCCCCGCTCTCCCTCCCCACCAGGAGCCTGATCCCATGCTGTTCTCCCGCTTCAAGACGCACCTGCCCACCCCCGAGGAAGCCCTTGAGGGCCGCCCCGAGCGGGCCTTCGCCGTCCCCGACCGGCACACCGTCCTCGGCAACCCGCTGCTCGGCCCGTATCCGGACGGCATGGAGATCGCCGACTTCGGCCTGGGCTGCTTCTGGGGCGCCGAGCGGAAGTTCTGGCAGACCGACGGCGTATGGACCACCCTCGTCGGCTATCAGGGCGGGCACACCCCGAACCCCACCTACGAAGAGGTCTGCAGCGGCCACACCGGGCACACCGAGGCCGTCCGCGTCGTCTTCGACCCGGCGGTCGTCCCGTACACCGCCCTGCTCAAGCTCTTCTGGGAGTCCCACGACCCCACCCAGGGCTTCCGCCAGGGCAACGACGCGGGCACCCAGTACCGCTCCGCGATCTACACCCACTCCCCCGCCCAGCAGCAGGCCGCCGAGTCCTCCCGCGACGCCTACCGCACCGTCCTGCGCACCTCCGGCTACTCCGACATCACCACCGAAATCCTCCCCGCCGACACGACCCGCCCGTTCTATCCGGCGGAGGGGTACCACCAGCAGTACCTCGACAAGAACCCCTCGGGGTACTGCGGGATCGGGGGAACGGGCGTGAGCTGCCCGGTAGGCGTTGCCCCTGCTGAGGGCTGACGACTTCGAGTGGGCTTCAGAACCCACGCGCGCAGGGTGCGCGACGCGCGGTTGCCCCTTGCCCGACGGCACTCAGCACTGAGGTGCGCCGTCGGGCACTACTGCCCGCTCGGCTTCCACGCGACCTGGGCCTACCTCGCCGCGACGGCATGTCCCTCTCCCGACCTGCGCAAGGATCCTGCGGCGCTGCTGCGCGCGCTGAGCGCACTGGAGGCCAGCCGAGCAGCCAGGCTCAACGAACTTGAGGCGTTCGCGGCCCGCCGTCACGCGGAGAAGGCGGCCGGCCGGCGAACCCCGCAGCCCACCGACACCGCTCATCTGCGTCGACCTCGCTGGCCCGGTGAAACGGCGCCCTCCCGCCTGGGACTCGTCGCAGCCGTGGCGAACCGCCACTCCGCCTTCCGGCGCTCGGCCCACCCCGATGCGACGCTCTCCAGCGACACCCAGGCACGACTAATCGCCGACCTGCACGCCCGTCTCGACGCCTGCGCCGCCGCGTACCTCACGAGCCTCGGCCGCCTGAACGGCCCGGCACAAGACGAACTGACCGACACCATCCACGGCATCAGCCGCCTGACCCGCCCCGGCTACGCACCGCTGAACACCTACCTCCTCAGCTGGCTGCGCTTCGCGAACCTCCTCGCGTATGCCACAGCTGCACACCTCTGCCATTGAACCCCCGCACCAGCAGCAGCTTTCGGCACCAAGCCCGAACGGGCACTGCGGGTGGGACTGGCGCCAGCTGTCCTGGGAGTCGGCACCGGGAAGAAACCGCGTCGGCTGGCCCGGGAACGCCTGGACTTCCTACCGCTGCGGCCGGCCCCTACTCGGAGACGGCCTCGGAGGACCGCGCGCCGAGTGCCCCGATCGAGTTCTCCTCGTGATTTTCAAGGTGCTGGCGAGGATCAACAGCGAGTTTGCTCCGGGAAGGCGACGTCTGCTCTCGCGACTCGTCCTCGCCCTTGCCGACCTGCCTGCGCTTCCTCGCGGAAATGATCACGGATGCCCCTGCAGCCGCGGCACCGAGAGCGGTCACGGCGGCAATTGCCAGCGGTTTGTTAAAGCTCACCGTCATGCGCTTTGCGACCTCTTGGCCGATCGAAGACCCAGGAACTTCTTTCAAGTGCTTTACGATGTTTCCCAGGCGGTCACGAATCACGCTCCCGTACCGCATGAGGTCCCCGCTGTTCAGGCCCGCCTCAATGTCTGGCGGCACGTCAAGCTCGATGATCAATGCCCTACCTCGCTGCGGTTAGTGATGCTCCGATTGACTTACCCCCAAGGGTTGCCTCGCACCAATTCGCATACCCTTCCCGGCTCTTCCCGGTGTTAACCTTTCAGCTTGATGCCCCACTCCATCGCTTCGTTCTCCGTTTGAATGATCACCTGAGTCAATTCATCCTTGCGGGTGGCTCCGATATTCGGGTCAGCCAGTGCGGCTTTCGCCACTTCCAAACGCGCCCGGGCCCTTTTTCTCTTCGTTGCGCGATCGAGCGTGATCAACACCCACTCGAAAATCGCGGACAAAATAACGGCAAAAAGCGGGCAGAGGTAAAGGAAGGCCTTGCCGGCGAGCGTCTCGCCGTCTTTCGCGTCAATGAGAGCGGCCAAGCCGACTCCGGCTCCAGCGCCCGCCAGTGATGCCTTGAGCGAGTCCGAATTGAAGGCAGTGGGAGCGGAGGAAGAAAACACGCCGCCGGGCCTTTGTTGCGGAATAGGCACGTCCTCAGGCACCCCTATCCGTCTTGGAGTCGTTCAGAATCCCCAAGACGCGATCGACGTCCTTATCATTCGCGGGGTCCAGAAGGATGGGCTCCTCGCGGCGCTTGCGCTTATCTTCGGAGTCACCAGTAATGACCGCACCGATGCGGCCGCTTGCCGAAATGGAGGTCCGCCCGTCGACCAGTTGAATGGTCACGCTATCGGCTTGCTTGCCTGCGCGTAGCTTTCGGAGCGTTTCAAAAACGATAGGAATGAATCCCCCTACCGCCCCCACTACCCCAAAGAGCGCAGTGAGCACTTCTGAATCCATCTTCCACCCCTTCCCCCACACACTAAGGGCGCTGCAGCCAGATACTAGCGGTCATGAGAGGCGCAGGGGGACAGCTGGCGAAATTGGTTGAGTGTTGTGGGTGGAACCTGCATCCGCACGAAGGGAAAGACTCCGGGGTCGGCGCGTTTTCGATCAGTCGGCGCGAGTGGCAGCAGAGACCATCTGATCGCCGCGCGCCGAGTGCCTGCGGCGAGTTGGTAGAACTGTTGAGGCAACACAGCACAAATCCTCGACGGCACGGCGCCTGATGAAGACATCGCCCGGCTTCCGTGGCCGGGACAGTCCGATCTGCTGATCAGCATCGTCCGTGTCGTGCCGCCGTTCGACGCCCTGTAGCCGCCACCAGCGACCGCCTCGGGTGCCGGTTGGAGCGGGGGCTGCTGTCGTGAGTGGCGGCCCCGGGGCGGCGGGTGGGTGTCACGGGCGGACCGCGCGGAAGCGGAAGTGGTCCTTGGTGACGTCGACGGCGATTCCGGGGTCGGTGAAGCCCGCCGCGCGCAGCCGGGCGGGGAGGGTCTGGGGCGGCACGGGGACGTAGGTGTCGCGCAGGTGGACGAGGCGGAAGCCGCGGCTCGCGCGGCCGTCGCAGCCCGCGAAGACGCCGCCGGGGCGCAGCACCCGCAGTGCCTCGGCGAAGAGTTGGTCCTGCTGCCGCGGCGTGGGCACATGGTGCAGCATCGTGAAGCAGACGACGGTGTCGAAGGCGGCGTCCGGCAGCGGCATCTCGGTGCCGTCGCCGTGGACGACCGCGATCCGGTCGCCGTACTGCGCGCGCAGCCGCTCCGCCGCGTCCCGGTCGACTTCCAGGACGCTCAGCCGGCCGCCGGACCGGCGCTCCAGCACTCGCGTCGTGGCGCCGTATCCGGGCCCGATCTCCAAGGTGTCGGCGCCCAGTTGCACCTCGTCGAGGGCCCAGGGCAGCAGGTCCTTCTCCACCGCGCGGGCCCATATCCGGGAGCTGCACAGCCACTGGTGATATCGGTTCATGGAAGGCATGCGCCGAGGGTAGGGAGCGGCGCCAGCCGACCACCACGCGACAGGGGGACATGTTGTATCGCAGGACGGACAGCGGTGCGCAGCCGGACGGGCACGAGGGGCCGGCCGGGCAGGTGGCGCCGACGGGGCCGCCGGCCGGCGCGGCCGTCGTCGTGGGGAGCTTCGCGATGGACGGCGGGCAGTGGTTCGAGCGCCATCGCCACGAGCACCACCAACTCGCCTGGGCGGGAAGGGGGGTGCTGGCCGTGCGGGCCGTCGGCAGCACATGGGTGCTGCCGACGTCGATGGCGCTGTGGATCCCGGCGGGCACCCACCACTCCACCGGCGCCGCCGGTCCGGCGCTCTTCCGCAGCCTGTACTTCCTGCCCGGGCGCTGCCCGGTCGACTGGTCGGCGCCCACCGTCGTCGGCGTCTCACCGCTGCTGCGCGAGCTGATCCGCTATCTGGCGGACGACACCCTGACCGCGGCCGCCCGCGAACGGGCCGAGGCCGTCGTCCTGGACCAGCTGCGTCCGGTGTCGGTGGCGACGGTGCAGGCCCCGATGCCCCGCGACCCGCGGGCGCGCCGGGTCGCTGAGGCGCTGCGCGCCGATCCGGCGGACGGGCGGACCCTGGCGGAGTGGGGCGCCCGGGTGGGCGCGAGCGGCCGGACGCTGGCCCGTGCGTTCGTGGCCGACACCGGTATGCCGTACGGACAGTGGCGCACCCGGGTCCGGTTGCAGGCCGCGATGCCGCTGCTGGCCGGCGGTGCGACCGTCGCGGCCGTGGCGGCGCGGGTGGGCTACGCCTCCCCGAGCGCGTTCGTCGCGGCCTTCCGGCGTGCGGTGGGGGTGCCGCCGGGGGTGTACTTCGCGCCGTAGGCGCCTGCCGGGGGGCGGTGCCGGCTAACCGGTCTGCCGACCTGCATGCCGGGCGGTGCCAGCCTGCCGACCTGCCTGCCGGGCGGTGCCGGCCGAACGGCCTGCCGGGCGAACGACCTGCCGGGCGAACGACCTGCCGACCTGCCGACCTGCCGACCTGCCGACCGACGATCTACCGACCGGCCGCGGGGCCTACGAGGCGGCCGCGAGAGCGGAGACCGGGTTCCGGTCAGCCGTCGTCGGCGGAGCCGGAACACGGGAGTTCGCAGGTGCGGGAGGCGCAGGTGCGGGAGTGCGCAGGTGCGGGAGTGCGCGGGTTCAGCCCTCGCCGAGGCGGGCGCGGTCCGCGGCGGCTCTGCCCTGGTGCCAGCCGGCCGCGTCGTTCACGCCGCGCAGGCGGACCGGGGCGGTGTCCGGGAAGAGGGCGCCGGTGGTCTCCTCGACGGCGAGTTCGCGGGCGGCGAGGACCGGAAGGAGGTCCGGCGCCGCTGGGGCGGACTCGGCGGTGGCGGCGGCCGTGGCGGCGGCGGTGGCCGCCGTCAGCCGGTCGCGGATGCGGTCGGCGTACGCCACGAGGAAGGTCTGGCGGAAGTCCCGGGTGCGGCGGGAGCGGCCGCCGGCGACGGGGGTGCCGCCCCGCTCCCTCAGCGCGCGGCCGTGGTCGTCGCCCGCGCGGTTCATGGCAGTGGTGGCCTGCAGGAGGAGGGAGGTGTAGAGCATCTCGGTCGCCTCCAGGTCGGGCGGGAAGCCGACGACGGTGGAGAAGCCGACGTCGGCGGCCCAGACGGCCTGGCAGCGGTTGGCGGTCGCGACGGCGTCCAGCAGCAGCGCCTTGGCCTGTTCGTACGGCCCCTCGATGCCGATGCGGACCGCCGACGGGCCGCCGGTCGGGCCGCCCGGCGAGCCGTCCGCGGTGTCGAGCAGCGCCTCGTCGATGCTGTGCCGGGCCATCAGCTCCTGCGCCTTGGCGGACAGCGCCTCCGCCTCCTGCGGGTAGTTCGTCGCCTCGGCCTTGGCGAGCAGGCCGCGGATGCGCCCGAGGGCGCGCGATGCGGCGTCCCCGGCGCGGCGCCCCGCCGCGGCCCCCGTCCCGGTCTCCGGCGGGGTCGGCAGCGGGGTGATGCGGGGCAGCCGGGCGAGGACGCGCAGCGCCGCCAGCACGTCGTAGGCGGTCTCGAAGCGGGAGGTGCGGCGACGCGCGGCGACCGCGTCGAGGTAGCCGCGGTCGGACTCCCACCACACCTCGGCGCCCAGCCGCCGCAGCTGCTCGGACCAGCGCGTGCCGGGCCGGGGGCGGGTCGCGGCGGGCCGGGCGTGCTCCGCGGCGACGGCGTCGACGACCAGCGCCACCAGCGTCGCGTCGGGCGCCGCACGCCGGACGATCCGCTCCAGGTCGGCGGGGTGCCAGCCGCCCGCCCAGCACTGCCGCACCCCCGCCACCGCGGCGTCGACCACCGCCGCGCTCACCGCCTCCCAGCCGGGCTCGGCGGCGGCCAGCATCGAGGCACCCGCCTCTATGGCGTCCTCGGCCCGGGCTCCGTCGGGTGCGTAACGGACGCTGCCGAGCACCTTCGCGACCAGCTCGTCGGCCGCCGACGGCCGGGCCCCGCCGCGCCCTTTTCCTCCGCGCTCGCTCACCCGGTCACTCTACGGCCGCTCGTGTCACGGCCCGCCGGGCGGCCTCGCGGCGCCGGGCACGGCGCTGTCCTCGGCCGCCTCCCGCAGGCCGTCGACGACGACGCCCGGCGCGCCGTGTGTACGGCACCGCCGGGCGTCGGTCAGGTCGTACGGCGGTCAGGTCCTGCGTCGGTCAGGTCCTGCGTCGGTCAGGTCGTACGGCGGTCAGGTCGTACGGCGCTGCGCGATCACCCGCGCCGCACGGACCACTGCGGGGCACTGCCCTCGGATCACGCCAGGGCGCTGCCCGCGACCCACTGCGACCAGTCCATGTTCCAGCCGTTGAGGCCGTTGTCGGGCTTGACGGTGCGGTCCGGGGAGTTGACCACCTTCACCACGTCGCCGGTCTGCGAGTGGTTGAAGAACCAGGCGCCGTCCGTCTTGGGGTCGTCGGCGCCCTTGACGTCCTTCAGGCCGATGCAGCCGTGGCTGGTGTTGGCGGTGCCGAAGATGCCCTTGCCCCAGTAGTTGCCGTGGATGAAGGTGCCGGAGGCCGACAGGCGCATGGCGTGCGGCACGTCGGGGATGTCGTACTCGCCCTTGCCGTTCTTCTTCTTGAAGCCGACCGTCGAGCCGTCCATCCGGGTCTGCTTGAACCGCTCGGAGATGACCATGTCGCCGTTGTAGGTCGGGTTCTCCTTGCCGCCGGCCGAGATCGGGATCGTCTTGACGACCCGGCCGTCGCGCACGACGGTCATCTGGTGAGTCTTGGTGTCGACGGTGCTGACCTGCGAGTGGCCGACATGGAAGCTGACGGTCTTGCTCTGGATGCCCCTGACGCCCGGCGAGGCCTCGACGCCGCTCAGGCCGAGCTCCATGGTGACCTCGGAGTTCGCCTGCCAGTACTCCTGGGGGCGGAAGTCCAGCCGGGTGTCGCTGAACCAGTGGCCGACGACGCGCTGGTTGCTGCTCGCCGAGACGTTGATCACGGACTCCACGGCGGCCTTGTTCTTGATCGGCTTGTCGAAGTTGATCGAGACCGGCATGCCGACGCCGACGGTCGAGCCGTCCTCGGGCGTGAAGTTCCCGATGAAGCTGCTGGCCGGCGTCAGCGTGGTGAAGCTTGAGTTCTCCACCGCCTTACGGCCCTGGGAGTCCACCGCACGCGCGGTGACCTTGTACTTCGTCGAGCGGTTGAGCGGCTGGTCTGGCTGCCAGGAGGTGCCGTCGGCCGACATCGTGCCCTTGACCGTCCGCCCGGACTCGACGGAGGTCATCGTGACGTCGGTGAGCCGTCCGCCACTGACCGTGACCTTGGCGGGCTTGCTGAGGCTCGCGTGGGTGTCGCCGTTCTTCGGCGAGATGGTGATCTCAGCGGCGGAGACGTCCTTCGCGGCCGCCTCGTCGACCTGCTGGGCGCTCTCGTGACGGGTGGCTTCGGCGCCGACACCGCCTCCGTCAGCCGCGCTGCTGGCGCCACACGCCGTCAGCGTGAGTACGCCCCCGAGCAGCGCGGCGCTGGCTATGAGGCTATTGCGGCGCTTGCTGTCCGTCATCACACGCATCTCCATTGCTACCGAATTCGCATACTTTCCCCGAGCTGACTGCCTACTGAGCGCAGGCATATCTGGACGCCGACATTCCGGCCGACGCCATTTGAACGCCTTTTCCGTTTCGCCCGTTCCATTCGCCCGAAAAGTGTGGGGTAGGCCACTACGTGGACCCCCTCCGGCGGACCGGGAGCCTCCGGCCGGTCACGCAGGGTGCAAGGCCCCAGGCACCGGGCCGCCACCGGCGACCCGCTCCACGCAGTCGGCCCCCGTGCGGGCGGGACGCCGCGCGGGGGCCGTGGCCGGTGGGGGTGCGGGAGCGGCGCCCGGTGTCAGCCCTCCCCGTCCGCATCGTCCGCCAGGTCCCACTCCGCCGCGTCCCACTCGGCTTCGGGGTCGTAGTCGGTCAGCTCCTCGCTGCTCCAGGAGGCCTGGGCGAGCTCCGCGCCCGGCACCGCGGTGACGAGGTCGAAGGGGTCGACCAGATGGGCCAGCGCCTCCGCCGGGTCCTCCTTGACGGTCTCCTGGGACTGCCTGCGCTCCTCGTCCGGCAGCGACGTGTCGCCGTCGATGCGCTCCAGGGCGGCGCCGGTCAGCTGCCCGGCGTCGGTGACCTCCATGATCAGTTCGACATGAAGGCGCACAAAACGTGATGTCTCACCATTGCTCATAGCACGGAGGTTAGGCATGGACGGGTCCCGACTTCCCCGCGACCCGCGGCGGTCACTAACATCTGCGCTCAACGGCCAATTCGCCGAACCCACAAGGGGGATCGCTTTCGTGACCGCACGACGACCACTGCTGACCGCCGCCGCCGCGGGATCGGTACTGTTCGCCTTGTGGTTCGTACCGTCCGCCAACGCGATCGTGGGCACTGACGGAGCGACAGAATCCGGTCTGCGGACGGCCTCCGCGCCGGCCGAACCGGGGCTGGCGGACCAGCCGGGCCCGGCGGGCGGGCCGGACCGGGCGAGCCGCACGGGGAGCGATGCCAAGGCCCCCGGGCCCGCCGCCCCCCAGCACTTCCTCGCCGACACCGGCAGCCCGGACACCACCCCGTACGTGATCGGCGGCGCCGGCTTCCTCGCGCTCGGCGCCGCGCTGGTCGCCTACTCCGTACGCCGCACCCCCGACGAAACGGCCTGACCGCCCACGCGCACGGGCAAGGCCCCGGGCGCGGTCCCGGGGCCTTAGGGGTGAGGGGAACAGATCCCGTAGGGGTTGCGAGCGCCCCCTGCGGGGCCACAACGCGGCGGTTTCGGAGGGTATTCCGGCGGCGATTCGCAGGGTATTCCGGCGGCGAGAGGCGCGCCCCGGCCGCCTAGTCTCAGCAGCCCCGGTCGACCCAGCCGACCCGACCCGGTCGACTCGGCCGCCCCGGTCGCCTCAACAGACCGGTCGCCGCAGACGCCTCAGCAAACCCAGGTGACCCAGCCGCCCCGGTCGCCTCGGCCGCCCCGGTCCCGCCCTACGCCAGCTCCCCGGTGACCGACTCCGCGGCCGTCACCAGCTTCCCGGCCCGTACGAACGCGTAGGCGGCCTCCAGGTCCGGCGCGAGGAAGCGGTCCTCGCCCGGCCCCTGGATGCCCGCGGCACGCACCGCGTCCAGCACGGCGCGGGTGGCGGGCGCCGGCGTCAGCCCCTCGCGCATCTCGACGGCTCGGGTCGCCGCGTACAGCTCGACGGCGACGATCCGGGTCAGGTTGTCGACGGCCGTGCGCAGCTTGCGCGCCGCGGACCAGCCCATCGAGACGTGGTCCTCCTGCATGGCGGAGGACGGGATGGAGTCCACAGAAGCGGGCGCGGCCAGCCGCTTCAACTCGCTGACCAGCGCTGCCTGGGTGTACTGGGCGATCATCAGGCCGGAGTCGACGCCCGGGTCGCCGGCCAGGAAGGCGGGCAGGCCGTGCGAGCGGTTCTTGTCCAGCAGCCGGTCGGTGCGGCGCTCGGCGATCGAGCCGAGGTCGGCGGCGGCGATGGCCAGGAAGTCCAGCACGTAGGCGACCGGCGCGCCGTGGAAGTTGCCGTTGGACTCCACCCGGCCGTCGGGAAGCACCACCGGGTTGTCGACCGCCGACGCCAGCTCGCGGTCGGCGACCAGGCGGGCGTGGTCCAGGGTGTCCCGCCCGGCACCGGCGACCTGCGGGGCGCAGCGGATGGAGTAGGCGTCCTGGACGCGCGGGGCGCCGTCCTGGTGGTGCCCGGTGAAGCCCGAACCGGCCAGCACCTTCAGCATGTTGGCGGCCGAGGCGGCCTGCCCGGGGTGCGGGCGGATGGCGTGCAACTCGGGCGCGAGGACCTTGTCCGTGCCGAGCAGCGCCTCCAGGGAGAGGGCCGCGGTGATGTCCGCGGAGGTGAAGAGCCGCGCGAGGTCGGCGCAGGCCATCACGAGCATGCCGAGCATGCCGTCGGTGCCGTTGAGGAGGGCCAGGCCCTCCTTCTCGCGCAGTTCGACGGGCGCGATGCCGTGCGCGGCCAGCAGTTCCCCGGCCGGGCGTACCACGCCGTCGGGGCCCTCCGCCTCGCCCTCGCCCATCAGCGTCAGCGCGCAGTGCGAGAGCGGTGCGAGGTCGCCGGAGCAGCCGAGGGAGCCGTACTCGTGGACGACGGGAGTGATGCCGGCGTTGAGTATCGCGGCCATGGTCTCGACGACCAGCGGGCGGACGCCGGTGTGCCCGGAGGCGAGGGTCTTCAGCCGCAGGAACATCAGCGCGCGGACCACCTCGCGCTCGACCCGCGGGCCCATGCCGGCCGCGTGCGAGCGCACGATGTTGCGCTGGAGCTGGGCCCGCAGCTCGGGGCTGATGTGGCGTACGGCCAGGGCGCCGAAGCCGGTGGAGACGCCGTAGACGGGGTCGGGCTTGGCGGCGAGTTCGTCGATGAAGGCGCGGGAGGCGGCGACGGCCGCGAGGGCCTCCTCGGACAGCTCGATCCGGGCCGCGCCGCGGGCCACCGCGATGACGTCCTGTGCGGTCGTGCCGGACGTCCCCAGCACCACAGTGTGCATATCCATATTCAGGCACCCTAGAGACTGAATCGCCGGATGTCACCACCGGATTTCGGGATCACCCCTTACCGGGGGTGACCGCGAGCGGCCGGCGGCGCCTCCCAAAGATCTGCCGCCTCACCTCCTGAAGCGCCGGCGCTCCGGCCCCGGCCGCCGGTCGGGGGCGTCGGCGAGCCGTACGACCGGGTCGTCCCGGCCGCCGTGCCGGCCGGCGACCACCGGCTCGCCCGAGCCCGCCGCCTTGGCCTTGTACTGCGCGGCGTCCGCGAGCCGGAAGAGGCGGCGACCGCTGCGCACCGGGCCGATCGGGTCACCGGTCGAGGCGACCCCCACCGCGACGCCCTCACCCAGGTCCAGCTCGCCGGCCCGCCGGCACAGCTCGGCGGCCACCTTGACCACCTCGTCGGCCGGCGGGCCCACCGCGAGCAGGCAGAACTCGTCGCCGCCGAGCCGGGCGGCGAGCGTGCCGGGCAGCATCGCGCCGCACAACGAGAGCACCGACCCGAACCGCTCCAGCAGCCGGTCGCCCACCGCGTGGCCGCGCGAGTCGTTCACCCGCTTGAGCCCGTTGAGATCGCACACCACCAGGCTGACCACCGCGCCCTCCGCGCGGTGCAGCTCCAGCGCCTCGTCCAGCCGCATGTCGACCGCCCGGCGGTTGGCGAGGCCGGTCAGCGCGTCGGTGAAGGCCAGCCGGCGGGCCTCCGCAAGCCGCTCGGTCTGGGCGATCCCGGCGGCCGTCACGGCGGCCAGCACGCTGGCGAAGTCGGCGTCCGCCCGGCCGAAGACGGGCTCCTCGGTGCGCCGGGCGACGTACAGCTCGCCCCACGCCCGGCCGTGCAGCACGATCGGGGCGACCACGCAGCATCCCCGGCCGCGGCGGCGCAGGGCGGCCACCCGCTGGTGGTTGTAGGGGCCGTCCCGATCGCCCTCCGGCCCGCCGGGTCCGGGGCTCCCCGGAGGAGGGTCCGCCTCGGCCGTCTCCACCCAGGCGCTGGGCTCGCCGCCGCCGGCCCACTGCTCGTGCAGAAAGCCGACGATCTCCGGGAACTCGTGCACCGGGTAGCTCTCGTCCTCCGGGAACTCCTCCTCGCCCTCGGCGAGTTCGCCGACGTTGACCAGTACCCGCAGCTTGCCCAGCTCGCGCTCCCACTTCGAGATCGCCGCGAAGGAGCCGCCCAGGGCCAGGCGCACACCCTGGGCCGCGGCGTGCGCCGATTCGCGTGGGGTGTGCGCGGCCGCCATCGCCTGCGCCAGCTCCACCACTGCCCGCAGCCTCGCATCGCCCTCGCCCGTCACCGGATCCTCACATTCCGTCACCGTGAGCACGCTCTGTATTACAGCGTAGGAATGTTTAGCCCCTTTCGCCCCTTTGAGTGCGGGAATGACACCTGGGCGTTATCCGCGTCGTGGCTGGTGGGAGCCGAAACGGGGGCGAGAGGGGGATCGGTTACGGTGTGTCACCGGCGACGGGCCGCCCGTGGCGGCCCGGCTCACGCGCAGCGCCTCACTGACCGGGCCGCTGCGCCCGGGCCTCACTCACCGGGCCACTGCGGGTCCCGCTTCTCGTTGAAGGCCGCCACGCCCTCCGCGCGGTCCCCGGAGAAGGCCACGCTGCGCCAGGCACCGTCCTCCAGGTCCAGGCCGGTGCGCAGGTCCAGGCCGTGCCCCAGGCGCAGCGCACGCTTGGCGGCGCGCAGCCCGACCGGCGAGTTGCGGGCGATCCCCGCGGCCAGCGCCAGCGCATCGGCCCGGTCCTGACCGTCCGCCACCAGCTGGTCGACCAGCCCCAGCTCCGCCGCCTCGGCCGCCGGCACCCGCCGGGCGGTGAAGATCAGTTCGGCCGCCCGCGCGGCACCCACCCGGCGGGGCAGGAGCTGGGTGCCGCCCCCGCCGGGGATGACGCCCACCGACACCTCCGGCAGGCCGACCACCGCGGTGCCGTCCGCGACGATCAGGTCGCAGGCCAGCGCCAGCTCGAAGCCGCCGCCGAGCGCGAAGCCGTGCACCGCGGCGATGGTGGGCACCGGCAGCTCCAGTACGCCCGTGTACGCGGCGCGGGTGTGCGGGCGCTGGCGCATCAGGTCCGCGTCCGTGAAGGAGTTGCGCTCCTTGAGGTCGGCGCCGACGCAGAACGCCCGCTCGTGGGTGGAGGTGAGCACCACCGCCCGTACGGAGCGGTCCGCGGCCAGCTCGGCGCAGGCCTGTGACAGGCCGTCGGCCATCGCCGTGGAGACCGCGTTCATGGCTTTGGGGCGGTCCATGACCAGTTCCGCCACGTGGCCATGGCGCTCGATGCCGACCCACTCGTCCGCGCCGAACCGCTGCATGGAACCCTCCCGTGTTAACGAACGTTGACCTGCTCGACTGGGGGGATCATGCCAGGCGGGGGCCCGGCGGGACAGGGGGTCGGGGCGCCCGTCGCGCCACCGGGGCCGGTCAGCCGCGCCGGGTCAGCAGCCACGGCTCCACGACGCCCAGGCCGCGCACCGGCCGCTGCCACATCGGCTGCAGCGCGAAGCGGTAGGACGGCGGCGCTTCGCCGGTGCCCTCCTCGGCCGCCTTCTCCGCGGCCGCGGCGTCCGCCTCGGAGACCGGCGCGTCACCGATCCGGCCCAGCTCCTCCGCGAAGGCCTCGTCCACCAGGACGGTGTCCTTCGGGGCTATCGAGGTGAGCCGGCTGGCCAGATTGACGGTCGTGCCGAAGACGTCGCCCATCCGGGTCGTGACCGTGCCGAAGGCGATGCCGACCCGCAGCTCCGGCATCGTCTCGTCGTGGCTCATCGTCTCGATCAGCCGCAGGCCGATCTCGGCGGCGATACCGGCGTCGTCGGCAGAGAAGAGCACCTCGTCGCCGAGGGTCTTGATGAGCCGGCCGCCGTGCGCGGCCACCAGGTCCGAACAGGTGGTCTCGAACGCCTCCACCAGCTCGCCCAGCTCCTCCTCCTCCAGACGGCGGGTCAGGCGGGTGAAGCCCACCAGGTCCGCGAACCCGACGGCGAGCCGGCGGTCGACCATCTCCACGTCGTCCTGGGCCCGTACGACCCGGCCGGTGGCCGCGGCGAGCTGCCGCCGCCAGACGTAGACCAGGAACTCCTCCAGCTCGGGCAGGAGCAGCTCCACCAGCGGATAGGTGATCTCCGTACGGGTCAGGCCGGAGTCCTGGGGCTCGGTGAGGCCCTCCAGGAAGGAGTCGATCTGCCAGTCGGCGAGGCGGGCGGTGGTCTGGCCCGTGGAACGGGCGACCTGGACGGCCATCGCCTCGCTCAGCAGGCCGGCCTCGACCAGGCCGGCGAGGCGGCGCAGGGCGAGCACGTCGGCCTCGGTCAGGGCCTTGACCTGGCCGATGTCGGCGAAGCCCATGGCCCGCCAGAAGCGGGCCGCCAGGTCCATGGAGACACCGGCGCTGCGGGCCGCCTGGAACGGCGTGTAGCGGCGGTCGGCGCCGAGGATGAGTTGTTCCAGGCGCAGGGCGATGCTGTTCTCGTCGCCCTCGTCGACGGCCCCCGGCGGGTCGCCCGCCGGCACGTCGCGTACGGCATCGTCCTCGGTGTCCGTGTCGCGCGGGGCGGCGCCCGAGTCGTCGGCGGTCACCGGCCGCTCCCTGTCCGATCCCTGCGCACTGCCCTTCCGATCACTGCTCGCCGGTGGTCCGCTCCCTGGCGGACCGCCTCAACGATACGGCACGGGTGTGCCGTGGCTCACAGGTGCGGGTGCGTCGGGGCGGGCCGGGGCGGAGCCGGGGTGGTTGCGGTTCGTGCGGGGGCGCCGTGGCACTGGCCCCGGGTGCGGGTGCGTCGGGGCGGGCCGGGGCGGAGCCGTGGGTGGTTGCCGTTTGTGCGGGGGCTGCCCGGGGCGGCGGCGTGGCTCCTCCCCGGTGCGGCTACTGCGGCTGTCCGTTGCCGTCCCCTCCGGCCGGGCGCAGGTGGATGATGTCGCCCGCGCCCACCGGCTGCTGTACGCCGTCCGCCGTGGCCAGGACCAGGCGCCCGTCGCCGTCGATGGCGACCGCCTCGCCGACGATGTCGGTGCCGCCGGGGAGTTCGGCCCGCACCGTGCGGCCCAGCGTGGCGCAGCCGGCCGCGTAGGCCTCCTGGAGCCGGCTGGCGGCGGGGTCGCCGTCGGCGGTCTGCCACTCGCCGTACCAGTGGTCCAGGGAGCGCAGTACGGCGCGCAGCAGCGGGTCGCGGTCGGTGGTGCGGGCGCCGGCCAGTGCCAGGGAGCCGGCGCCGGGAACGGGCAGTTCGTCGGCGGTGAGGGTGACGTTGAGGCCGATGCCGACGACGACGCCGTCCGCGGCCCGCTCGGCGAGGATGCCGCCGGCCTTGCGCTCGGCACCGTCGACCGTGACCAGGAGGTCGTTGGGCCACTTGAGTGCGGTGTCGACGCCGGCCGTACGCGACAGCGCGGTGGCGGTGGCCACTCCGGCCAGCAACGGGAGCCAGCCCCAGCGCTCGACGGGCACACGGGGGGTGAGGTAGACGGAGAAGAACAGGCCGGAGCGCGGGGGCGCCGACCAGGTGCGGTCGAGGCGGCCGCGTCCCGCGGACTGCTCCTCGGCCACCAGCACGGCGCCCTCGGCCACGCCCTCGGCCGCGCGCCCGGCCAGGTCGGTGTTGGTGGAGCCGGTGGCGGGGACGACGTCGAGGGAGGTCCACAGGGCGCCGGGGCGCACGAGGGCACGACGCAGCGCGTGGGCGTTCAGCGGGGGACGGCCCAGATCGCTCCAGCGGCCGGCGTCTTTGTCCCGGTTTCCCGGTGGTTGAGGCGTCATGGCACCAGCCTAGGTGTGGTCAACGACGCAGTGCCGCTGAGCAGCCCCGCCGATACGCTACGAGTCGGTAGCCATACACGTACCACCCTCAGTACGAGCACCAGTCCAGGACGAGCAGGAGCCGCATCCCGATGTCCGAACCGGAAGCAAACATCCACACCACCGCGGGCAAACTGGCGGATCTGCAACGGCGGGTCGACGAAGCCACGCACGCCGGCTCCGCCCGTGCGGTGGAAAAGCAGCACGCCAAGGGGAAGCTGACGGCGCGTGAGCGCATCGATCTGCTGCTGGACGAGGGCTCGTTCGTCGAGCTGGACGAGTTCGCGCGGCATCGGTCGACCAACTTCGGGCTGGAGAAGAACCGCCCGTACGGCGACGGTGTGGTGACCGGCTACGGCACGGTCGACGGCCGCCCGGTGGCCGTCTTCTCCCAGGACTTCACGGTCTTCGGCGGGGCGCTCGGCGGAGTCTTCGGCGAGAAGATCGTCAAGGTGATGGACTTCGCGCTCAAGACCGGCTGCCCGGTCATCGGCATCAACGACTCCGGCGGCGCGCGCATCCAGGAGGGCGTGGTCTCGCTGGGCATGTACGGCGAGATCTTCCGCCGCAACACGCACGCGTCGGGCGTCATTCCGCAGATCTCGCTGATCGTCGGTCCCTGCGCGGGCGGCGCGGTCTACTCCCCCGCCATCACCGACTTCACGGTCATGGTCGACCAGACCTCGCACATGTTCATCACCGGCCCGGACGTCATCAAGACGGTCACCGGCGAGGACGTGGGCTTCGAGGAGCTGGGCGGCGCGCGCACGCACAACACCACCTCCGGTGTGGCGCACCACATGGCGGGCGACGAGAAGGACGCCATCGACTACGTCAAGGGCCTGCTGTCCTACCTGCCGTCCAACAACCTCTCCGAGCCGCCGGTCTTCCCCGAGGAGGCGGACCTGACGACCTCGGACTACGACCGCGAGCTGGACGTCCTGGTCCCGGACTCGGCGAACCAGCCGTACGACATGGTCACGGCGGTCGAGCACGTCCTGGACGACGGCGAGTTCATGGAGACCCAGGCGCTGTTCGCGCCGAACATCGTCACCGGCTTCGGACGGGTCGAGGGCCATTCGGTCGGCGTGGTCGCCAACCAGCCGATGCAGTTCGCGGGCATCTTGGACATCAAGGCCTCGGAGAAGGCCGCACGGTTCGTGCGCACCTGCGACGCCTACAACATCCCAGTGCTGACGTTCGTGGACGTGCCGGGCTTCCTGCCGGGGACGGACCAGGAGTACGACGGGATCATCCGGCGCGGCGCCAAGCTGATCTACGCGTACGCCGAGGCGACGGTCCCGCTGATCACGGTCATCACCCGCAAGGCGTTCGGCGGCGCGTACGACGTCATGGGCTCCAAGCACCTGGGTGCCGACCTGAACCTGGCCTGGCCGACCGCGCAGATCGCGGTGATGGGCGCGCAGGGCGCGGTCAACATCCTGCACCGCCGCACCCTGGCCGCCATCGAGGACCCCGCCGCGCAGGACGCCAGGCGCCAGGAGCTGATCCAGGAGTACGAGGACACCCTGCTCAACCCGTACGTGGCGGCCGAGCGCGGCTACGTCGACGCGGTGATCGAGCCGTCCGAGACGCGCCGGCACATCGTGCGCGGGCTGCGCGCGCTGCGCAACAAGCGCGAGGCGCTGCCGCCGAAGAAGCACGGCAACATCCCGCTGTAGGAGGGTGGTCGCAGATGATCAAGGTCGTACGGGGCAACCCGACACCTGAGGAGCTGGCCGCCGCACTGGCGGTGGTGCAGGCCCGTGCCGCGGCGGCCGCCGCCGGCGCGGCGCCCGAGGGCGGCGCCGGCGGCAGCGAGTGGTCCGATCCGGCGTCCACGATCCCGGCGCGCGCCCGGGTGCCGCACCCCGGGCCGCGGGCGTGGCGGACGAGTTTCTGGCCGCGTTAGCCCGGCCGGGGCAGGAGCCGTTGCCGGTTGCCGTTCACGTTGCGGTTGCGGTGATCGTTCGTCGAGTCGAGAACGGACGAGTTTCTGGCCGCGTTAGCCCGGCCGGGGCAGGAGCCGTTGCCGGTTGCCGTTCACGTTGCGGTTGCGGTGATCGTTCGTCGAGTCGAG
>NZ_JBWKCJ010000052.1:0-27715 GCF_056436545.1 Streptomyces sp. NPDC043738 | reverse complement strand
GGCTCCGTATCCCGTCTGGCCCAGCGCGGGGGGAGGGGGGGGGGGGGGGCCGTCCCCCCCCCCCCCCCCCCCCCCCCCACCTCTCTCCTTCCGGTACGCCCCCGCACACCACGGCGCCGGGCCGGCGGCGGGACCGCGGGCGCCCATGGCGAGAAGCCGACGACGACGTCCTCGAGCCGGCACTCGCGGCATCCGACGGAACCGGCCGCGGAAATGGCCGATTCCGCACCCTCCCAGGGGTCCTCAGCCGGTTCCACCCCGGCGCGACCGGGTGTCACCGGAGCGTGCGGCACCCCGGCGCCCGGCTTCGTGACCTTGGCATATGCCAGAGTCTCAAGCCCCTGTACAGAAAACCGAGACGCACTGCTTTTCAGTCAAGACCCCCTCCATCGAGGGCCGTTGACCGCTATCGTGATAGCAGCCTCGTTGTCCGGGCGCGGTCGCGCATGTGCCGACCGTGCCGCTCAGCGCGGTCACGACGCAAGCGGTAACAACCTGCTAGGGGGACACCGTGGCGCTGAAGCCCGAGCCGACCGCGCCGTTCCATTCGGTGCAGTACGCCCTTCGCGTGCTCGAAACGATCTCCAGGCACGCCGGTGGCGTGACGGATGCGCAGATCGCCCGGGAGACCGGCCTGCCCCCGGGCCAGCTCGCCCACATGCTGTCGATGCTGCGGCGCGAGGGCTACGCCGAGCAGCTCACCGACGGGGCGTACGTCGTCGGTGAATCGCTCCTGCTCCTGGGGTCGGGCGGCGACCGCGACCGGGCCCTGCGCGACAAGCTGCAGCTGACCCTCGACCAGCTGCGCGACTCGGTCGGCGCGGCGGTCTACATCAGCCGGTACATCGACGGCGAGGTCAAGATCCTCCACTACGCCGACGGACCACTGGCCCCCAAGGTCAACGAGTGGGCCGAGTTCCACCGCACGGCACACGCCAGCGCGGTCGGCAAGTGCCTGCTCGCCCAGCTCGACCACGACGGGCGCAAGGACCACCTCTCCCGGCACAAGACCGCCCGGCTCACCTCCCGGACGATCACCAACGAGAAGGTCCTCTTCCACAAGCTCGACAGCCAGCCGCCGACGGTCCCCGTCCTGGATCTTCAGGAGTACGCCGTCGGCACGGTCTGCGCGGCCGTGCCGATCACGGCCGGCTCGACGGTCGGCTGCCTCGCGCTGTCCATGCCGCTGGAGCACGCCCATCGCCTGCGCCAGGCGGCCGACACCCTCAACCGCAAGGCCGCGCCGGTACTGCTGTCGCTGGCGATCTGAGCGGGGCGGGGGCGGTCCGGCGGACGGTGGTCATGAGCACCCCTCTCGACCAGGTAGTATTTCTTTCGTCAGCGCGCGCCGCTAGCTCAGTTGGTTAGAGCAGCTGACTCTTAATCAGCGGGTCCGGGGTTCGAGTCCCTGGCGGCGCACGTAGGAAGTGGGCGTTTCCGGTTCTCCGGGAACGCCCACTTCGCTGTGTCCGGGGCCTGTTCCACGGGGGACGCGGGCAGGCCCGTCTTCGGGTCAGGAGAGATCGACGTCCGAGCAGGCGTAGAAGGCGTTGCCGGTGTCGGCGATGTTCCAGACACCCAGGATGAGGTGCCGGCCGGACTTCTGGGTGGGGACGGTGCCCTGGTGCTGGACGGTCTCGCCCGGCCGCGCGCCGCCCATGGGGACCGTCATGAACGGCTCGGGTTCGAGGTCGGCGCGGGTGAGCGGCTTGCTCGGGTCGTAGCCGTCCTTGGTGATGAAGTACTCGAAGTCGGTGGTGGCGTGACGCGCCGTCAGCCGCCAGGTGAAGGTGTAGCCCTGGCCCGGGGAGAGCGTGGTGCCGGGCCACTTGCCGCCGCGCGGGTCGTCGAGCTCGGCGAAGTTCTCATGGCCGCCGGAACAGATCTTGCCGTCGGCGGGGCCGCCGGCCGGGAAGCCCTTGGGGGCCTCGACGCTCTGCGGCTCGTACTGGATCGCGCCGCAGTCCTTGACGGCGCCCTGGGCGCAGAGCGCCTGCCGGCTGGGGGGTGCGTCGCTGTAGCCGTGGCTGGCGGCGCTGCCCGTGGAGAGCAGGGAGACGCCGAGGACACCGAGGCCGATCACGGCGGCGCTGATCTTTTTGCGCATGCTTCGCTCCTGAAGAACGTGGGGGAGGTTCCGTGAGCTGAGGAGGGAGGTGCGGGAAGCGCGGTCTAGACCAAACGGCACACTAGACACTGCCATTGGTCATGTCCAGACCAATGACAGCGTCCAGTCCCCGAGCGTCGGCCGGGGCGGGCAGGCGGGGGCGTCAGGCGGCCGCCGGGAACGGGTCCGCCGCGGGGCGGGCGGCGGCCTGCACGAGCGCCGTGTACGTGCGGCGCAGGGCGATCAGCGACTCCTGGGCCTCGCGGTAGACGGCCGCGTCGGGACCGCCGCGGTGGGCGAGGGTGCGTACGGGGGCGCAGTGCCGGTCCATCGCGCTGAGCCAGGCGCGGTGCTGCGCCGGGAGGTGGCGGCGCAGCAGCTGGCGCCGGCCGTCGCCCACGCGGCGGCCGCCGATGCCCAGCACCGCGTCGGCGGCCTGCAGCACCGGCGGCTCCAGGGCGCCCTGCTCGGCGAGCGCGGCGAGCACGGCCCGCTGCTGCCGCGTCGCGGGCGCGGCCGCCAATTCCGCCGCCTCGGCGTGGAGCTGGGCGCGCAGGGCGTGCTGGACGCGGACCAGGCGGCGCAGCGCCGTGGGGGTGGAGGAGTCGTCGGGCGAGCGGCCGGCGAGGGTCTCGGCGAGCCGGAAGAGCCAGATGCCGTGCGCCTCCAGCCGGGTCGCGGCCAGCATCAGGCGGTCGAGCCGGCTGAGCGGCTGGCCCTCCGGGGCCCAGCGCACGATCGGTACCAGCTGTTCGGTGCGGGCCAGCTGGTCGATGGGGATATGGCGACGCGGTTTGCGTTCGGGGGCCCAGTTGTGGAGGGCGAGGGTGGGCAGCGCGACGAACTGGTCGTGGTCGATGCGGTGCGCGATCGCGGCCCATAGGTCGAGGAACGCCTCGTCGGCAACCTGACGGGCGGCCGGCGCCTGCGGGTCGAGCCCGCACCATCCGCACGAGACCGCGACGACCGCGATCCGCATGGCGGCCGCCTCGGCGTTGCGCAGGGAGAGGCGGGAGACCCGCTGCCGCAGTGCGGACAACTCGTCGTCCCGGCGGGCGCGTTCGACCAGGGCGATCGCGGCCTCCCGGTCCGGCGCGACCGCGGCCGCCCGCGCCATGGCGTCCAGCCTGGTCCAGGTCCCGATCATGGAACGGACCGGCGGCCGCTCGGGCAGGAATCCGTGTGCGCAGGGGTCGTGGGGCGCGGGTGCGGCGGGATCCGCGGTGGCGGGGGGTATGCCGGAGCCGGGCGCGGGTATGGGCGGGCCGGACCGCGCACCGTCCTCCGGGCCGGGAGCGGTCACCGCCCGCGGCGCGTCCCGCGTCGCCCGCGCGGCCTCGGCCGCCACCTCGTCCATGGCCGTCGTCATCATCGCCGTGCCCCCCATCAGCACTTCCCCGCCAGCAGCCGGGCCAGGTGGGTGTCCATGTCGAGGAAGCGGTCCTCGCGGCCGGGCGGCACGATCGCCGCCGTCTGCTCCAGCCAGGCGGTCAGTTCGCTCGCGCGCACGGACAGCTCGCACACCGAGTCGCCGGTGGACAGCTCCATGTGGACGCGGCGCACCTCGCCCGGCCGGCGGAAGGACCACACCCGTACGTCCCCCTCCCCCACTTCGCCGGACAACCCCTCCAGCAGCAGATCGCGGGCGAACCGCCAGGTCGAGACCGCACGCCCGCGGCTGAGGAAGGCGACCTCGACCTCGTACGGGCGATCGCTGCGGTAGCCGAACCGGCCGGCCACCGGAACTGCTTCGTCCGGCCCGAGGAGGAGCTGCATCTCAAGCGTGCGCTTGGCTGTCGACACCATGACGATCAACCTTTCCGACGGAGGGGCGAGTCCCGGGGACCCGGTCCGGGGCGCGCGTCCTGGCAGACGTTGCTGTGGAGGGTGGGGTTGCGGGAGGCGGGGGAGGAGTGACGGACGCCATGGCCGGCCCCCTTCTCGTTCGCTCCGTCCCCGCGCCCCGCGTACCCGCCTCAGCCTCTCAACCGGCAGGAGATATCGCATGTTGACGGGGCAACTGCTGACCTACGCGACGGACTCGCCGAACTCGATCCTCACAGAGCAATTCGGGTGGCCCGGCAGGCGAAAGTCCCAAGATCGCGAGACTTCCGGCCCGTGCGGGAGGGGGCTCCGTGCGGTAGCGGCCCCTCGCGGCGCAGGATGCGAGTGGCGGGGATCACACAAGCCGAGCGCGTGGGCGAGCCGGTTCTGGGTACGGAGCACGTCCCGAGTTCGTGTAAAGTTCTTCAGGTCAGCGCGCGCCGCTAGCTCAGTTGGTTAGAGCAGCTGACTCTTAATCAGCGGGTCCGGGGTTCGAGTCCCTGGCGGCGCACGTAACACTGAGGCCCCTCGCCATCGCGAGGGGCCTCAGTCATGTGGCGGGTGCGGCACGGTCAGGCGGCCGGGCCCGCTCCGGCCTCCGCGGCCGCCCCCTTGTCGGCCGGAACGGTGAACAGACCCGCGGCCATCCAGACGAGGAGCGGTGCGAGGGCACCGGCCACGGCCGTCCAGCCGCGCCATCCGCCGTCCACCGGCAGGAGCAGAGCGCCGGCGGCGGCCACCGAGACGATCATGCCGAGCAGCACGCCGACCGGAACCGTGCGCGCCCAGTGGCCGCCGAACTCCAGCAGGCGGGTACGGCGGGCGGCGTCGAGCGGGAACGGTTCACGCGGCCGGACGCCGGCGATCCGGACGGCCTCGGCCCCGGGCACGCGGCCGGGCAGCTGCCGGCCGTCGTCCGTGACGAAGTCGGCGGGCACCTTGCCCCGGGACCCGCCCGGGTCCCACAGGAGCCAGCCCTCGGCGCCGGTGAGCAGCCCGGCGACGCTCTTGTGCGCCGCCGCGAGGCGGAGCGGCACGTCTCCGGACGCGGTGCGCAGGGTCAGGCACTCGTAGCGGGCGGGGCCGTTCCTGCCGCCCGCGCCCTTGCCCGCCTCGCCGTCCTCCGGCGGCTCCACGTGCTCGGCCGACCCCTGGACCGTCGCCCGCAGCGCGACCCAGCCCTCGCCGACCCGGCGGGCCCGGCGCGGCGGGCCGGTGAGGGCCGTGGCGACGAAGAGCGCGACCGCGGCGAGGACCGCCCACAGGAAGGCGACGAAGACGGAGCTGCCGGGGGGCAGGGTGCGCCCGGTGAGCTGGGCCTCGACGGCGGAGCGGGTCACGGCGCCGACGGCTCCGAGCTCGGGGCGGTCGGGCGCGTAGGCGACGGGGAAGGTGTCCCCCGCCTCCCGGACGCCGCGGGACACCTCCGCGCGGAAGGTGGCGGGGACGCCCGCGCCGCCGTCGGGCGCCGGCAGCCGGACGGTGTAGTCGGCCTCGGACGAGGCGCGGCTGCTGCTGCCCGCGCGCTCGACGTCGGACACGGCCACGACCGGCAGCTCCTTGATCACATGGCCGGCGCCGGCGATCCGGGCGGCCGTGGCGCCGCGTGCCGGGTCGCCGGCGCCGAGGCTGCCGAAGAGCACCAGGGAGGTGGGGACGGCGAGAGCGACGGCGGTGATCCGCACCCAGGTCCAGCGGGAGCCGTGCAGTGCGGCGGGGACGGCGGTGCCCGCGCCGGCCCCTGGGGGGCTCCCCGCGTCCAGCGCCAGCTCGTAGGCGCGCCGCGGCGTCACCCGGCCCGCCCGCAGGACGTACCCGGTGAGCGCCAGGGCGCATCCGGCGAGCGCGGCGAGGGCGGTCCGGTCCACGGCCGTACGGACCGCTCCCGCGTCCAGGAAGAGCCGGCCGGCCGTGAGCACGACGAGGGCCGGCAGCCCCACCACGGTCACGCCGCGGCCGAGCCGTACCGCTCCGGCGCTCATCCGAACGCCGGCGAACTTGCTGCTGTCCGGCTTGTCTCTCACCTTGTCCACGCCCTTCTCGTTCTGCTTGCTCGCGTCTTCCTCTTGACGGCGTTGTCACGCCATTCGGGGCCTTTACCACTGATCACGCTGGTGCCGACGCCGGAGACAAGGCCACCCGCGTACCGTGTCGCCATTTCGACCGGGAAACGCCGCCATTTACCGGTACGGGCGAAGGCCTGCACGACAGGGAAGGCCTTGGCGACCTTGCCGAGAATGCCGCCGAGGCGGGTGGCGGCGCGATCCGCACGTGCGGCGAGGCGGGCGGCGTTACGCTCTCCTCGCTCACCCGCCGTCACCCTTGAACATCTCGGCCATGGCGTCGTCCGCGGATTCGGTGTTCTTGGCGTCACCCCGCACACCACCGCCGATGGCGTCAAGATGGCGCTGCGGATTGCCCAGCGACTTGGCCGTGTGTTCGGCCAATTTCATGTAGGCGGAGGCCACTTCCTCGGATTCGACCAGCAGGCCGAAGCCATCATGGATCCATTCATCACCGGTTTTGCCAGTGAACTCCTTTATATACTGCTCCAAATCGTACGCATGGACCTCAAAGCTCTTGCCCGGCTCGTTCAGCCGCGCCGCATCGATATACGTGCCGTCGGCCACGCCGCCCCGATCCGTCAACCCCCCTTTATCCTTTCGCAGTCGGCGACTTTACCAACGCCAAGGAATCCCTTTACCGACCGGCCCGCCTGACGACACCCAGTGGGCGATATCGGCCACGGCTCCAAAATCCGGCAGAAACCGGCCAGTTGCGACCGGCATCGGACGCAAGTGATGCGCACTGCGCCATACACCGTCCCGCATTGCACACTCTTGTCCGTATCCCCCTCGGATCACCTTGCGATCATGCGGTCGGTTCGGGACCCTGACCTGGGAACTCGGCTGAAAGCAGCGGGGTCCCGGTGAGTTGGGGACAGGGGAAACGCCGGTTGGCGTGATGTGGACACGGGGAGCCCGCCGCTTGGCAGGATCGTGGGGCGTTCATCATGCAACCGGAAGACGGCCGTCACCGTCTGACGGTGTGGGCGGCCGACACCAGTGAGCCCGAGTCGGTCGAGGGGGACCGAGGACTCGGGCCGTCAGCAATCGGCACGCAGCCCCCGCTGCGTGCGGGGGGATGGACTCATGACGTCGCCGCAGGACGGCACCCGGCCGCAGCTTCCGTACGACCCGTCCGCCACGGCGCGCCTGCGCGTGCCGCGCCAGCACTGGCAGCGGCGGGTCCAGCGCAAGCCGCTGCCGCGCTACGACTACGAGCACTACAGCCGGCTGGCCGGGCCGCTCACCCAGCCCGATCCGGACAAGCCCTACCAGGTCCGCTACCGCTCGCTGCTCGCCGGCGAGCCGCACCGCATCCGGGCGGCGCTGCTGCTCGGCGCGGCCCCGCTGGTCTCGCTGGGCCTGCTCGCCTGGCTGCTGCAGCCCGATCACTGGACTCAACGCGACTACCCCGCGTATGAGTTCCTGCCGGTGCTGGACACCGTCATGCTGGTCTCGATCGCGCTGATCGAGTTCTTCCGGTGCATGAACGTGCTCTCCAACGCGCACGCCACACTCGTCGCCCGCGACCCCGTGCCGGTCATACCCGAGAGCGGCACCCGCGTCGCGTTCCTGACCTCCTTCGTCCCCGGCAAGGAACCGCTGGCGATGGTGACCAAGACGCTCGAGGCGGCGGTCCGGGTGCGCCACCGCGGTCTGCTGCACGTCTGGCTGCTGGACGAGGGCGACGACCCGGAGGTCAAGGAGGTCTGCCGGCGCCTGGGAGTGCACCACTTCACCCGCAAGGGCGTGCCGGAGTGGAACCAGGCCAAGGGCCCGCACCGCGCCAAGACCAAGCACGGCAACTACAACGCCTGGCTGGACGCCCACGGCGACGACTACGACTACTTCGCCTCCGTCGACACCGACCACGTCCCGCTGCCCAACTACCTGGAGCGGATGCTCGGCTTCTTCCGCGACCCGGACGTCGGCTTCGTCATCGGCCCGCAGGTGTACGGCAATTACGACACCTTCGTCACCAAGGCCGCCGAGTCGCAGCAGTTCCTCTTCCACGCGCTGATCCAGCGGGCCGGCAACCGCTACGGCGCGCCGATGTTCGTCGGCACCTCCAACGCCGTGCGCATCAGCGCCCTCAAGCAGATCGGCGGGCTGTACGACTCGATCACCGAGGACATGGCGACGGGTTTCGAGATGCACCGGCACCGGAACCCGGCGACCGGGAAGAAGTGGAGGTCGGTCTACACCCCGGACGTGCTGGCGGTCGGCGAGGGGCCGACGGCCTGGACGGACTTCTTCACCCAGCAGCTGCGCTGGTCGCGCGGGACGTACGAGACGATCCTCAAGCAGTTCTGGAAGGCGCCGTTCACGCTGCCGCCGGGCCGGCTCTTCAACTACACCATGATGGTGATCTTCTACCCGATGTCGGCGCTGAACTGGATCCTGGCGGCGCTGAGTTGCGCGCTGTTCCTGGGGCTCGGGGCCTCCGGTGTGCAGATCGACCCGTCGGTGTGGATGATGCTCTACGGCAACGCCTCGGCGCTGCAGATCGGGCTGTACGTCTGGAACCGGCGGCACAACGTCTCGCCGCACGAGCCGGAGGGGTCCGGCGGCGTCGCCGGGATGGTGATGTCCGCGATGTCGGCACCGATCTACGCGAGGTCGCTGTTCGACGCCGTACTGCGCCGCAAGAGCAAGTTCGTGGTCACGCCGAAGGGCGACTCCTCCAGTCCGGACACCCTCTTCGGCACCTTCCGGGTGCACCTGTTCTTCCTGCTCGTCTTCGGGGGCTCACTGGGTGCCTCCTTCGTCCTGGGGCACAGCCATCCGGCGATGATCACTTGGGCGTCGCTGGCGATGCTGATCACGGCGGCGCCGATCGCGGCCTGGCGGCTGGGCGTCCGGGGGGCGCGGCGCAAGGCGGCCGCCGGCGCCTCCGGCACCGAGGACGGAACCAGCTCCGAGGACACCGCCGCTGACCAGCCCGCCTCCACCGAACAGACCATGCAGATCGCCCTTGGGGGACGTCACACATGAAGTACCGTCCGAGCCGCCGCACCCGCAGAGTGGCGATAGCGACCGCGGTGGTGCTGGCGCTGGCCGGGATGAACGGGCCGGCCCTCTACGGCTTCGCCTCGGAGCAGTACCACCAGTACGAGATCAACAAGCCCGAGTACAAGGCGGCGAACGGCCATTGGGACGTCGTCGACGTCCCCGACAAATACCGCATCAACACCATCCATGCGGCCCTGCTGCACACCGGGAAGGTGCTGCTGGTCGCCGGCTCCGGCAACAACGCCGCGAACTTCAAGGCCAAGTCCTTCCGTACGGTGCTGTGGGACCCGGAGAAGAACACCTTCAAGAACATCCCCACGCCCAAGGACCTCTTCTGCGCCGGGCACACCCAGCTCCCGGACGGCAAGCTGCTGGTCGCCGGGGGGACGCAGCGCTACGAGAAGCTGCAGGGCGATGTGAAGAAGGCCGGCGGCCTCATGATCATCTACAACGAGAACCCGGACGGCCCCAGAACCTTCCCGGCCGGCACGCTCTTCACCGGCAAGCAGAACGGCAAGACCTTCACCTCGAAGGACCCGGTCGTGGTGCCGCGGGCGAAGAAGACCAAGGACCCGGCGACCGGCAAGGTGACCGTCACCCACAGCGAGGCCCGGGTCTACGTCGAGGCGCTCAAGAACGGCCCGGCGCACTCCACCGGCGCCCAGGACAACTACCGCATCCACGGCCTGACCGGCACCGACGTCCACAACTTCTACGGCATCGCGCAGAAGCTGTCCTTCGACAAGAAGGACTTCCAGGGCATCAAGGACTCCTTCGAGTTCGACCCGGTGGCCGAGCGCTACGTCCCCGTCGACCCCATGAACGAGGCCCGCTGGTACCCGACCCTGACGACCCTTCAGGACGGCAAGGTCCTCTCCGTCTCCGGACTGGACGAGATCGGGCAGGTCGTCCCCGGCAAGCAGGAGATCTACGACCCGGCGACGAAGAAGTGGAGCTACCTCCCCCGGCAGCGCTTCTTCCCGACCTACCCGGCGCTCTTCCTCACCGACCGGGGCCGGATCTTCTACACCGGCTCCAACGCCGGCTACGGCCCGGACAACATCGGCCGCACTCCCGGCATCTGGGACCTGAAGTCCAACACCTTCCAGGTCGTGCCCGGGATGAGCGATCCGAAGATCCTGGAGACGTCGATGTCGGTGCTGCTGCCGCCGGCCCAGAACCAGCGGTACATGGTGCTGGGCGGCGGCGGGGTCGGTGAGGACCCGCGGTCGACGGACAAGACCCGGATCGTGGACCTGCACGCCCCCGCCCCGCGCTTCAGGGACGGCCCGCCGCTCTACGCCAAGGCCCGCTACCCGAGCAGCGTGATCATGCCGGACGACTCGGTGCTGACCACGAACGGCTCCGGCGACTACCGCGGACGCAGCGACTCCAACGTCCTCAAGGCGGAGATCTACGATCCGGCGTCCAACACCGCGCGGCAGGTGGCCGACCCGCTGGTGGGCCGCAACTACCACTCCGGCGCGCTGCTGCTGCCGGACGGCCGGGTGATGACCTTCGGCTCCGACTCGCTGTACGCCGACAAGGACAACACCAAGCCGGGCGTCTTCCAGCAGCAGATCGACCTCTACACGCCGCCCTACCTCTTCCGGAAGTCGCGCCCCGAGCTGACGTCCCCGGGCGGTACCGCCAAGACCGTCGCGCTCGGCGGCACCGCGACGTTCGGCGCCCCGCACGCCGGCGCCATCAAGAAGATGCGGCTGATCCGGCCCGGCTCCTTCACCCATGTCACCAACATCGAGCAGCGGTCGATCGCGCTGGACTTCACGGTGACCAAGGGCAAGGACGGCGTGACGGTCACCCTGCCCAAGGACCCGTCGCTGGTGCCGCCGGGGTGGTACATGCTCAACGCGGTGGACGGGGCGGGCACGCCGTCGAAGGCGGTATGGGTCCACGTTCCCGTGGCGGCGCAGAAGTAGCCGGCCGGAGGCGGCGGTGCCGTACGGTGCGGGGGCGGTCGCCGGCGGCCGCCCCCGCCTCCGTCGCGTCCGGCCCGGCGCCGGCTACTTCGCACCGCGGGCCAGCTCCAGGGCGTACCTCGGCCACCAGTCCCCCGCCTTCGGGCCGCCCTTGCAGGTGCCGTCGGACTCTCCGGGGCGCTTGATCCAGAGGTAGGCGGCTATCTGAGGGTCGCCGGTCCTGGTGGTGGGCGGGGTGCCCAGGGCGCGGCCGGGTGGGTTGCACCAGTTCTCCCGGTCGTCGCCGCCGGGAGCCGGGCCGTTGCCGTTGCGGCTGGTGTCGATGACGAAGGGCTTGCCGCCGACGAGGGCGGAGAGCCGCTTGCCGTACTTCGCGTTCTCCCGCGTGGTCTGGTAGTTGGAGATGTTCAGTGCGAAGCCGTCGGCACGGTCGATGCCGGCCCGCTTGAGCGGTTCGACCATCGCGCCGGGGTCCTTGATCCAGTGGGGGTTCCCGGCGTCCAGATAGACCTTGGTGTGCGGGAGCGCCTTGAGCTTGCCGACGGCCTCGGTCAGCAGGGCGTAGCGCTCCTCGTGGAACTGCTGCGGGGTGCACTTGTCCGCGATGTGCGGCAGGGCGTCGGGCTCCAGGACGACGGTGGTGGCGCGGTCGCCGATGCCCTTGAGGACGCCGTCCAGCCAGGCGCGGTAGGCGTTGCCGTCGGCGGCGCCGCCCTGGGAGTAGCTGCCGCAGTCGCGGTGCGGGATGTTGTAGAGGACCAGCAGCGCCTCGCGGTCGGCCTTGGCGGCCGCCTGGGCGAAGCCGCGGGCCTCGCCCTGCGGGTCGTCGACGCCGATCCACTCGGCGACCGGCTGCGCGGCGATCCGGTCGACGAGCCGGGCGTCGGCGGCCTTGCCGTCCTTGCCGTAAGCGGCGACCTGGCGGGCCGCCTTGCTGTCGGGGTTGACCCAGTACGGGGCGACGGACTTGGGGCGCTGCCCCGGTCTGCCGGGGACCCGGTCGTCGCCGTCACCGTCCGACGAGGAGCAGCCGGCGAGCAGCAGCGCGGCCAGCGCCCCCACCACCGCCGTGCGCGGCACCGCGCCGCCGCGCGCCGTACGCCACCGGCCGCGGCCCGGGACCGGCGGCCCGCTCCCGGCAGCCCATCGAAGATCGCCGTACATCCACTCCCCCCTCGGAGCACTGATCCGGCCGGCGCGAGACCACCGGCCCAATCCATCGTGGCACACGGCCGCCCGCCGGAGCCGGGCTGTGGACAGTCCGTCCACAGGCGGCTACCGCGCTTGACGAACTCCGGTCGTAGGACCTCACGGTGGCCGGCCGCAGGGCGCCGGCACGGCTCAGCCGCCGGTCGCCTCCGGCGCCCGGGAGCCGTGCTGATGCCCCGTCAGACAGGCGGACAGCAGGACCAGGTCCGCGCCACCCGCCCCTTCGGCGCGGACGCCGTCGCCACCACCGCCGTCGCCGCCGACGCTGAACAACCGGAGTGCGGGGCGGCCGTGCCGGTGGCCCGCGCAGGCCTTGTGGGGGTCGAAACGGCGCAGGGCGCTCCGGTGGGGCGACGGGCGCCCCACGGCGGCGACATCGCCGGTCGTGGCGTGCCGCACGGCCGCCCCGTCCGGCACGCCGCGTCCCCACAGCCACCCTGCCAGCAGCAGCACCGCCCAGGCCGCACCGGCCAGCAGCCGCCCGGTGCCACGACGCCGGTCCTCGTCAGCTCTCATCGGCCTCGCCGCCCTGCCGCTCGCGGCGCAGTCGCAGCCGCAGCCGCAGCAGCTGCCCCGCGACGACGAGGACGGCGCCGCCGGCCAGCACCAGGCCGACGGCCGAGGTGCTGCTCAGTTCGCCGCGCTGGGTGACCTTGCCGGCCGGGCCGGCAGGCGTGCGGTCGCCGGCGGCCGGCCCCGCGGAGCCGTCCCCGGCGAGCGGGGTGACCTCGCGGCCCGGGGCGGGCGCGGCCCGGGCGACGCGGACCGCTTCGGCCCCGGCGCCGCGCGCGTCCCCGCCGTACGCGGGCGCCGTCGTCACCGCGCAGGCCGCGACCGCGGCACAGAGAGCAAATTGCGGTGCGCGCATGGTGAACCTCCGATAATTCCGAAGGTCCGCCCGCGCGAGCCCGGCCGCATCCCGGTGCGGCCCGAGGCTGCGCCGTTCGGGTGGCGCCCGGCGCCGCGCGCCGCGCGCCGGGCCCCCGCCCGGCCGCCGGGCCGCGTCAGACCAGGTCGACCAGGTCCGCGATCGAGTCCACGACCCGGGACGGCCGGAAGGGGTGCCGGTCGATCTCCTCGGGGCGGGTCAGCCCCGTCAGCACGAGGAAGGTCTCCATCCCCGCCTCCAGGCCGGCCAGCACATCGGTGTCCATCCGGTCGCCGATCATCGCGGAGGTCTCGGAGTGGGCGCCGATGACGTTGAGCCCGTGCCGCATCATCAGCGGGTTGGGCTTGCCGACGAAGTACGGCTCGACGCCCGTCGCCTTGGTGATCAGCGCGGCCACCGACCCGGTCGCGGGCAGCGGCCCCTGGGGCGAGGGGCCGGTCTCGTCGGGGTTCGTCGCGATGAACCGGGCCCCGTCGTTGATCAGCCGGATCGCCTTCGTCAGCGCCTCGAAGGAGTAGGTCCGGGTCTCGCCGAGGACGACGTAGTCGGGGGCGTGGTCGGTCAGGACGTAGCCGATGTCGTGCAGGGCGGTGGTCAGGCCGGCCTCCCCGATGACGTGGGCGGTGCCGCCGGGCCGCTGCTCGTCCAGGAACTGGGCGGTGGCCAGCGCGGACGTCCAGATCGACTCCCAGGGCACGTCCAGCCCGATCCGGCTCAGCCGGGCGTGCAGGTCACGCGGGGTGTAGATGGAGTTGTTGGTCAGCACGAGAAAGGGCTTGCCCGATTCGCGCAGCCGCTTGATGAAGGCGTCCGCCCCGGGGACCGGGACGCCCTCGTGCATCAGGACGCCGTCCATGTCGGTGAGCCATGACTCGATCGGCTTGCGCTCTGCCACTGCCGGACTCCTGCCGTGCGTGATGACCAGGTGCGCCGGCCGCCTCCCGCACGCGTGGTGGGCCACCCGCCCGTCCCACGTGTCGTACGTACGGCCGACGCCCCCACCCTAAGTCAGCAGCCGTTCTCCCGACCCCGGCGATCGCCGTCCCGCGGGGCCCGTGCCCCCGCCCGCGCGGGGAGGGCACGGGCCGGGGGCCGGGTCTCAGCTGTTCGTGGCCGCCTTCCAGGCGTCCACGTACGAGTCCAGGTTCTTGTCGATGTCGTTCCAGTCGGGCTGGAAGACCTCCACACCGTCCATGAGCGCGGCGAGGGCCTTGGCGTTGGGGTCGGTGGGCCTGGTGTCCTTGCGGGCGGCGAAACCGCCACCGATGGCGGAGACCTGGCGCTGGACGGGCTCGGAGAGCAGGTAGTCCAGGAACTTCTCGGCGTTGGCGCGGTGCGGGGCGTTCTTGACCAGGCCGGCGGCGTAGGGCAGCGCGAAGGTGGTGGGCCGGCCGCCGGGCTCGGCCGCGGGGAAGAAGATGCCCTGGTTCGGCATCGACTTCATGTTGGCGAAGTTCATCTGGACGTCGCCGTTGGCGACCAGGAGTTCGCCCTTGTCCGTCTTGGGGGCGAGCTGGCCGGTGGAGGAGGACGGGCCGACGTTGTTGGCCTGGAGTCTGCCGAGGAACTTCATGGCCGGGCCCTGGCCGCCGAAGTCGTGCAGGGCCTTGATGAGGACGGCGGTGCCGTCGCCGGCGACGCCGGGCGTGGAGTACTGCAGCTTGTGCTCGAACCGTCCGTCCAGCAGGTCGTGCCAGGTGGCGGGGGGCTTCGCCAGTTCCTTCTTGTTGTAGACGAAGCAGAAGTAGTTGTTGACGATCGAGGTCCACTTGCCGGTCGGGCTCTTGTCGCCGGCGGCCACCTGGTCCGCGCCCTTGGGGCGGTAGACCTGCAGCAGGCCCTTGCCGTCGGCCTGCTGGATGAAGGGCGGGAGGGTGACGACGACGTCCGCCTGGGTGTTGGCGCGTTCGCGGGCCAGGCGCTGGACGGCCGCGCCCGAGCCGGACTCGACGTAGTCGACCTTGATGCCGGTCTTCTTCTCGAAGTCCTTGAAGACCTGGTCGTAGAAGCCGTCGCCCTTCTCGCCCTTGAGGCCGTCGGCGCTGTAGACGGTGATCTCCTTGGCGTTCGGGTCGGCGCCGGAGGCGCCGCCGCAGGCGGTGAGCGAGGCGGCGAGGGCGAGGGCGCCGCAGCAGGCGGCGAGCGGCTTGCGGAGGGCGGGGGCAGCGGGCATGGCGTAGCAACTCCTGGTAAGTACACGGGTGTCGGGCTCAGCGGTAGGTGGCTCGGGTGCGGATACGGGAGACGCCGAGGAGGGCGAGCAGGGTGGTCGCCATCAAGGTCACCGCGAGTGCGGCGCCGGCGAAGAGGGAGCCGCGGTCGGTGGCGGCGAAGATCTGGACGGGCAGGGGTGTCCAGTCGGGGGGATAGAGCATCATCGTGGCGCTCACCTCGCCCATGGACAGGGCGAAGCAGAGGCCGGCGGCCGCGGTGAGGGACGGCAGCAGCAGGGGGAGCCTGATGCGCCACAGGACGACGGCGGGGCGGGCGCCGAGGCCGGCCGCGCTCTGCTCGTACGCCGGGTCCAGGCGGGCCAGCGCGGCCGTCACGGACTGGTAGGCGAAGGCGGTGACCAGCACGCTGTGGGCGATGACCACGATCTGGGGCGTGCCGTTGAGCAGGAACGGGGGCCGGGAGAAGGCGACGAGGAGGGAGAGGCCCACCACGACGGAGGGCACCGCGACGGGGAGGAGGAAGAGGCCGTCGAGGAGGCGGCGGGCGCGGCGGCCCAGCTTCTCGGCGGCCAGGGCGGCCCAGGTGCCGGCGGTGAGTGCGGCGGCGCTCGCCGCCAGGGCCGTCAGGACGCTGGTGAGCAGGGCGTCGGGCGCGTCGCCCCGGGCGATGTCCTGATAGTGGGTCAGGGTCGCGCCCGAGGGCAGGGCGCCGCTCCAGTTGGTCGCGAGGGACGCGCCGACGATCACCAGCAGGGGCAGGGCGAAGACGGGGACGAAGAGGGCGAGGAAGAGGATGTGGACGGCCCGGCGGGCGGTCCTGCTATGCACCAGCACGGTGGGCACCTCCGGTGTGCGGGCCGGCTCGGCCGCCCGTGCGGGACATCACGGCCCGGTAGAGGGCGTAGAGCGCGACGGACAGGGCGATGTTGACGACGGCGACGACGCAGGCCCCGGTGTAGTCGCCGTCGAGGATCGCCTTGGTGTACACGAGCATCGGGAGGGTGACGACGTCCTTGGCGCCGGTGAAGAGCACGATGCCGAACTCGTTGAGGCACAGGACCAGCACCAGCGCGCCGCCCGCCGCCAGTGACGGCAGCGCCTCGGGCAGGATCACCGTCCGCACGATCCGCCACGGCCGGGCGCCCAGCGACGCGGCGGCCTCCAGCTGACCGGTCTCCATCTGCGCGAAGGCGGCGAGCAGCGGGCGCATCACGAACGGGGTGAAGTAGGTGACCTCGGCCAGCAGGACGCCCCAGGGGGTGGTCAGGAACGCAAGCGGCCCGTGGGCGGCGCCGGTCACGTCCGTCCACAGGCCGTTGGCCACGCCGGCGGTGCCGTAGAGGAAGAGCAGGGCGAGGGTGATCAGGAAGGAGGGGAAGGCCAGGAAGACGTCGATGAAGCGGCCCAGCGCCCGGCCGCCGGGGAGCGGGACGAAGGCGATCACGAGGGAGAGCGCCAGGCCCAGCAGGAGCGCGCCGACGGTGGCGCCGGCGGCGATCAGCACGGTGGTGGTCAGGGCGGCGCGGAAGGACGCCTCGGCGAAGACCTCCGCGTACGGGGCGGTGGAGGGGCCGGCGCCGTCGGGGGTGAGGGACTGCCACACCACCAGGGCGATGGGGTAGAGGAAGACCAGGGCGAGGGCGGCGACGGGCGGCAGGGCCCACAGGGCGGCCCCGGCCTTCGCCGGGCGGGTGCGCCGCCCCGGCGCCACCGGACCGCGCGCCGCTGCCACCGCTGCGTCACCGGCCATGGTGCCCGCCGCCCTCGCGTCCCGGGGCGGCCGGTGCGGGCCCGGCCGGTATCAGCACCGCGTCCTGCGGCGCGAAGTGCAGCGCGGCCTCGTCGCCCGGCTCCGGGGGCCGGCGCAGTTCGCGCACGTCGGCCAGGACGCGGTGGCCGTCGACGGTCACCTGCAGCCGGTGGGTGGCGCCGCGCCACTGCACGTCGGTGACCGTGCCGCGCAGCGTGTTGCCGGTGCCGTCGCCGTCCCCCAGGCCGACCAGATGCGGCCGTACGCACAGGGTCGCGGCGGCGCCCGTGGCCACTGCCTCCCCCACGGGCACGGCCAGCCTGCGCCCGCCGAAGTCGACGCCGTCGCCGTCGCCGCGCACGGTGACCGGCAGCAGGTTCGCGGTGCCGACGAAGGAGGCGGTGAACTCGCTGCGCGGGCGCCGGTAGAGCTCCTGCGGGGTGCCGCACTCGCGCAGCCGGCCCGCCCGTAGCACCGCGATCCGGTCGGCCAGGGTCAGCGCCTCGACCTGGTCGTGGGTGACGTAGAGGACGGAGACCTCCGGCAACTCCCGGTGCAGCCGGGCGAGTTCGGCGAGCATGCCGGAGCGCAGCTGGGCGTCGAGGGCGGAGAGCGGCTCGTCCAGCAGCAGCACGCCGGGGCGGATGGCCAGGGCCCGGGCGATGGCGACCCGCTGCTGCTGGCCGCCGGAGAGCTCGCGGGGGTGGCGGCCGGCGTAGGCGGCCATGCCGGTCATCTCCAGCGCCTCGGCGACCCGGCCGGGGATCTCGGCGCGCGGGGTCCTGTGCGCCCGCAGGCCGAAGGCGACGTTGTCGGCGACCTTCATGTGCGGGAAGAGCGCGTACTGCTGGACGACCATGCCGATGCCGCGCCGGTGCGGCGGCAGCCCGGTCACGTCCCGGCCGCCGATCAGCACCCGCCCGGAGGCCGGCTGGACGAATCCGGCGACCGCCCGCAGTGCGGTGGTCTTGCCGGAGCCGGACGGGCCGAGCAGCGCCATCACCTCGCCCGGTTCGACGGTCAGGTCGAAGGAGTCCAGGACGGAGTGCTCGCCGCGCCCGCCGTAGGCGACGGTGACGTGGTCGAAGCGGATGCCCGACGCGGGCCGGGACGGGGACGCCTCGGCGGCCCTGGCGGATGCGGCGGCTGGGGCGGTCATCTCACACCACCCCCAGCAGCGCGGGCAGTTCGGCGACCGATCCCAGGACGTGGGTGGCGCCGGCGGACGCCAGCTGCGCCGCGTCGTGGGCGCCGGTGAGCACGCCGGCGACGACCGAGGCGCCGGCCCGGCGGCCGGAGAGCATGTCGTAGGACGTGTCGCCGGCCACCGCGACCCGCTGGACGGAGTCGGTGGCGTGGGTGCGCAGCAGCGCGGTGAGGACCAGGTCGGGGTAGGGGCGGCCGCGGCCGCCGGCGTCGGCCGGGCACAGGGTGAGCGGGACCAGGTCCTGCCAGCCGAGCGCGCCGAGGATGGCGTCCTGGGTGACCCGGGCGAAGCCGGTGGAGAGCACGACGGTGCGCCCGGCCGCCCGCAGCGCCTCGATCGCCTCGCGGGCGCCGGGGACGGGAGCGATCCGCCCGCCGTCGACCAGCTCGCCGTACGCCGTCTCGAAGGCGGCGTTGGCGCGCCGGGCGGCGGCCTCGTCGCCGAAGAGGTGGCGGAAGACGGAGATCTTGGACTCGCCCATGGTGGCGCGTACGTAGGCGAGCTTGGCGGCGTGGTCGGGGCTGCCGTGCTCGACGCCCAGGTGCCGGGCGGCGGCGTCGAAGGCCTGCTCGACCAGTCCGCCGTCGGCGACGGTGGTGCCGGCCATGTCGAGGACGACCAGCTGGATGTCGTGGTCGGGGGTGTGTTGCGGCAACTCGCTCACCATCCCAGTTCGTTCGCGGTGGTCTCGGCGATGGCCGGGGAGCAGGTCATCCCGCGCCCGCCCGGCCCGGTGACCAGCCAGACGCCGTCGCGGGCCTGCCGGCGGTGGACGACCCGGGTGGTGTCGGTGCACTGGGCGTAGACCCCGGCCCAGCGGCGGCGGATCCGGGGCAGCGGGCGGCCCAGCAGCGCTTCGACGACACCGGTCAGATGCTCGTAGGGCTCCTCGACGGTGTCGAAGGCGAACGGCGTCTCGTACTCGTGGGTGTCGCCGATGGTCAGGCCGCCGTCGGCGCGCTGCACCATCAGCAGTTGCATCCTGTGCTCGGCGGCGGTCGGCTCCTGGGCCTGGCCGGCGTTGAGCGCGTCCAGGGCCTCGCTCTTGTACGCCGGGTAGTAGCGGAAGCTGTCGGCGTCGGCGACGGAGGTGGTCAGCGCCTCGCCGAGCGGGTCGGTCTGCATCATCTGCAGCCGCACCCGGCGCACCGGCAGGTCGGGGACCAGCTCGCGGACCAGCCCGCCGAGCCAGGCGCCGGTGCACAGGACGACCGCGTCGCCGTGGTGGGTCTCGCCGTGGTCGTCGCGTACCGCACGCTCGCCGACCACCGCCCGGACCTCCCGGCCGCCGAGGTAGGTGTACCGCCCGGACCGCAGCAGCTCGTCCTTCAGGGCGCGTTGGGCGACCCGCGGCTCCACGGCGGCGTCCCGCTCGCACCACAGGGCGCCGGTGAAGTCGCCGCGCAGGGCGGGGTTGAGGGCGCGGGCCCGGTCGGCGTCGAGCAGCCGGTAGCCGCGGTCGGCGGCGTCGGGGCGGCGGGCGGCGGCCTCGGCGACCGCCCGCTCGGCGTCGTTCCTGACCACGGTCAGCGAGCCGATGGCGCGGAAGCCGAGCGCGGGGACGCGGGCGCCGATGCCCTCCCACAGTGCGCGGGCGCGCAGGGCGCACCGAAGCTCCTCGCCGCCGGCCCGGCCGCTGACCCAGATCTGTCCGAAGTTACGGACCGAGGCGCCGCGGGCCTCGGCCTCCCGTTCGAGGTGCAGGACCTCGTGGCCCCGCTCGATGGCATGCCAGGCGTGCATGGTGCCCAGTACGCCGGCTCCGACAACTATGACTCGCATGCCCCAGACGGTCGTGGCGGCGGGTGGCCCGCGAGGGGTGGTTCGGCGACGCGACGGTGAACGGGTGCCCAAAGTTGGCCTAGACCCGTTATCTGTTCGTGACATTCATGGGTGGGCGGTGCACCTGCTGCCCAGCCCCGCGCCGCGGCCCCGCGCCTCAGCCCCGCGCCGGTGCGCCCAGGTGGGTGGTGAAGGAGAACCGGTCGCCCCGATAGAGGGAGCGCACCCGCTCCAGCGGGCGGCCTTCGGTGTCCCGGGACAGCCGGTGGATCAGCAGCATGGGCAGCGCGCCCGGCGTGCCGATCAGCAGCGCCTCGCGCGGGGTGGCGAGTACGGTCTCCAGCCGCTCGTCCGCGTCGCCGAAGCCGATGCCCAGCCGCTGGTGGAGGTAGGCGTAGAAGGACGAGTCCGGCGCGAAGTCGGCGGCCAGGTCCGGGACCCGCTCGACCGCGACATAGGTGCTCTCCAGCCCGACCCGCTCGTCGTCGGCGAGCAGCACCCGCTCCATGTGCCATACCGCGTCCCCGGCCGTAAGGCCCAGATCGGCGGCGAGCGCGGGCGGGCAGGGGAAGCGGTCCAGGCCGACGAGGTGCCGGCCGGGCCTGCGGCCCTGGCCGCGTACGCCTTCGGTGTAGCTGGCGAGGGAGAGCGGCTGCGCCAGCTTGGGCCCGGCGACGACCGTGCCGCGCCCCAGCCGCCGCAGCCGCCCCTCCAGGACCAGTTCGCGCAGGGCCTGGCGCAGCGTCTCGCGGGAGACCTCCAGGCGCGCTGCCAGCTCACGCTCGGTGGGCAGCACCTGGCCCTCGCCCAACTCGTCGAGCAGTGCGGCGATTTCGACCTTGGCCGCGTAGTACTTGGGGATGCGCCCGTGCTCGGGGACGCCGGACCGGACGGGTGCGCCAGGATCCTGGCCGTAGGGGAACTCCACGGCGCGATCCTCGCACCCGCGGGCGCGGCGGCCGGGGATCGGGGTGCGCCCGGATGAGCGGCCCCGGCTCACCCGGGGCGGGGCGGCGTCACCCGAAGAGGGGGGCGAGCACCAGCTCCGCCGCACCGTCGGCGACTGCCCGGCCGGGGGCGAGCGCGACCGACACCGCGGCCCCGGCGCTGCCGCGGGTGCGGGCCTGGGCGGCCAGCGCCCGGGACACTCCGCTCAAAAACGGCTCGGGGGCGCCCAGTACCGTGCGGCCGCCGAGCAGCACCCGGTCGATGTCCAGCAGCTCGACGAGGTTGGCGGCGCCGACGCCCAACGCCTCGGCCGCGGCCGGCAGATCTCCGCCGGCCACCGCCGCCAGGCACAGCGCCTCGATGCAGCCGCGCCGTCCGCAGCCGCAGCGCGGACCGTCCAACTGGACGATCTGGTGGCCGAATTCACCGGCGCCGGTGCGCGGGCCGCGGTAGAGGCCGCCGTCCAGCACGAGCCCGGCGCCGAGGCCGGTGCCCAGGTGCAGATAGCCGAAGGAGCCGGCGCCGGCGGGCAGGGTGCGGGCCAGGCCGAGCGCCGCGGCGTTGGTGTCCTTGTCGAGCGCGACGGGGAGGCCGAGCCGGGCGGCGAAGGCGTCCCGCAGGGGGAAGCCGTCCCACTGGGGGGCGCCGGTGACGCGGTGCAGCACTCCGGTGGCGTGGTCCAGCGGCCCGGGGCAGGCCACCCCCGCCCCCAGCACCAGCGGCCCGCCGGCCTGCGAGAGCAGCTCGGCGACCTCGCGTTCGGCCGTGGTGAGCACCTGCTCCGCCCCCGCTTCGAACGCCAGCGGGGCCCGGCGCACCGCGACCGCGCGGCCGGCGAGGTCGGCGAGCACGGCGGTGAGCTCGTCGCGGTCCAGGTGCAGGCCTATCGCGTGCCGGGCGCCGGGGACCAGGCGCAGGACCGTGGCGGGCTTGCCGCCCGTGGAGGCGCGGCGGCCCGCCTCGGCGGCCAGGCCCTCGGCCCGCAGCCGCGCGGTGATCTTACTGACGGCCTGCGGGGTGAGCCCCGTCTGCGCGGCGAGCTCCAGCCGGCTGACGCCCTCCTCGCCGGCCGCGCGCAGCAGCCCCAGCACCAGCGCGGTGTTGTGACCGCGCAGCGCGGGGAGGTTGGCGCCCGGACTGCCGGCGAAGCCGCCCTGACGGGAGGCGCGGGAGGGGATGTCGTCGCTGCTCACCCGCCCATTGTCGGCAGTGGCTTGCACTTTGGCAACAGCGTTGCTTAAGTAGGGGTATGAGTGAGACGAGCGAGGAGAGTGCGATGAGCCGCCCCACCGGTACCCCCGCCCCCGGCGACCCGCTGCGCGTCGGCCTCCTCGGCTACGGCCTGGCGGGCTCGGTCTTCCACGCCCCGCTGATCGCCGCCACCGACGACCTGCTGCTCGACACCGTCTCCACCTCCGATCCCCAGCGGCAGGCGCAGGCCCGCGCCGAGCATCCGCAGGCGCGTACGGTCGCCACGGCGGACGAGGTCCTCGACCGCGCCGCGGACCTCGACCTGATCGTCATCGCGACGCCGAACAAGACCCATGTGCCGCTCGCCACCGCCGCCCTGGAGGCCGGTGTGCCGGTGGTCGTCGACAAGCCGCTGGCCGCGACCGCCGCCGAGGCCGAGAAGCTCGCCGCGCTCGCCGAGGAGCGCGGACTGCTGCTGTCGGTATTCCAGAACCGCCGCTGGGACAACGACTTCCGCACCGTCCGCAAGCTGATCGAGGACGGCGCGCTCGGCGACATCACGCGCTTCGAGTCCCGCTTCGAGCGCTGGCGGCCGCAGCCCAAGGGCGGCTGGCGCGAGTCCGGCGACCCGGCGGAGATCGGCGGGCTGCTCTACGACCTCGGCAGCCACCTCACCGACCAGGCACTGACCCTCTTCGGCCCGGTCGTCTCCGTCTACGCCGAGTCCGACATCCGCCGCCCGGGCGCGGAGGCCGACGACGACACCTTCATCGCCCTCACCCACGCGAGCGGCGTCCGCTCCCACCTGTGGGTCAGCGCCACCACCCCGCTGCTGGGCCCCCGCTTCCGGCTGCTCGGCACCAAGGCCGGCTACACCAAGCACGGTCTGGACCCCCAGGAGGCCGCGCTGCGCGAGGGCCTGCGGCCCGGCGCCGAGGGCGTGGAGTGGGGCGTGGAGCCGAAGTCCGGCTGGGGCCGGATGGGCGCCGGGGCCTCCCCGCGGTCCGGGGGCGGCGAGCCCGTACCGACACTGCCCGGCGACTACCCCGCGTACTACTCCGCGATCGCCCGTGCCCTGCGCGAGGGCGGCGCACCGCCGGTGAGCGCCGCCGAGGCCGCGGCCGCGCTGCGCGTCCTGGAGGCCGCGAAGCTCTCCGCGGCCGAGGGCCGTACGGTCCGGATCGAGGCGGGCGTGTGACCAAGGCGCCGAAGACGGACGAGGTGCGCGCCCTCGAAGAGCACGAACGACGCCTGGTCTTCGACAGGTTCGGCAACGACGACGCCTGGGAACTGGGCTCACGTCTGGTGGCGTTGGCGCGCGAGCGGGACGCCGCGGTGACCATCGGCATCCGACGCGGCGCCCAGCGGCTGTTCCACTGCGCGCTGCCGGGCACCTCCGCCGACAACGACGCCTGGATCGCCCGCAAGTCCGCCGTCGTCGAGCGCTACGGCGAGTCCTCGTTCCTGGTCGGCGCCCGCTTCCGCGCCAAGGGCCGCACGTTCGAGGACTCCTCCCGCCTCGACCCGGACCGCTTCGCCGCGCACGGCGGGGCGTTCCCGATCCGCGTGCGCGGCACGGGCGTGGTGGGGGTGGTCGCGGTGTCGGGGCTTCCGCAGGCGGAGGATCACGCGCTGGTGGTCGAGGCGGTGCGTTGCCACTTGGCGTAGCCGCTCACTCCGGGGGCCGGTATCCGTAGCCGCAACGAACGCCGGCGGCCGACGGCCATGCTCGCCGCATGGCTGACTTCCTGCAGGTCTCCACAGCGACGGAGACGCGCGAGCAAGCGGTAGAGCTGGCCCGTTCCGTAGTGACAGGCCGTCTCGCGGCCGGCGCCCAGATCACGGGCCCCGTGGTCTCCGCCTTCTGGCATGAGGGCGAGTTCGGAACGGGCGAGGAGTGGCAACTCCTTCCCAAGAGCCCGGCCGACGGTTACTCCGCGCTGGAGGCGCACCTCCTGAAACACCACCCGTGGAAGAACCCCGAAGTCTCGGCCGTTCCCCTCGTGACCGGGTCGGACGCGTACCTCCGCTGGATCGCCACTACCGCCGGGCCGGTCTCCGACGAGTAGGCGTCATGGGCGCGCCTTCTCCAAGACCTCGGCGAAGCCAGGAAGGACCGCACCGAATTGCCCGATCTCCAGACACTCATGTGCGCGTCAGGCCCTTGGCCATGACGGCATATAGCGGCGAGTCATCTGACGGCTTCGCTTCACCCACTTTGATGTAGTTCCAACGCTCGTACAGCGCTTGGACTTTGTGGTGGGTGGAGTCAACCAAAAGCGTTATGACATTGGCTTCGACAGAGTTGATCAGGGCGTCATGAATCCGCTTTGCCCTGCCGGCCCCGCGCCATGGGGTAACCACCATCAATTCCGATAGCGCGAAGACCGATCCCCTGGCAGTGGCTGGCCGTTGGTGCCCCGTCCACCACCCACCCGGACTGAACATGGAGCCGTATGCGTACCCGACAGGGCCACCCTCTTCCCAACCCGATACACACCGCCAGTTCTCACGCGAGGACCACAGGTCGAAGAAGTACGCGAAGCGTTCGCGCGAGTGAAACGGGTCCGGATCGTCCCCGTAGACCTCGTCGTGGATATCGAGCAGCAGGGACCTGACGTCCGGTGCATCGGCATGCGTGTAGTGCTTCAGATCCATTGACGGGACTCCTCTATCCACTCGATGACATCAGCACCCTTTGAACCTGAGGCTACGATCACCTTTCGCGTCGCAGCCAGCTTCTGAGCAGTTCTCCTCGATCCCGAAGAGGGCGGCAGCAGCATATGAGCCTGCCTACCTGTCACACAGGCCAACTCCAACTCTCCTTGCCTGGCCTGAGCCAGCGACAGGTTGGCTGTATACAGAGCCTTGTTGCGGGCCTTACCGTCCGGGGTAGCAGCGAGCGTGCGATGCAGGCAGTACTCCGCCCGATCGTGATCGCCCAATGCCGACCAGATGGACGCGGACAGACCGTCCACCTCGCTGGCATCGAAGAATTTGATCCACTCCGGCCGTTGATCGTCCGCGCTACGGGTGAAAGCACGCTCCGCGTCACTGAGAGCTCGCACAGCTTCTGAGCGGTGGCCGAGGTGTGCAAGTCCGTAGGCGTTCCGGATGTGTCCGAGAGAGGCGTACAAGGGGTCTCTCCGGGCAATGGATGAGCTTTTCATTGCCTCTGCCCCGGCGACGGCTTCGGCCTGGTTCTCACGCTGGCTGGAGGTGAACGTCAGATGGTTCCAGACGTGGTACATCGTCTCGCTGTCGCGGGACAGGCCGGCGAAGGTCAGAGCCTTGTCGAGATGAGCGCGCGCCCGCCGCGGGGAGCGTGCGTCAATGGCTGCGAAGGCCGCGGAGCTGATGACTTCGGCAGCGAGCCGATAAAGCATGTCTCGCACGCGAGTTGAGGATGAGGACACGGCAAGGGTGGACTGAATCCGGGAAGCCAGTTCCACCGCGAGGTTTTCCACCCTTCGCGATCCCCCAACGGCCTGATCCTCTTGGAGGATGGTCACGTGGTCCTGATGGAATCGACGGACATCGTTGACGCCAAGGCGCCCATGAACGGGCGCGTACGGAGTGGCAATGGCCAGGGCTGTACCGCTTGCGGCGGTGAGGAGTGCACGTCGGTGCACGGGATCTCCCTCCGGAGGGGCGACGCTTCCTGCGTGGCACGAACCCCAGGTCTTCGGCACTGGCATCAAGAACCTTCTCCAGGCAGAGCCTGATGCGGTCCTGCGGCCACTTCGTCACGCCGCGCAGCCATCTCCGGATGTCAGCGTCGGTGACGTTGCCCTGCTTGCCTGTCAGGAGTTCGATCTCAGCATTGATCTGACGTGCTAACTCGGCCTGAGAGAAGCCGAATTCAGCGATCCGCTCTGCGAGCTTGCGGTTTCCCTGCGTCATGCCCTCACGGTAACGACGTGCGATCGCCCTGACACGGGCCAAGGTAAAAATCACCTGGGTCGCGCGAGGGCGAGACGGGCTCTTCCACCTGTCCGCTGTGCCGTGCTGGCCGTTGACTAGGCATCGCCAGATTCAAAGGCCGACGGAGCGCAAGCCCGCCAGACAGCACGCGCTCGCGCCTGACGGCAAGCACCCCCGCGACGGGCGAACGTCCGGGGGCATGGCCACCAACCCCCTGGAGGTTGACGACATGCGTAAACATAGCGCGTGGATCTTCGAACTGCTGTTGCGGGTATTACTGCCCGCGCGAGGGCGTCACCGGTCCGCCGTCACAGTGCCCGCCGTCAGGTGGGCGGACGCGCCGACGCTCGCGCTTCCCCGCACCCCCGTCCGGCATCAGGGGCTGCTGCGTGGTGAGGACGTGCACCTGATCCGCCCGTACGTCCTCACGTCCGAGGAGCGGCAGAGGCGGCGGTTGCAGCGTGGGCGGCGGCGGGCGTTGTGGCTCGCGTCGTACGGGCTCGATGCCGGACCGCGTTGGATTCACGGTGTGGAGGTGGTGGGCTGATGCCCCGCAACTGCCGCCCCGTTCATCTCATGGAACCGGTTCCGGTACCGGAGCCTGAGCCGGTTGCCGGGTGCGATGTGTGTACGGCCCTGGCCGGGCAGCGCACGGCAGCGCGTGCTGTCGGGGACACGTCGAAGGCGATCGACTGCAGCATCGAAATCGGCCGCCACCCCCACACGAAGGCGGCGCGGTCATGAGCGCGGGCGTGTGGTCGCGGCTGCGGGACCGGGCCGAGGAAGCATGGAACCGGCACGTCAGGTACCGGGAGCTGTACCGGCAGCTCGATCAGATGCGGGCGGACCTCAAGGCCCGTACCGCATGGATGGATGAGCTGACCGAAGAGGAGACGGCGGCGATGCTGCGCGGTCTCGCCGAGTGCATCGACGCCATGGAGACGGCAGGCGGAGATACCCCGGAGCGGCCGGAGTGGCTGGTATGAGGGCGCGTTACCGGTTCGCCGAGTGGACGCTGGCGGCCCATTCGGAAGTGCGGTTCATCGGCGAGTGCCTGGACTGCGGGGAACGCTGCGTCGATACCGAGTCCGCCGATGATGCGCAGGGGTGGTGCCTCAAGCACGCCGGACTCACCGGAGATCGGCGCTTCGAGATGAAGGGATTCCAGCTCTTCACCGCCTACATGACCAACGCGGCGGAAGACGGCGCTCCTCCCGCGACGTAGGTCGGGCGGGGCTGCGGTGGTCCTCAACATCGTGATGAGAGGAGGTGAACGTCCATGTGCCCCGTTGAAGGTTGTGGAGGCAGGCTGGTCCACAACGGCAAGTCCGCCACGTGCGACACGTGCCACAACACGTTTGACACCTGACATCGCACCGGCCTGCGGCGGCGGCTCTCGCCCCCGAGAGAGCCGGGGCCGTCGGCCGTCCGCTCACCCAAGTCGGGCGGCCGGGGTGCCTATTGGGGGTGGGTGGTGGGCTGCGCTTCCCGCAGTCGCCTGCTGCCCAGCGGAACGCGCGCCAGCTGGTCGTATACCCGCCGACGCGGTGGGGGACCACGCGGGCACGCCCCCACCGGCCCCCTTCCCCACCCCCAACGGGAGGTGGCGGGGGGGGGGGGGGGGGGGGGGGGGGGGGGGGGGGGGGGGGGGGGGCAACCCCCCCCCCCCCCCCCCCACCGCGGCATGGAGGA
>NZ_JBWKCJ010000051.1:12368-28777 GCF_056436545.1 Streptomyces sp. NPDC043738 | reverse complement strand
TTTTTCGTGGGGGTGGGGGGGCGGAGGGGAGCAGGGTGGGTTTTCTGCCAGACGGGGGAAGAGGGGGGGGGGGGGGGGGGGGGGGGACCCACCCCCCCCCCCCCCCCCCCCCCCCCCGCACCGTGCGTCCGCCGGTCGGGGCGGCCCCCGCTCGGCGGATCGTGGGGCCGCCGCCTGCGACCTCGTCGTGTCGGCGGTGGCTCAGCCGCAGTTGCCGTTCGTCGGCCGGTCCGCGAAGCGGTCCGCGAGCCAGTCGGCGGCCGGCCGGGAACCCGCGATCGCGCCGAGGACGTGCTCGCCGAGCGGGATCGAGTGCCACTGGACGGTGGCGCCCTTGGCGCACCAGTCGGCCCGCAGCTGCCTGCCGACCCCGTAGGGGATCAGTTCGTCGACGGTGCCGTGGTAGAGGTACACCGGGGCGTCCGGCTTGCGGGTGCCCAGGTCCGATGCGCGCAGCCGTCGCTGCCAGTCCGGTTCGTCCAGCGGGTTTTTGACGGTGACGTCGGAGATCTTCTTGAACAGGCCCGCGACGGTGTCGACGGCCACGCAGTTGTTCTTCATGAAGTCGACGTAGTGCCGGCCCTTGTCGTTGAGGTACTTCTCCAGGTGCAGTTCGGGGAAGGCTGCGTTCTGCCCGGTGGCGGCCATCAGGATGAGTCCGGCGCCGATGTTGCCGTTGTTGGCGTCGGCGACCTTGCGCAGATCGGCCGGGACGCCGCCGGTCGCGGTGCCCTTGACGTCGAGTTCGGGCGCGTAGGAGCGGTGCAGTTCGGCGGCCCAGCTGCTGGCCTGGCCGCCCTGGGAGTAGCCCATGATGCCGACCGGGGAGCCCTCGGTGACGCCGGCCGCGGTGGCCCCGGGCAGCCGCTGTGCGGCCCGGGCGGCGTCGAGGACGGCCTGTCCCTCGGCGCGGCCGACGGTGTAGGTGTGGTCGCCGGGGGTGCCCAGGCCTTCGTAGTCGGTGACCGCGACCGCCCAGCCCCTGGCGGTGAGCTGCTGGATGAGATTGGCCTCCATGGTGGTGCCCTTGGGGAAGCCGGCCGAGGGCGCGCAGGAGTCGGCGAGGCCGACGGTGCCGACGGCGTAGGTGATGAGCGGCCGGGGGCCGGTGCGGCCGTCGTCGGGGACGATGACCGTGCCGGAGACGGTGTTGGGGGTGCCCTCGGCGGTGGTGGAGCGGTAGGTGACGTGCCAGGCGCGGGTGCGGGTGGGCTGGCCGGGCAGCGGGTGGAAGGACGTCGGGGCGGAGGCCACGATGTCGCCGGGGCTGCCGTGCGGGTGCGCGGCCGGCCGCGGTGCCGCGGCGCTCGCGCCGGCGAGGCCGAGCGTGAGTGCCAGGGCGACGGTGGCGAGTGCGGTGGGGCGACGGTGCATACGGCTCTCCCAACTGACGCGGATGCTGGGGTGGTTGCTGCGACCGTAGTGACTCGCCGGTAAGGAAGGCGCTGACCGGGACGCTCAGCTTTGTTGACCCGGTGTCTCATGACGCGCGGGCCGGTCACCGGGGGCGGGGTGGCCGGACTGCTCGGCGGCCGCACCGCTCAACCGGTAGGCGCCGGGGGTGGTGCCCGTCCAGCGCCGGAAGGCGCGGTGGAACGCGGTGTCCTCCGAAAAGCCGATCCGCGCCGCGAGTTCGGCGATCGGCTCGCGCCCCGCGACCAGTGAGGTGATCGCCGCGTCCCGGCGTACCGCGTCCTTCAGCCGCTGGTACGAGGTCCCCTCGGCCTGGAGCCTGCGCCGCAGCGTCGCCGGGCTCACCGCCAGCCGGGCCGCGACCTCGCCGACCTCCGGGAGCCGTGCCGGAGCCGCGGTCCGCAGGGCCTGGACGAGGGTGCGGCGCACCTGCTCGGCGACGGTGGTGCCATAGTCGCGCCGGCTCAGCAGATCGGCCGGCGCCCGCCGCAGCATGGCCGCCAGCGCGCCCTCGTCCCGTACGACGGGCGCGGCGAGCCAGTGCGCGTCCCAGCCTGCCGCGGTGCGCTCGGCTCCGAAGTGCACCGGGCAGCCGAACAGTACGTCGTATTCGTGGGCGTGGGCCGGCGCCGGATAGGCGAAGTGCGCCCAGCGCAGCGGGATGCGGCGGCCGATCAGCCAGCTGGAGAGCCGGTGCCAGATGATCAGGATGCACTCGGAGAGGAAGTCGCCCTCGTCGTAGGGGCGCAGGTCGGTGCGTACGGAGAAGACTGCCGGGGCGCTGTGGCCGGCCGGGGCGGGGAGCGTCTCGACCGCCATCTCGGGGCCACCGGGAAAGAGCCGGTAGAAGCGCGCCGCGCGGTCCAGCGCCGAGCCCAGGTCGGGGCAGCCCAGGCAGGCGTGGCACATCATGGCGAAGGTGCCGCGGCGGCTGGGCTCGGGGCCCAGGCCCAGGAACTCGTCGTCCGTCGCGCGGTGCAGGGCCTTGACCAGCCGGGTGAACTGCTCCGGTGTGACGCGGGCGCGGTCGTCGCCGAGCAGCAGCGGCGGGATCCGGGCGGCCTGGAGCAGCGGCACGGTGTCGACGCCGAGGCGTTGTGCGCCGCTCAGCGCGGCTCGCACATGGTGCATCGCGATCGTCAGCCGGCTCATGGCCCGACACCGTAGCGGCCATGAGCGAAGAGGTCAGCGGGCGTGACGGTGCCCGTCGTCCCCGGGGCCGGTGGCGGGTCCCCACGGTCTGCCCGGGGGAGCCCCTCGCCGCCCGCGGCCCCGTGGGCCGGGCGCCTCAGCAGATCCGTGGCAGCTGCTCCCCCAGCGGAAGATCGACCACGCGGGTACCGCCCAGGAGGGTGCGGGCCACGACCATGCCGGGGTGGGTGGCGACGGTCTCACCGATGATGGTGGCGCCGGCGCCCAGGGGGTGGGTGCGCATGGCGTCCAGGACGGCGTCGGCGTGCTCGCGGGGGACGAAGGCGACCAGTTTGCCTTCGTTGGCGACGTACATGGGGTCCAGGCCGAGGATGGCGCAGGCGTTGGCGACGGTCGCAGGGACGGGGATGGCGCGTTCCTGGATGACGATGCCGGTGCAGGAGGCGGTGGCGATCTCGCACAGGGCCGCGGCCAGCCCGCCGCGCGTGGGATCGCGCAGGACGTGCAGGTCGGGGGTGACGGCGAGCATGGTCTCGACCAGGCCGCCGAGGGCCGCGCAGTCGCTCTCGATCTCGACGCCGAATTCCAGGCCCTCGCGGACGCTCATGATCGCCACGCCGTGGACGCCGATGTCACCGCTGACGATCACGACGTCGCCGGGGACGACGCGCTGCGGGCGGAGGTCGACACCGGACGGGATCAGGCCGATGCCGGCGGTGTTGATGTAGACGCCGTCGCCGTGGCCCGCCTCGACGACCTTGGTGTCGCCGGTGGCCACCTCGACGCCGGCGGCCCGCGCGGCCGCCCCCATCGCGTCGGCGACCCCGGCGACCACCGGCATCTCCACGCCCTCCTCCAGGATGAACCCGCAGGAGAGGTAGGCGGCCCGGGCGCCGCTCATGGCGAGGTCGTTGACGGTGCCGTTGACGGCGAGGTCGCCGATGCTGCCGCCGGGGAAGAACAGCGGCCGCACGACGAAGGAGTCGGTGGAGAAGGCGAGGCGGGCACCCCCGAGGGACACCGCGGCGGAGTCGCCGAGCTGGGCGAGGACCTCGCCGCCGAAGGCGGGTACGAAGATCTGCTGCACGAGTTCGGCGGAGAGCGCACCGCCCCCGCCGTGCCCCATCACCACGCGCGGCTGGTCGCGCAGCGGGGTGGGGCAGGTCCAGCCGGAGATGTCGACGGTGGGCAGTTGGCGGTCGGCCGGTGTGGGGGCGTTCGGCGCGGTGCGGGGGGTGTCAGACAACGGGGGTCGCCTCCAGCGGGGTGGGCGGGGTGCCGAGTCGGCGGTAGAGGAAGTAGGCGGCGCAGGCCCCCTCGCTGGAGACCATGGTGGCGCCGAGCGGGGTGCGCGGGGTGCAGGTGGTGCCGAACGCCTCGCATTCGTGCGGCTTGATGAGGCCCTGCAGGACCTCGCCGCTGCGGCAGGCCGCGGGTTCGCGGGTGGTGATGCCGGACACGGAGAAGCGGTGCTCGGCGTCGTAGTGGCGGTAGCGCTCCGACAGCCGCCAGCCGCTGGCGGGGATGGTGCCGATGCCGCGCCAGGCGCGGTCGGTGACCTCGAAGACATCGGCGAGCATGGCCTGGGCGGCCGGGTTGCCCTCGGTGCGCACCGCGCGCGGATAGGCGTTGTCCACGGTGTGTTCGCCGCGTTCGAGCTGGCGGACGGTGCGGCGGATGCCCTCCAGGATGTCCAGTGGCTCGAAGCCGGTGACGACGATCGGGACCTGGAAGCGTTCGGCGAGGGCCGGGTACTCCCCCATGCCCATCACGCTGCACACATGGCCGGCGGCGAGGAACGCCTGGACCCGGCAGCTGGGCGAGGTCATGATCGCCTCGATGGCGGGCGGCACCCGGACGTGCGAGACCAGCAGGCTGAAGTTGGGGATGCCGAGCCGGCTCGCCTGATGGACCGTCATGGCGTTGGGCGGGGCGGTGGTCTCGAAGCCGATGCCGAAGAACACCACTTCGCGGTGCGGGTTCTGCTGGGCGATCTTCAGCGCGTCGAGCGGGGAGTAGACCACCCGTACGTCGCCGCCCTGACTGCGCACCTGGAACAGGTCGCGGTCGCTGCCGGGGACGCGGAGCATGTCCCCGAAGGAGCAGAAGATCACGTCGGGGCGGGCCGCGATCTCCAGGGCCTTGTCGATGACCTCCAGCGGCGTCACACAGACCGGACAGCCCGGCCCGTGGATCAACTCGACCTCGTCGGGCAGGAGTTGGTCGATGCCGTGCCGGATGATGGTGTGGGTCTGGCCGCCGCAGACCTCCATCAGGGCCCAGGGGCGGGTCACCGTGGCGTGGATGTCGTCCAGCAGCCGGCGGGCCAGCTCGGGGTCCTGGAATTCGTCGATGTACTTCACTGCCGCGCCTCCCGCGCCGTCTCGCCCACGGCCACCGCCGTGGCGCCGCCAGTCTCCGACAGCCGCTGGGAGGCGGCCGCCGCCTCCCAGGGGTCACCGAACTCCTCCTGGAGCAGGCCGAGTTCCTCGAAGAGCGCGAGGGTCTGCCGGGCGGACTCCTCGTCCAGGCGCTGCAGCGCGAAGCCGACGTGCACGATCGCGTACTCGCCGACCTTCAGGTCCGGGACGTACTCCAGGCACACCTCCTTGACGACCCCGCCGAAGTCGACGGTGGCCATCCGGGTGCCGTCCCGCTCCTCGATGTCCAATACCTTGCCGGGTACCGCCAGGCACATGGGCCTCTCCTCGTCATGGGTACGTTGCGTCTGCCGCGCGCCACTTGGCTCAGGGCACGCCCACCCCGCCGTACAGGGGCGTGGTGCGCGCCGCCACGACGATCTGGCCGAGGGCCAGCCCCCCGTCGTTGGGCGGGATCGAGCGGTGGCGCAGGACGGTGAAGCCGTCCTGGCGCAGCCGGCCGGCGGTGGCCTCGGCCAGCAGGGTGTTGGCGAAGACGCCCCCGGTCAGGGCGACGGTGCCCAGTCCGGCGCGCTCCCGTGCCAGCCCGCACAGGTGCCGCACCAGGCCGGCGACCGCCGTGTGGAAGCGGGCGGCGATCAGCGCCGGGGCGGTGCCCGCGCGGACGTCCCGGACGATCGCGGTGAGCAGCGGCGCCGGATCGGCGAGGGTGTCGGCGAGCAGGCCCTTGGGGTCCGCCGGTGCGGAGTGCAGGGCGAAGGTGTAGCCGGCGCCGTCGTCCTCGCCGGCGGTCAGGGCCGCGGCTTCGAGTGCGACGGCGGCCTGCGCCTCGTAGCCGGAGTGGTGGCAGATCCCGGCGAGCGAGGAGACGGCGTCGAAGAGCCGGCCCATGCTGGAGGTGGGCACGCAGTTGAGGTGGCGTTCGAGCTGCCGGGCCAGCAGCCGCCGTTCGTCGGGCGGGCAGGCCGCCACCGGGGGCAGGTCCTCGGCCCAGTCGATGCCGGCGGCGCGCAGATGGGCCAGCGCCATCCGGTAGGGGCGCCGTACGGTGGTGTCGCCGCCGGGCAGCGGCACATAGGCGAGCTGCCCGAAGCGGCGGTATCCGTCGTAGTCGGCGAGCAGGATCTCGCCGCCCCATACGGCCTGGTCGTCGCCGTAGCCGGTGCCGTCGAAGGCGACGCCGATGACCGGCAGGCCGCCGTCGAGGCCGTGTTCGGTCATGGCCGAGGCGATATGCGCATGGTGGTGCTGGACCCGTACGAGCGGCCGGCCTTCGGTGTGGCGCTGGGCCCACTGGCCGGACCGGTAGCCGGGGTGCCGGTCGGCCGCGAGCAGCTGGGGCCGCACCCCGGTGACCGTCTCCAGGTGCGCCTCGGCCGCTTCGAACGCGAGCTGGGTGGCGATGTCGTCCATGTCGCCGATGTGCGCGGACAGCCAGGCGCGGCGCCCCTCGGCCAGGCACAGCACGTTCTTGAGGTCGCCGCCGGCCGCGAGCGCGGGCCGTACGGGCACCGGGAGCGGGACGGGGAGCGGCGCATAGCCGCGGGAGCGGCGCACGAAGAGCGGCTCGCCGTCGCTGATCCGGACCACCGAGTCGTCGCACGGGATCCGGATCGGCCGGTCGTGGGTGAGCCAGGCGTCCGCCAGGTGCGCCAGCCGGCGCAGGGCCTCGTCGTCGTCGGTGACGATCGGTTCGCCGGCGAGATTGCCGCTGGTCATCACCAGCAGCCGGGGCCCGGGCGGATCGCCGGGCAGGCCGAGCAGGAGGTGGTGCAGCGGGGTGTAGGGAAGCATGACGCCCAGGTCGGGGCTGTCCGGGGCGACGGCCTCGGAGAGCGCCGGCGCACCGGGCACCGGCGCGGGGTCCGGGATGCGGCGCAGCAGGACGATGGGCCGCTGGGGTCCGGTGAGCAGGGCGCGTTCCTCGTCCCGTACGCGCACCAGGTGGGCGATGTCGTCGATATGACGGGCCATCAGGGCGAGCGGTTTGTCACCGCGGGCCTTGCGGCGGCGCAGCAGCCTGACGGCGGTGTCGTGGGAGGCGTCGCAGACGAGGTGGTAGCCGCCGAGGCCTTTGACGGCCACGATCGCGCCGTCCGCGAGCAGCCGCCGGGTGCCGGCGACGGGGTCGGCGCCGCGCTCCGGGCGGGGCGGCCGGGTGCGGTCGTCGGGGTCCGCGGTCAGCAGTCGCAGCCGGGGGCCGCAGTCGTGGCAGGCGATGGGCTGGGCGTGGAAGCGCCGGTCGGCCGGGTCCGCGTACTCCCGCGCGCAGCCCGCGCACATCGGGAAGCGGTCCATGGTCGTCAGCGCGCGGTCGTAAGGGAGCGCGGTGACGATGGTGAACCGCGGCCCGCAGTGCGTGCAGGTCAAGAAGGGGTGCCGGTGGCGGCGGTCGGCCGGGTCGGTCAGCTCGGCCAGGCAGGCGTCGCAGGTGGCGGCGTCCGGGGCGACCAGGGTGCGCGAGGAACCGTGGCCCTGGGAGGGCAGGATGCGGAACCCGGCCTCGCCGACCGCGGCGATGTCCTCGCCGTCGACGGCCTCGACGACGGCCAGCGGGGGTGCCTCGCCGCCGATCCGTTCGGCGAAGCGGGCGAGCGCGGCGGGGTGGCCCTCGACCTCGGCGACCACGCCCTCGCCGGTGTTGGCGACATGGCCGGTCAGGCCCAGTTCGGTGGCGAGGGCGTGGACGAACGGCCGGAAGCCGACGCCCTGGACGACGCCGCGCACGGTGATCCGGCGGCGCGCGGCACCCGCCGCGGGGGCCCCCGCCGGGGCCCGGTCGACCTGCCCGGTGGTCATGAGCGGCTCGACGCCACGGTGCCGGGGCCGGACCGGTGGGTGTGACCGCCCGTCACCCGCGGCGCGTGGGTGTGGTGCTCCTCGTCCCGGCATGCCTCGGCCTGCGGCTGCTGCCCCTCCCCGGCGTCGTGCACATGGTGGGACTTGCGGGTCATGACGGGGAGGTGCACCGGCGCCCCGTCGCGCGCGGCCAGCGCCCGTTCCAGCAGTACGCCGTCCCCTTCGCCGCCGCGCGCCGAGGTGAGCACGACCTCGACGCCGGGGTTGATCCGCTCGACGTTGGCGCGGAACTCCGCCTCGTCGAAGGAGACCGCCTGCGCGATGTCGGTCTTGGTGACGACGACCAGGTGGGCGAGGCCGAAGGCGGTGGGGTACTTCAGCGGCTTGTCCTCGCCCTCGGTGACCGACGCCAGGACGACCCGCAGCGTCTCCCCCAGGTCGTAGGAGGCCGGACAGACCAGGTTGCCGACGTTCTCGACGAACAGCAGCCGGGTGTCGGCGGGCAGCCAGCCGTGCAGGTGCCCGCCGAGCATCTCGGCCTCCAGGTGGCACAGCCCGTCGGTGAGCACCTGCTTGACGGGCACTCCGGAGCGGGAGAGCCGTACCGCGTCGTTCTCGGTGGCGAGGTCGGCGGTGAGGGCGGCGACGGGGATGCCACGGCTGCGGGCGAGGGTGAGTTCGCGCTCCAGGAGGGCGGTCTTGCCGCTGCCGGGGCTGGAGAGCAGATTGACGACCGCGGTGCCCCTGGCCGCGAGGTCCTCGCGCAGGGTGTGGGCGCAGGCGTCGTTCTTGGCGAGGACGGCCTGTTGCAGGTCGACGACACGGCACATGGTTCAGCGCTCCTGAGGAATCGGTGCGGGGACCGGGGCGTCGTTCCAGCACACGGTGACGATCTGCAGTTCACGGCCGGACAGCAGTCCGTCCGTCGCCCCGCCGCAGTCCGGGCAGCTCAGCCGCGGCGGCATGCCCACCTGCCAGGTCGTCGCGCAGGGGCCGCAGCGGGCGCGGGCCGGCACCGGTTCCATGACGAGTTCGGCGCCCTCCAGCGCCGTGCCGGCACAGGCGAGTTCGAAGGAGAAGGCCAGTGCGTCGGGGACCACTCCGGCCAGTTCGCCGACCTGCAACCGGACGCTGCGGACCGCGGTGGCCCCGGCGGGCCGGGCCGCGCCTTCGACCTGGTCCACGACGGCCAGCGCGATGGACATCTCGTGCATCGGTCCCTCTCTGGTGCGGGGACGGCCGGGTGCCGCCGGGGGGTGTCCGGCGGCCCTGGGCTTCATTAGACGGCGCCGCCGCGGGGCGGCCCGGGTGCCTCGCCGGGGCGGCGCGGTGGCGTACGCCGTTCGGTGCAGCGCGGGCGGCGGCCGGCCGCCGTCCCGTCACATGGCCCGGATGCGCAGATAGCGCTTGAGGTCGGGAAGCAGGGACTTCATGGCGAGGGCGAGTGCGGTGGCGGCCGCGCCGCCCAGGGCGAGCTTCAGCATGGTGTCGTGTTCCTCTCACTGGTGCCCGGTCGGTTGGCGACCGGTGCCGGCTCTTCGGCGGGGTGTTCCGGTTCCTCCACGGGGTCCGGTTCCGGGTCGTCCGCGGCGCCGGATGCCGGTGCGTCCGCGCCGACCAGACGCAGGATCAGCCGTACGGCCTCGTCGACCGCGGCCTCGACCGGTGCGCTGAGTCCGATGCCTTCGGCGACATCGGCGGGTTCGCAGCCGACGACCAGGACGCGCCGCGGGCGCCGTTGCCCGGTGCCCGCGCTGAGCGTGTCGAGCAGCGCGAGCACGGTGTCGGGGGTCATGTGGTGGCCGTCGAGCGCGGTGGACCCGGCGGCGGGGGCGGAACTGGTGGTGGCGTCGAGGAGGTAGACGGTGCCGGGCGCGCCGCTGCGCGCGGCGGCGTCCACGAGCAGGACGGTGTGGTAGCCCTCCAGCATCTGGTAGGCGAGGTGCACGCCCCGTACACCGGCGTCGACGACCTCCACGCCCTCCGGGAGGGGGTGTTCGGCGAGCCGGCGGACGGCTTCGACGCCGAAGCCGTCGTCGCCGAGGAAGATGTTGCCGACGCCCGCGATCAGGGTCTTCCCGGGCGGTCCGGCGGCGGGGGCGGGGGAGCTCACGCGTCCTCCAGAGGGGCGATCTCATCGGGTTGGAAGTACAGGAAGCGGCCCTGCTCCCGCTGGATGTCGGCGCCCGGGTCGTCCTCGACGGTCACCGCCAGGTGGACCCCGCCGTCCACGTCGTGCAGCACGGCCTCGACCCGGGCGCTGCGGCCCTGGAGGAAGAGGTCCTGGGCGTCGGTGCGGCGCAGGCCCGGCTTCAGCAGCACCCGGCTGCCCGCGCCGACCGACCGCCCGTCGACGGTGATCCGGTCGTGCGCCGGGTCGACGCCGCGGTCGCCGGCCGGGTCCCACCAGGGGGTGTCCGGGCGGGTGCCCGGCACGTCGGGGGCGGCCGGGTCGGCGGGGGCGGCCGGGCCGGTGTCGGTGACCTCGCGCAGCGCACGGACGGCGCCGTGCAGCCGCTCCAGGACCTCGGGCGGCATGGTGTCGGCGAGCGCGATGACGTCTGCGGCGCGCGGGTCGGTACCGCGGGCCTCGCGCTTCTCCTGGTCGGTGAGGGCGGCGGTGCGCAGCGCGAGGATCTCATCGATCTCCAGGGCGTCGTAGAGCGCTCCGGGGCTTTCGGGGGCGATGGCCGGATGGTCCTCCAGGATGATCGGGGAGGACAGCACCACATCGGCGCGGCCCGACTCACCGGCCAGCACGGGCCAGGAGTGCTCGTTGCGGCAGGACGCCGCGGCGGCCCGGGCCCATTCGGGCGGGTCGGTCATGGACAGGAACGAGCCCGCGCTCAGGCCGAGCAGGAGATGGGCGCCGACCAGGGAGTACGGCAGTGCGGCGGTGCGGTCGGCGGCGGCGGCGTCGGCCGGCTGCCAGGTGCTGGTGTTCTCCACGGTCGCGGTCAGCCGCAGCGCCGCGTACGGTCCGTCGAGCGCGTCGGCGGTCAGCCGTACCAGGCCCTCGATCCCGGCGCGGCGGCGCACCAGCCGGCCGACCGGCCGTCCCTGGGCGTCGTGGACCGGCTCGGTCTCCTCATGTGCGGGGCGGGTGAACGGGATCGTCAGGCCCTCGTCGGTCAGCTTGGCGACGTCCACGTCCAGGGTGATGCGCTCCTCGGTCCCCTCGTCCCAGCAGGACACCACCCGGTCGGGCAGTTCGAGTTGCTCCACGGTCTCGAACTCCCCGTCGGCGACGAGGCGTTGGACGGTGCGCCGCTGGGCGTGCAGAAACCGCAGTTCGGCCGAGAGGCGAGCGCCCGCCCTGGGTTCCATGAGGCATTCGGTGCGCTGGAAGGAGTGCTCGGCGTGCTCGGCGCCCCAGCCCGGCGGCACCAGGACGCCGAACTGCCACCGGAGCCGGTTCTTGGCGGCGGAGGCGCGGTAGGGGTAGAGCACATAGCCCTCGAACAGCACGGCGTCGGCCACCTGGCGGGCGGTGGCGAAGCGGTCCGCCGCCTCGTCGGGCAGGACACCGGTCGTCACGGTGTGGTCCTCTCGGTGACGGGGCGGGCCGCGGCCCCGGGGAGGAGCCGGGCGCGCGGGGCGGGCGGCTCGGGGCCGTCGGCGCCGGCCAGCAGCGCCTCGACGGTCGCCTGCCAGGAGGGCAGGGCGCGCCGGGAGCGGTAGGCGAGCAGGGCGTCGAGGGTTTCGCGCGGCAGCCGGAGCCAGCCGCAGCCGGGGAAGTGTGCCTCGGTCATCTCCTGCCAGACCGTCACCGGCATGCGGACGGAAGCTTCCTTGTTCCAGGGCACCGGCTGGACCTGGAAGCCGCCGGCGCCGGCGAAGACCGTGCCGGAGAAGAGCAGCAGCAGCGGGACCTCGCCGTCGCGCAGTGCGTGGAAGTAGCGGCCGGCCGCGACGTCCAGGTCGTAGCTGCACGGGACGGGCAGATCCACTTCGCACTCGCCGGTGAAGCCGGGGACGACGAGCGAGACCTGGGCGAACTGCAGGGGGTGCAGGGTGCTGCTCCAGCGGGAGCGGTCGCCGAAGAGGTCGGCGAGCGCCTCGGCCTCGTCGGGCAGGTAGCCGCGCCGGGCCGGCTCGATCCGGATCTGGCAGCGCAGCGCGAGGGCGTGCACCCGTACCGCCGGGTCGGGGGCGGTCAGGCGCAGCCGGAACAGCAGGGTGGGGGCGGCGGCGTAGGGGTCGGCGCGGACACCGGTGCAGACGAAGGACAGGTCGGTCACGGCCGGTCGTCCTCCTTCGGGGGACGGGCCCGGCGGGCGACCTTGGTGAAGAAGTCGGCGAGCGCGGCGCGCGCCTCGGCGCCGCCGTCGAAGCCGTGCCACAGCAGCCGCATCCGGCCCACGAGTTCGTAGCAGATGTCGATGGGCACCAGATAGCAGTCGATCCGGCCTTCGATGCGGCGCAGCAGCAGCGCCTCCACGTCGGGCTGGAGGAGTTCGGCCAGCCGGCTGGCGGCCAGCACGGTCTGCCAGGTGGACGGGTCGAGTTCGCTCTCGGTGGCGCCGGCCGGGCTGGGGTAGAGCGCGACCAGCCGGTCCAGGTCGGAGTGGCGCAGGAAGAACGCGACGCCGACGGGGATCTGCAGCAGGTCCCAGGCCCCGTCGTCGAGGGTGTGGCCGGGGTCGACGAGGTAGCGGTCGGGGACGCTGCGGAACTGCCCGGCGCCGGGCGCCTCGAAGAGCAGCGCGCAGGGGGTGCAGGCGCAGGCCAGCGCGCGGCGGGTGATGTCGACCAGGTGGCGGTGGTTGTGCTCGGCGAGCACCATCGCGCACAGTTCGCAGCGTTCGGGGGCGGGCGGTGCCGGTGCGCGGAAGCGGCGCAGACCGCGGTGGGCGGTCAGCGGCCCCAGACGCATGGCCGCCGTCTGCGGGGCGCTCACGAGACGGTGGCGGCGGTCGGCGGGCGGCTGGAGATCTGCAGCAGCGGCGGTTCGGTGCGGGCGTCGGCCGCCTCCCACTGCACCGCGGTCACCTCGGGGGCGAAGCAGCTCAGGGCGGCCTCGACGGCCTGCTGGGCGGCCTGGCTCGTGCTGGGGCAGCCGCAGCCGCCGGAGTCGGCCGACCGCAGCCGCAGTACGCCGGTGTCGGCGGCGAACTCCGCGACGTCGGCCGGGTGCCGGCGGCGGACGCTGTCCAGGGCGCGGTCGATGCGGGCGGCGGTGTCCTCGGGGTGCAGGTCGTGCAGCACCAGCAGGCCGGCCACCAGCTCGTCGCCCAGCAGCGCCGCCCACGGGCCGCCGTCGCCCGTGTCGCGCTGCGCGAGGTGCGCGATCCGGGCGAGCCCCGCGCCGTAGAAGTCCATCAGCACGCGCACGAGTTCCTCGGCGGCGGCGCTCGCCTCCCGGTCCTCGCGCCGGGCGAGGCGGTCCAGTACCTCCTCGACGCGGCGGCCGGTCGCCTCCGCGTTCGGTGCGGCGGTCTGCTCCGGGGCGGTGGGGGCGCTCATCCGGACAGCCCGCTCAGGCCGGTGGGCACATGCATCTTCTGTACGGATCTGCCGTCGCCGACGTACATGTGGACGCCGCAGGGCAGACACGGGTCGAAGCTGCGCACTGTGCGCATGATGTCGATGCCCTTGAAGTTCTCCGGGGTGTTCTCCTCGAAGATCGGGGTGTTCTGGACGGCGTCCTCGTACGGGCCCGGGGTGCCGTAGCTGTCGCGGGTGCTGGCGTTCCACGGAGTCGGCGGGTAGGGGTGGTAGTTGGCGATCTTGCCGTCCCGGATGACCATGTGGTGTGAGAGGACGCCGCGTACCGCCTCGGTGAAACCGCAGCCGATGGACTCGTCGGGGACCTCGAACTTCTCCCAGGTCTGGGTGCGTCCGGCGCGTACCTCGTTGAGGCCCTGCTCGGCGAAGTGCAGCGCCATGGCGGCCGCGTAGGCCTGGAAGTAGGTGCGGGCGCGGTTGCGCTCCAGGGCGTTGCTCCACTTCGGGATCTTCCATTCGAAGCGGGCCTCGGGCTTGGTCATGCTGCGCGGCAGGTCGATGACCACGCTCTGGCCGGTGGCCTTGACGTACGGCGTGTCGACGAGCCCGGACAGCGCGGTGGACCAGAGCCGGGCGATCGGGCCGCCGCCGGTGTCCAGCGCCAGGTGCTCCTTGCCGTCGAACCACCGCGGTGACATCACCCAGCTGTACTTGTCGTTGAAGTCCCGCTTCTGCGGAGCGGGGATGGTGTGCTGGTTCCACGGGTGGCGCGGGTCGACAGGGTTGCCGAGCGGGTCGTGGGTGACGAACTGCTCCTGGCCCTGCCAGTCCTGGTAGTAGGAGCTGCCCAGCAGGATCCGGATGCCGAGGTTGATCTCGGTGAGGTCGTTGGTCACGAGCTTGCCGTCGACGATGATGCCGGGGGTGACGAACATCTTGCGCCCCCAGTCCGTCATGTTGCGGTACGTGAAGTCGCAGTGCTCCGGGTCGTTGAGGGCGCCCCAGCAGCCCAGCAGGACGCGGCGGCGGCCGACCTCCTCGTAGCCCGGAAGGGCCTCGTAGAAGAAGTCGAACAGGTCGTCGTGGAGCGGGACGACTCGCTTCATGAACTCGACGTAGCGCATCAGCCGGCTGAGGTAGTCGGTGAAGAGCTGGACGCTGGCGACGGTGCCGACGCCACCCGGGTAGAGCGTGGAGGGGTGCACATGGCGGCCCTCCATCAGGCAGAACATCTCCCGGGTGTAGCGGCTGACCTGGAGCGCCTCGCGGTAGAACTCGCCCTCGATGGGGTTGAGGGCGGTCATGATGTCGGCGATGGTGCGGTAGCCGTGGTCGCCGGCGTGCGGGGCTTCGGTGCGCTGGGCGACCTCCCAGACCCCGGGGTTGGTCTCGCGGACCATCTTCTCGCAGTAGTCGACCCCGACCAGGTTCTCCTGGAAGATGTTGTGGTCGAACATGTACTCGGCGGACTCGCCGAGGTTGATGATCCACTCCCCCAGGTGCGGCGGCTTGACCCCGTAGGCCATGTTCTGCGTGTACACCGAACAGGTGGCGTGGTTGTCGCCGCAGATGCCGCAGATCCGGCTGGTGATGAAGTGGGCGTCGCGCGGGTCCTTGCCGCGCATGAAGACGCTGTAGCCGCGGAAGACGGACGAGGTGCTGTAGCACTCCGCCACCCGCTTCTGCTTGAAGTCGATCTTGGTGTGGATGCCGAGGCTGCCCACGATCCGGGTGATCGGATCCCAGGACATCTCCGTCAGACCGCTGCCGTCACCGGCCGCCTTCGTCTTGGGTGCCATCGTGTGTGCCGTTGCCCTTCTGTACGCAGGAGGTGGGGTCGGACGGAGAGTCCGGGGTCGAGTTCAAAACGGCTCGGGGTGTGCGCTCACCACGGTTTGCGGTAGCCGGTGGTCAGTTGGTCGCCGCGGTGGCGCCACTTGGGTTCGTGGTCGACGGTCTTGGCGGTGATACCGCGCAGCCGGCGGACGACGCTGCCGTACACCGTGCTGGCGGCGCTGGAGACCCTGCCGCCGGGCGGCTCGTCCATGAACGGCATGAACTTGTCGGGGAAGCCGGGCATGGTGCAGGCGATACAGAGACCGCCGACGTTCGGACAGCCGCCGATGCCGTCCATCCAGCCCCGCTTAGGGACATTGCATTTGACCACGGGGCCCCAGCATCCGAGCTTCACCAGGCACTTGGGCGAGTCGTAGGTGGTGGCGAACTGGCCCTGTTCGTAGTAACCGGCCCGGTCGCAGCCCTCGTGCACGGTCTCGCCGAAGAGCCAGGTGGGCCGCAGCTGCTCGTCCAGCGGGATCATCGGGGCCGCGCCGACCGCCTGGTAGAGCAGGTAGGTCAGCGTCTCGGAGAAGTTGTCCGGCTGGATCGGGCAGCCGGGCACACACACGATCGGGATGCCGGCCTTGGAGGTCCAGTCCCAGCCGAGGTAGTCGGGCACGCCCATGGCGCCGGTCGGGTTGCCGGACATGGCGTGGATGCCGCCGTACGTGGCGCAGGTGCCGATCGCGACGACGGCGAGCGCCTGGGGGGCGAGGCGGTCGATCCACTCACTGGTGGTGATGGGCTGGCCGGTCTCGGGGTCGTCGCCGAAACCGCACCAGTAGCCCTCCGGCTTGATCGACTCGTTGGGGACGGACCCCTCGATGACCAGGACGAACGGGTCGATCTCACCGCGCTCGCCCTTGAAGAACCACTCGATGAAGGTGTCCGCGCCCTGGACCGGGCCGCACTCGAAATCGATCAGTGGCCAGTGCACGGCTACCTTGGGCAGTCCCGGTAGCACGCTGAGCGCGATCTCCTCGATGCTCGGCTGGGTCGCGGCGGTGAGCGACACCGAGTCGCCGTCACAGCTCAGACCGGCGTTGATCCAGAGGATGTGGATCGGGGACTCGTCCTCGGCGGACGGTTTTCCGTTCGCGGCGGCCTTGTCGGCCACGCTCGATGCTGCGGACATGGCGATGTCTCCTAGGCGGATATGCAACGAAAGCGATGGTTCAAGGCTTCCGTCCACCTTGGTAACACCCCTTGACCCGCCGGGCCGGTCACCGGGGGCCGTTGCGGTGACGCATCGTGGCGGGGCAACGACGCAGCGGGGGGGGGGGGGGGGGGGGGGGGGGGGGGGGGGGGGGGGGGGGGGGGGGGGGGGGGGGGGGACGTAGGCCACCCCACCGACGCCACTACCCCCACTCCCCAGAC
>NZ_JBWKCJ010000051.1:0-12358 GCF_056436545.1 Streptomyces sp. NPDC043738 | reverse complement strand
TAGAGAGAGAAACAAAACAAACAAAAGGCCAACAAGAACCACCCCCCCCCCCCCCCCCCCCCCCCCCCCCCCCCCCCCCCCCCCCCCACCCACCCCCCCCCCCCCCCCCCCCCCCCCCCCCCCCCCCCCCCCGCTGGGGACCGTGCCGGGCGTCAGCCGAGCGACCCGGCCTCCACCGCGGTCACGTCGAACCGTCCGCCGCAGACCCGCAGGCCCCGGCTGCCGGTGGTCATCGACTCCTTGGACCCGGGCGGGTAGACGAAGACGATCTGGGAGTTCTTCCAGCAGGGGGTGTCCGTGACGCCGTCGTTGACCGTGTGCAGCAGGGCGTGCGCGCTCTGTCCCGGCTGGAGCCGAACGGTGCCGCCGGCGCCGCCCGAGCGGGTCGCGGGCTCGCCGACCGGCGAGCCGTCGCGCTGGATCAGCGACACCCCGGGGAAGCCGCGCAGCGTACAGGCCTTCTTGCCCTTGTTCGTGAAGACGAGGGGGTAGCGGATGTTGCCCGCGCCGATGTCGGCGGCGCCCAGGCTCAGCGACATGTCGGCGGCGGCGCAGCGGTCCGACGCCGTCATGGCCGAGGTGTGCGACGCCGAGGCGCTCGGGGCGCCGCCGGTGGCCTTGCCGCCGGGCAGGGTCGCCGAGTTCGCCGACGGCTTCTCGCCCGCCGTGGACTCCTTGCCGGCCGCGGACTGCTTGCCGGCCGACGACGGCTGCTTCGCGCCGGGGGCCTCGGCGCCGCTGCCGCTCTCCTGGTTCTGGGACGTGACGGGGGCGGCTGCCGACGAGGGGCGGGAGGCCGTGCCGTTCCCGTCCTGGCAGGCGGTGAGCGCGAGCGCCGCCACGGCGATCAGCGATCCGGCGGCGACACGGCGGCCGCGGCCGGGCGTCTTGATGGTGAGCGACATGAGTGTCCCCCTCGTCTGGTAGGTGCGAGCTCGTGTATGGGGTGCGTGCGGTCCGTCCGTTGTTCTTCCAGCGTGGCTCCGGGCACTGCCGGTCCGCTAACGAGGCACTAACACACCGCTAACGAGGCAGCGCGCCCGGCACGCCGATGGCCCCGGCACCTCTTTGACCAGCCGGGATTCCGGGCGCGCCGCCCAGGCTCGCAGAAAATTCCCCGGTTGCGGATGCGGCACCGCGAGGTTCGGCCTACTTCCCGGGCCCCTGGTCGGCTCCGATGTTCGGCGGGTCGGGCACCGGATTGCCGTAGAAGTCCCGCCCGCCCCCGCCCGGGACCCGTACGCCGGCGCCCAGTGCCGGGGAGCCGGCGCGCAGCCGCACGTCGTCGGGGGTGACGAAGAGCGGGTCGGCCCGGACCGCGCCGGTGTCGCCGGCGGGAACCCCGGGAGTCCGGGCGTAGAGGTTGTGGTCGTAGGTGTTGTGTGTGTCGGCAATCGGGGAGCCGGCCAGGGCGCCGGCGAAGACGTTGTCGCGGAAGGTGACGCCGCCGGGGCCGTTGCTGCTGACCATGGCCGTGCCCGGGAAGCGGGTGGTCAGGGTGTTGTTGTGCACCAGCGTGCGGGTGGCGGGGCCGCAGACGACCGAAACGACGCCATAGGGAGCCGCGGTGTTGCGGTCGTCGACGCTGACGTTGTACCGGACGGTGTTGCGGTCCGAGGTCATCCCCTCGCCGTTGCAGATCAGCAGGAAGCCGCCCTCGTTGTCGTGGCTGTAGTTGTACTGGTAGAGGTTGCCGTTGTTGCCGCCGTCGAGGTCGTACGCCATCGAGTCCCGGGTGCCGTGACCGCCGCTGACCTCGTTGAACTGATACCGCACCGCATCGGAGTTCCAAGCCCAGACGCCGGCGTTGTAGCCGCCCGAGCGGATGTTGAAGCCGTCGACGCGGTTGTGCTCCACCCGTGCGCCCACGGCGTTCTGTACGACGATGCCGTCGCCGCCGACGTCGCGCACGGTGTTGTGGTGCACCGACAGTCCGGTGATCGGCGCGAAGGTGGTGCCGGGCCCGTTCGGGTGCTCGGGCCGCCGCCCCCACGTGGACGAGGTGCCGATGCCCGTACGGTCGGTGTGCCGCACGCTGGAGTGACGTACCGTCACCCCGTCGAAGCGGGTGGGCTTCGCCGCCCCCTGAACGGCGAAGAGGATGCCGCCCGAGGGATCCGGGTCCTTGAAGTCGGCGCCGTTGACGTCGTGCACCGTCACACCGTCGACGAGGTAGTGGCGGCCGGTCCCGAAGTCGTGCAGTCGGACGAGGACCCCGGCGCGCCGCTCCGTGGTGGTGACGGGGCCGGTGTTGGTGATGTCGAGGTCGCGCAGCTCCCAGTGCTGGACGTTGTCCAGGAGGATCGCGGCCCGCGCGCCGGCGCCCGCGATCCGCGGTGCGGCGCCGCTGCCGTAGGCACCCGCGGCGAGCGGCGACCCGGCCGTGCCCGAGGCGGTGGGGGCGAAGGTGCCGGTACACGTGGTGCCCCGCCGGAAGAGGATCCGGTCGCCGGGCCGGTAGCGGGCCGCGCTCGCCCTTTTGAGGGTGCGCCAGGCGGTCGCTGCGCTGGTGCCCGGGGCGGTGTCGGAGCCGGCGGCGCAGTCGACGTGGAAGGTGGTGGCGGCGCGCCGAGCGGGCGTCGGCGGCGCGGCGGCGGGTGTCGCCCCCGCCTGCGGCGCGGCGAGGGCGACGAGGACGGTCAGGGCGGTGACGGTCGCTCCGCTCCGCAGCCCCGGGGTGCGTCGGGGGACGGGCATGGTCTCTCCCCTTTCGGTACCGCGGCGTGTCGCGGGGCCGGTGCGAAGCCGTCCGACACGCCGATGGCGAGGTGCCCATGGCAGCCACATCGTTGAGTACGGGCGAGGGGGTGACAAGGAGAGCCGGACGAAAGTGCAAGCGCCGCCGCGGAAAGTGCAACCGCCCGCACGGTGGCCGGTGGCCCGTGGCGGGGGCCGGTGGCCGTGCGAAGGTGCGCGGCGCCTGCCACGCCCGCACCTTCGCGCGGCCCCCGGTCAGCGCCGGCCGGCGGCCGGCTGGGCCGGCTCCAGGACCACATCGCAGGTCGCGTCGGCGCCGGCGGCGAGGGATACCGGGGTGGCGTGCGGCGGATAGCCGGCCGCGGTGAGGGTGTAGTGACTGCCGGTCAGGTCATCGAAGGCGAAGCCTCCGTCGGCGCCGGTGAGGGCGTACCCGGCGACCGCGCCGTCCTCGACGAGGGTCACGGCCGCGTCGGCGAGCGGCCGGCCCTGCGGTCCGCGTACCGTGCCGCGGACCATGGCCGTCGGCTGCAGCCGGGCGTCCTGGCGGGCCGGCTGCCCGCCGGACAGCTCCAGCGCACGGGCCTGCGGCCGATGGCCGGGGGCGCCGAGGACCAGGGTGTAGGCGCCCGGCGGCAGCTGTGCGCACTCCCAGTCGCCTGCCGTACCCGACGTGGTGCGGGCCACCACCTCACCGCCGGCATCGGTGAGAACGATGCTCCCGCCGGCCAGTGGCGTGCCCTCCCGGCCGCCGAGCAGGACGCCGCCCAGCCGGCCGGTGCCCGCGAGGATCAGGTCCACCTCCACCGGCGGGCCCTCGCCCCGGTACCGGGCGGAGGCCGCGTAGGGGGCGTGGCCGGGCGCGGCGCCGGTCAGGACGTAGGTGCCGGCGGCGGGCGCGGCGAGGGCGAAGCCGCCGTCCGCTGCGGCCGTGGTGACGCCGGCCTGCCGGCCCTGTCGGTCGATGAGGGTGACGCTCGCGCCCGTGACCGGCGCGCCGGAGTGGTCCAGGACGCGGCCGCGGAATCCGGCGGGCCGGTGGTTCGCGGCGGCGGGAGCGGGGGCGGACGGTCCCGGGGAGGTCCGCGCGCCGGCCGTGGCGGCACCGGCCGCCACGCCGTCCGCGTCCTGCGCACCGTCCGCGTCCTCCGCGTCGTCCGTGCTCTGCGCCACCAGGGTCGGGCGGGACTCCGTGCGCTGCGACGGCAGGAAGGAGGCCAGGGCGACGCCGACGAGCACCGCGGCGGTGGCGATTAGGAAGGCGACCCGGAAGCCGGCCAGCGTGGGGATCGTGGCCGGTCCCACGCGCTGGGACATATGGGCCAGCACCATGCCGATCACGGCGCTGGACACCGAGGTGCCGATCGATCGCATCAGGGTGTTCAGACCGTTGGCGGCGCCGGTCTCGGACGGATCGACGGCACCGATGATCAGCGCGGGCAGCGAGGAGTACGCCAGGCCGATGCCGGCACCGACGACCACCGCGACGATGACGGTCTGCCAGGGGGCGCTCATCAGGCCGATGCCCGCGCCGTAGCCGATGGCTATGACGAGCATGCCGATCAGCAGCGAGACCTTGGGGCCGCGCCGGGCCGCGATCCGCGCGTACAGCGGGGCGACGAACATCATCGTCACGCCGAGCGGCGCCACGCACAGCCCGGCCACCACCATGGACTGGCCGAGCCCGTAGCCGGTCGACTCGGGCAGCTGCAGCAGCTGCGGCAGGACCAGCGAGATCGCGTAGAACGCCACACCGACCGTGATCGAGGCGAGGTTGGTCAGCAGCACCTCGCGGCGGGCCGTGGTCCGCAGGTCCACCAGCGGGTCGGCGATCCGCAGCTCCATCACTCCCCACAGCACCAGCACGACGGCGGCGACACCGAAGAGGCCGAGGGTGGTGGGCGAACTCCAGCCCCAGTCGCTGCCCTTGGTGATGGGCAGCAGCAGGGCCACCAGACCGGCGGACAGCCCGAGGGCGCCGATCACGTCGAAGCGCCCCTGGGCGCGTACCGAAGTCTCCGGTACGACAAGGAGGGTGAGCAGCATCGACAGCACGCCGAGCCCGGCGGCGCCGAAGAACAGGGTGTGCCAGTCGGCGTGTTGGGCCACCAGCGCGGCGGCCGGCAGCGCGAGTCCGCCGCCGACGCCGATCGACGAGCTCATCAGGCCCATGGCCGAGCCGAGCCGCTCGCGCGGCAGCTCGTCGCGCATGATGCCGATGCCGAGCGGGATCGCGCCCATGGCGAAGCCCTGCAGCGCCCGACCGATGATCATGATGACCAGGTCGCTGGTGAATCCGCAGATCAGCGAGCCGACGACCATGACCGCGAGGCTGGTCAACAGCATCCGCCGCTTGCCGTGGAGGTCGCCGAGCCGCCCCATGATGGGCGTCGAGACGGCGCCCGCGAGGAGGGTGGCCGTCATGACCCATGTGGCGTTGCTGGGTGCCGTGTCGAGCAGCACCGGCAGGTCCTTGATGACCGGCACGAGCAGCGTCTGCATCACCGCGACGGCGATGCCGGCGAAGGCGAGGACCGGGACGATGCCGCCGCGGGCTCTTCGGCGGCCGCCCGCGGTCGGGTCGGACACCGGGGGAACGGCGGTGGCCGTCCTCTCGGGCGACTGGTCCGTCGTCTGCGTCATGCGTGCGGCCTCCGGGACGGCAGGGGGGAGTGCGGTGGGGCGATGGATACGTGCATGACGAACGTTGTATCGCGGGGGCCTGTTCCGCCGCCCGGTCAACACCCTGGACGGCAGAGGTGATACGCCTCACACGGCCGTGCCTCTTCCGCCTCGACCACACCGCCTGTGCGGTTTTTTTCACCGCTCCGGAAGGCCGTGGACTCGGCCGCATCGGCCACCGTGGTCCGGCGCCGTTCAGTGCACGGCGCCCTCGGCACCGGCATGAGCATCGACATCGGTGCCGGCACCGGCATGAGCCTCGGCGACGGCGCCGGCCTCCGCGCCGCGCCGAAGAGCGGCATCCAGCCTCGCACCGCGCTCCGGGTCCAGGTTGAGTCTGCCGAGGACGGCCGGCACCGCGATGCTCGGCAGGGTGTGCTGGAAGAAGACGGTCAGCCGGTGGCAGAGGTCGGCCTGATTGGTCAGCGCATGGGACATCATCTGGATCCCGGCGAACGCACCGACGAACAGCTCGGCGGTCTCATGGATCACGACGCTGTCCAGGATTTCCCCGCGCGCCCGCGCATCGGTCAGCAGACCCTCGACGAACACGGTCCACGAGAGCATCGACCGCTTGCGGTCCAGGTGGTTGGACCCCTGCTCGACCGCCAGCCGGGCCGCCCCGCGCTGCATCGGGTCGCTGCGCAGCCGGAACGCCAGGACCTGGCCGGAATCGACGAACTCCTGCAGCTTGATCTGCTGCGGCTCCACGGCGATGTCGGTCACGTGCTCCTCGAGCACGGCGAGCGCCAGCTGCTCCTTGGAGGCGAAGTGGAAGTACAGGGCGCCCTTCGTCACACCGGCGCGATCGAGGACCTCGGCGATCGTCGCGCGGTCGTAGCCCTGCTCGTCGAATACCGCCGCGGCCGCCTCCAAGATCACTCGTCGGGTCCGGATCGCGCGGTCCTGTTGTGCCACAGGACGCCTCCTGTCAGTCGAAGCTTCACATTCCGCGGGCGTCGGCCACCGGTCAAGTCACCGCCCCACCAGCCTATTTCCCCTTTCCCCCAGCCCGGCATTGAAAATAAAACCGGATGGTACGTATCTTATCAGCGATGGACCTCATCCCGTAGAGACGCCTGGGGGCAGCCGTGAGCGATGCGTTGCACGTCAGCGACACAGTTCAGCGCGAAGCCCCGCATCACATGCCACTGGAACCCGGCTTGCGCGCCGCGCCCCGCCCCCTTCCCGGAGCCCCGGTCCGCCGCGAGTACGTGCACCGTCCCATCGTCGACGACATTCTGGTCTCCTCCTGGCGCAGACTGGACGACTCCCGCTTCTCGGTCACCGCCCAGTGGCCCAGCGACCACGGATACTTCACCGTCAACCAGGACGGCCACCGCCTCATCCTCATCGGTGAGACCATCCGCCAGGCGGGGCTGCTGCTCTCCCACACCGAACTCGGCGTACCGGTCGGCCACCACTTCATCCTGGGCGACCTGATCTTCGCCGCGCACTCCCCGCACCTCGACATCGGGGACCGTGCCACGCCCCTCACGATCGACGTCGTCTGCAGCCGGATGCGCATGCGGGCCGGCACGCTGACCAGCGGCCGGTTCGACATGACCCTGCGCTCGGCGGGGCGGATCGTGGCGACGGGCCACTCCCATGTCACCGTCACCTCGCCCGCCGTCTACCGCCGGATCCGCGGCGAACGTCTGACCGCGCGGCGCGCCCCCGGACCGCTCCCGGCATCCGTCCCGCCCCAACTGACCGGCAGCGCCACCGCCCACGACGTCCTCCTCTCCCCCACCGACCGGCCCGATCGCTGGCTGCTGCGCATCGCGCCCGACCACGCCGCGGTGGTGAACCCGGCGAACGATCATGTTCCCGGCATGGTGCTGCTCGATGCGGCGCAGCAGGCCGCCCACGCCCTGACCGCCCCCGACGGCTTCGTGCCGTACGCCCTCGGCACGGAGTTCCTCCGCTACGCCGAGCACGGCACCCCCTGCGTGATCGAGGCCCGCTGGGTCCCGCCGGCTCTGCCCTGCACCAGAATGGTCCAGGTCACCGGCTTGCAGGACGGTGAGCCGGTGTTCGTCTCCACCCTCACGGCACTGGACGCCCGCGGCTGACGACACAGCTCACCGGCCGCACGCCCCCAGTGCCTCGCGGCTGTACGTGCACGCGCCGTCGCCGCCCGGCGAGGGACCGCAGCCGGTGACGGCATGCCCGCCACAAGCACAGGAAAGGCCAAACGACCATGGGTGACCTCAAGGGGAAGACCGCGCTGGTGACCGGCTCCAGCCGGGGAATCGGCCGGGCCATCGCACAGCGCCTGGCCCAGGACGGCGCCCTGGTCGCCGTCCACTACGGCAGCAACGACACCGCGGCCAAGGAAACGGCCGAAAGCATCACCGGCGCCGGCGGCCGGGCGTTCGTCATCGGCGCGGAACTGGGGGTCCCGGGCGATGCCGAGGCCCTCTTCGCCGCCTTCGACGCCGAACTCGCCGCCTGCGGCGCGGAGCCCGGCCTCGACATCCTCGTGAACAACGCGGGGCTCAACTTCCCCGGGCGGATAGACCAGGTGACTCCCGAGGAGTTCGACCGCACCCTCGCGGTGAACACCAAGGCCCCGCTCTTCATCGTCCAGCACGGTCTGCGCCGGATGCGGGACGGCGGACGCATCATCAACGTCTCGTCGGCGGTGACGAGTACGGCGCACCCCTCACAGATCGCCTACAGCATCGCCAAGGGCGGGCTGGACACCCTGACGCTCGCCCTCGCCAAGGAGCTCGGCGACCGCGGCATCACGGTCAACACCCTCGCCCCCGGCTGGGTCGAGACCGATGTGACCGCGGTGCGCAGGTCGACTCCCGAGGGACGGGCCGCGCTGGCGGCATATTCGGTGTTCAACCGGATCGGCAAGCCCGCCGACATCGCGGACGCCGCCGCGTTCCTCGCGTCGGACGACTCCCGCTGGATCACCGGCCAGCGCATCGACGTCACCGGCGGCTCCGTGCTCTGACCCCGTCGGGCACCTCCCTGGGCCGGGTCTCAGGCGTCGTGGAAGACCAGTCCCAGGGAGTGCCGGCGGCCGGAGCGGACGGTGCTGACTCCGTGGCGCACGGCCCCCGCCGACCAGCCCCGGGCGGAGCGTACGGGACGGTCCCGGGTGGTGAAGATCAGGCCGTGGCCCGGGGGGAGGACCGTGGTGGTGCCGCGGGACTGGGCTCGCGGCCGCTGCTCGACCAGGAGGAACTCCCCGCCGGTGTAGTCGGCGCCAGGCTCGTCCAGGCCGATGACGACCTGGAGCGGGAAGACCATCTCCCCGAACAGATCGCGGTGCAGCGCGTTCCAGTCGCCCGCACCGTAACGCAGCAGGATCTGCGAGGACTTGGTCTGGCCGGCTTCGTGGCACCGGGCAAGCCACTCCCCCAGGGTGTCCGGCCAGGGCGCCGGCCTGCCGAGCTTCTCCGCCCAGTCGCGGGCGGTCCCCAGCAGATACGGGTAGAACGCCTCCCGCAGCGCCTGGACCGGTCCGGGCAGCGGGTCGGCGAAGTAGCGGTACTGCCCCGAGCCGAATCGGTGCCGGGCCATGTCGACGGTCGAGCGGAAGCGGTCGGCGTCGTCGTACAGGGCGACGAGCGCGCGGCGGTCGGCCGGAGTGAGCAGACGCGGGGTCAGGGCGCACCCCGTGGCGTCGAGTTCCTCCCCGACCGCCGTCCAGTCGGCGGCCGCGACCCGGTCGGCGAGGACCGCGTGACGGGTTCGGCGCTTGGTGGTCGTGGTGGTCATGGCGGGCTCCTGTGGGCGTCGGCGTTCAGGGGGCGGCGCACGGCCGGCCGGCGGCGGGCGCGCTCAGGCGGCGTCCGGTACGGCGCCCTCCAGGCCGAGGAGCTGCCGCTTGCGGTCCGGCCCGCCCGCGTAGCCCGAGAGGGATCCGTCCGCGGCGATCACCCGGTGGCAGGGCCGGACGACGAGCAGCGGATTGGCGCCGATCGCCGTGCCGATGGCGCGCACCGCGCCCCGCGCCGCACCGATGTCGGCGGCGATCCGTCCGTAGGTCGTCGTGGTCCCGTACGGAATCGCCTCCAGCGCCTGCCACACGCGCCGCTGGAAGTCCGTGCCCGTGCGCGAGGCGGCCGCGAACTCGATGTCGAAGCGGGTCAGCGTCCCGTCGAAGTAGGCGCGCAGCTGGCGCGCGATCTCGGCGAACGCCTCGGGGGTGTGCGTCCAGTCGTCCCGGACGCTCGCGCCGCCCTTCTGGCCGGGCACGGTCAGCGAGGCGAGTGCGGTGCCACCGGGGGCGGTGGCCGATTCCTCGCCCACCAGGAGGAGTTCACCCAGCGGGCTGTCGAGCATGGTGTAGCGCGTCATGGTCCTGTTCTTTCCGTGGTCTGCGGACGTGGGTCGGTAGGTGTGTCGGTTGGTAGGTGGGTCGGTAGGTGGGTCGGTCTGCGGAGGCGGTTCGTTCCGTTACGGGCGGTGCCGCGGTGGTCCGGCCTCCTCCGCTGCGGCCGGCGCGTTCCAGAAGTGGTGCATCGCGTAGGAGCGCCACGGGCGCCAGGCCGGCGCAAGGACCTGCAGATCGTCCGTCGGAGCCCCGGCCCGGCGCATTCCGGCGCGTACCGCCGCGTCGCCGGGCAGCAGCACATCGGGGTCCGCCAGGGCACGCATCCGGATGTAGCCGGCGGTCCAGGGGCCGATGCCGCGCAGGCCGAGGAGCCGGCGCTCGGCCTCGTCCCGGTCCGCCCCGGCATCGAGGGTGACGGTGCCGTCGGCGAGCGCGGCACCAAGGGTGCGCAGGGTGTTCCGCCGCTGCTCGGGCATGCCGAGTTCGGCGAGCGGGGCCTGCGCCAGGTCCTCGGCACGCGGGAAGAGATGGGTGAGCCCGCCCGTCGCTCCGGGCAGCGGCTCCCCGTATGCGGCGACCAGCGCGCCGCCGAGCGTACGGCCCGCGGCGACCGAGACCTGCTGGCCGAGTACCGCGCGGACCGCGAGCTCGTGCGGGGCGGGCGTGCCCGGGGAGCGCAGCCCTGGGCGCCGGTCCACCAGCGGTGCCAGGACCGGGTCCGCGGCGAGCCGCTCGGCCACCGCGTACGGATCGGCGTCCAGGTCGAACAGGCGGCGCACCCGCTGGCTGGCGGTGGTCAGATCGCGCAGCTCGGTCAGGTGCAGCCGGCACTCCAGCCAGCCGGCTCCGGGCGACTCGTCGACCTCGGCGACACCGGGGCCGTTCGGCAGCCGCAGGGTGCGCCGGTAGGTACGGGCCCCGGGCTCGCCGGTCACCTCCTCGACGCCGGTGATCGCGCGCCGCTGGAGGTGGTCGAAGATCTCCCGCGCGGCGTACGGTCCGCGGTAGGCGAGCCGCAGCGGCAGTACACCGGGGGTGGCGGGCGGGACCGTCGGACCGCGTCGGGGCGACCTACCGGGACGGGCGGCGCGCAGCGCGCTGGGGGTGAGCGCGTAGATCTCCTTGATGGTGTCGTTGAACTGGCGCACGCTGGCGAACCCGGCCGCGAAGGCGACCTCGGCGGCCTGCAGGCCGGTGGTCTGCAGCAGGACCCGGGCGGTGTGGGCGCGTTGCGCCCGCGCCAGCGCCACCGGCCCGGCGCCGAGCTCCGCGGCCAGCTGCCGCTGCACCTGCCGCGCGCTGTAGCCGAGCCGCGCGGCCAGTCCGGACACCCCCTCCCGGTCCACCACTCCGTCGCCGATCAGCCGCATGGCGCGGCCGACGACATCGGCACGGGCATTCCACTCGGCCGAGCCGGGCACCGCGTCGGGCCGGCAGCGGCGGCAGGCGCGAAAGCCCGAGCCCTGCGCGGCCGCCGAGGTCGGGAAGAAGGTGACATTGCGCCGCCGCGGCGTGGTGGCCGGGCAGCTCGGGCGGCAGTAGATCCCCGTCGTGGACACGGCGAAGAAGAACGCACCGTCGAACCGGGCGTCTCTGCTGCGCACCGCCTCGTACCTGCTGTCCTCGTTCATCACAGAGTCCACTGTGCGGCAGGCCGGGCGGCGACGCTGGCGGAAATCGGACGGGGTGCTCGGACGCCGGGGACCGCGCCGACGACCGTGCGGAGAGTGGTGGGGAGTGCCGTGCGCACGTCTATGGCCGCGCCCTACGGCATCGCTCTATGACGCCACCACGGTGAGGAGCACCAGGATCAGGACGATCGCCAGGGTCTCCCAGCGCATGGCTCTGCGTATGACGTCCAGACTCCCCGGTGCATCGGATCCGGACCTGCTCCTCGTCGCGCCGCCGGCGTCATACGAGTCGCCGCCGGAGCCGCCGTCCCCGCTGTCGCTCATGCCCAGCCCCCGTTCCTCTGCATCATTGCCGCCGTCCACGACGTGACCGCTGTCCCTGTCATTCATACCCCCCGCCACTGACAGCGTGGTGGGCGCCCCTCGCGGCAACCGGTGGTCGCGCGTCACGGCGACGGCATCGGCCAGTCGTCCAGAGAGCCGCCGCGCCACTCGACGAGTCGGGGGTCATCGAGCCGGATGTCCTCGGCCGGGTCGGCGACTCCCGCGCGACGGAGGAACTCGGCGACATCACCGCGGCCGTGTGCCAGGCCGACGATCTGCCCGCGTACGGTCACCCGTCGACCACCAGAGGGCGTCGGCGGGTGCACGATGACAGGCGGATGCTCGGACATGCCTCCAGCGTGCGCCGGGCTCCGCACCCCCGCACCTCGACAGCCTCCGCAGGCGTCAATCCTCGCCGCGATGCCGTGGACGGTATGACGAAGCCCCGGCCAGACGGGGGGAACTGGCCGGGGCGATTCGGGGCGGGTGCGTCGCCGCACCGCACACCCGATTGAACGGTAAACAACGCATTGCCGTTCTGTGAAGGGAGCGTGAGGATCGTCACGTCCCGAAATACCCCGGATAGGGAGGGCGCGCCCCGATGCACACGACGTGCCCCGATACCTGAAACCGGGGGGGGGGGGGGGGGGGGGGGGGGGGGGGGGGGGGGGGGTGGGGGGGGGGAGGGGGGGGGAGGGGGGGGCGGTCAGTTTTTGTTGGGGGTGTG
>NZ_JBWKCJ010000050.1:0-28976 GCF_056436545.1 Streptomyces sp. NPDC043738 | reverse complement strand
GGCGCCGCCCCCCCCCCCCCCCCCGCCCTCCCCCCCCCCCCCCCCCCCCCCCCCCCCCCCCCCCCCCCCCCCCCCCCCCCCCCCCCGCTGCCGTCGTACGCCGGCGCGGGGTCAGGCGTTGCTGACCGCCCCGTAGCGCACACCGTGCTCGCTCGCCAGTCGCTGCAGGTCCTCGAGCTCGGCCTGTTCGACCTCGGCGAGGAAGTCATCGCCCGCAGCGCGGGCCTGGTCCAGATCCTCTTCGGTCTTCTCTATGCGCTGCAGAATGCCTGCGGTGAACGCGTCCATGTGCGCCCCCTCGTCGTGGGTCGGTGGCACGGGGGTGTGCCGACGGGTGGGTGATCACGGCGTGGTCCCTGCGATGGAACTAGTTCATGGCGGGTCGCCGAAAAAACAGGGCGTGATCGCGGGTGTGCAGTCGTCCTCCCCACGAGCAACCTCAGGGAAACCTCAACCCGCCCGGGAATCCTGCCCGTCGGGCTCCGCGGACCCCCTCGCGGCCGCCCGGCACCCGTCTTACCGCCGGTTTATAGCTGTTCAGGGCAGGATGGAAGCACTCCCAGACATTGTTTGTGCTGCCCGAAAGGGCCCTGAGGAAGGACTAGCGACGTGCGTGTTCTCGTCGTCGAGGACGAGCAGCTGCTCGCCGATGCGGTGGCCACCGGACTGCGCCGGGAGGCCATGGCCGTCGACGTGGTCTACGACGGCGCTGCCGCCCTGGAACGGATCGCGGTCAACGACTACGACGTCGTCGTGCTCGACCGCGACCTGCCGGTCGTCCACGGTGACGATGTCTGCCGCAAGATCGTCGAGCTGGGGATGCCCACCCGCGTCCTGATGCTCACCGCCTCCGGCGACGTCAGCGACCGCGTCGAGGGCCTGGAGATCGGCGCCGACGACTACCTCCCCAAGCCGTTCGCCTTCACCGAGCTCACGGCCCGGGTACGGGCCCTGGGGCGGCGTACGACCGTCGCGCTGCCGCCCGTCCTCGAGCGGGCCGGCATCAAGCTCGACCCCAATCGCCGCGAGGTGTTCCGCGACGGCAAGGAGGTCCAGCTCGCCCCGAAGGAGTTCGCGGTGCTGGAGGTCCTGATGCGCAGCGAGGGCACGGTGGTCTCGGCCGAGCAGCTCCTGGAGAAGGCCTGGGACGAGAACACCGACCCGTTCACGAACGTCGTACGGGTCACCGTCATGACCCTGCGCCGCAAGCTCGGCGAGCCCGCGGTGATCGTCACCGTCCCCGGCTCGGGATACCGGATCTGACCGTCGATGCCCTCCCTGCCCTCGTTCTCCAAGCCGGCGGCCCCACCGCCGCCCATGCCGCCCAAGCCCACCTGGGACCCCCGGCCGGTCAACATCCGGCCGTTCCCGTGGCTGCGACCCACCATCCGGATACGGCTGACGCTGCTGTACGGCGGCATGTTCCTGATGGCGGGGATCGTGCTGCTGACGATCATCTACATGCTGGCCGCGGACGCCCTGCACGACGGCAGCGCGCTGCCGCTGAAGATCCTCGGCGGCAAGTTCGAGTCGACCAGCGACATCTGCGACCTGCCCACCCAGACGTCCGGGCCGCTGCTCCAGGAAGCCGTCAACCAGTGCCTCCAGCAACAGCGCGCGGTGGCCCTCAACAGCCTCCTCAACCGCTCCCTGCTGGCGCTGCTGGGTCTGACGGTGGTGGCGTTCGCGTTCGGTTATGCGATGGCGGGGCGGGTGCTGGCGCCGTTGGGGCGGATCACGCGTACGGCGCAGCGGGTGGCGGGTTCGGATCTGCATCGCAGGATCGAGTTGGGTGGGCCGGATGACGAGCTCAAGGAGCTCGCGGACACCTTCGATGAGATGTTGGACCGGTTGGACCGGGCGTTTGAGTCGCAGCGGCGGTTCGTGGCGAATGCGTCGCATGAGTTGCGGACGCCGCTCGCGATCAATCGGACGCTGTTGGAGGTGCAGCTGGCCGATCCGGGGGCGTCGGCGGAGTTGGCGCAGTTGGGCAAGACGTTGCTGGCGACCAATGAGCGCAGTGAGCAGTTGGTGGAGGGTCTGTTGTTGCTGGCCCGTAGTGAGAACAAGGTCGTGGACAAGCGGCCGGTGGATCTGTCGGAGGTGGCCGCGCAGGCGGTGGACCAGATGCGGGGGGAGGCGCAGGCCAAGGGGGTGGCGCTGCGCGGGGTGCGGCAGCAGGTCTTCGTGCAGGGCAATGGTGTGCTGCTGGAGCGGATCGCGCTGAATCTGGTGCAGAACGCGGTGCGCTACAACATCGCCGAGGACGGCTGGGTGGAGGTCACCACCGAGCCCGCGGCGGGGTGTGCGGTGCTGGTGGTGGCCAACACCGGGCCGGTGGTCCCCGCCTATGAGGTGGAGAACCTCTTCGAGCCCTTCCGGCGGCTGCGCACCGAGCGCACCGGCAGCGACAAGGGCGTGGGGCTGGGCCTGTCCATCGTCCGCTCGGTGGTGCGCGCCCACGACGGCAGCATCACCGCCGAACCCCGCGAGGGCGGCGGCCTGACCATGCGCGTCGTCCTACCGCTCTGAGCAGGGCGACAGGGCGGTTGTACGGCCGCTGGAGCGACCGGCACCCCCGTGGGCGACGGTCGGACATCAGTGCGTACGATCGCCCGTCTCGCGGCCGTACACCGTCTCGCCTCCCGGTTTGACGAAAAGGGGGTCGGGCGGGGATCCTTCGCCAAGTTCGCTTTGCGCGGAATTGCACCGGTCCGACCGCCGGTCTGCGTGTGTGTGATCGCTCACAGGCGCGAATTTCCAGCCATCTACGCTCCGTGATCGAAATGCCATGCGGAATGCCGGGGAAGTCCGGGTTTCCGGGGGGCCGGATTACGGGAAGTACAGGTGATGGGCTGCGCGAGGTGCGACATTCGGACCGTGTACGGTCCTGATCGCCATCCAAACCGATCACCTCTTCAGGGGTGCGGTTGGGTGTCGATTGAGTAACAGACCTTGATGTGAGGCAAAATCTCCGCCTCAGGTCGGGCACAAGTCCGGCCTCTCACGCGTTACGAGCGCTGAGACACCGCAGACACCCAGAGGGGGAGAGCGAAAATGGCTACGGATTACGACACTCCACGCAAGACCGATGACGACCTCAACGAGGACAGCATCGAGGAACTGAAGTCGCGGCGGAACGACAAGTCCGCCTCTGCCGTCGACGTCGACGAGTTCGAGCAGGCTGAGGGCCTGGAGCTGCCCGGCGCCGACCTGTCCAACGAAGAGCTCGCCGTGCGCGTGCTGCCCAAGCAGCAGGACGAGTTCACGTGCATGAGCTGCTTCCTGGTGCACCACCGCAGCCAGCTCGCCGCGGAGGACAAGAACGGGCAGCCGATCTGCCGCGACTGCGCGGCCTGAGACCGGCCTACGCCGTGGCAGGCGTGAACCCGTTCCGTAAGGGCCCCAAGGGCGACAGCGGCCCGGCGGCCGGCGCACGACCACGCGAGGAAACCGCGCCCGTGCCCGCCGATCCGACCGCCCTTCCCACGGAGCGGACGACCGGTGCACCGCGGGAGCGAGGCCGCAGGGCCTCGCTCGCGGCCCTGGCCGGCCCCGCGGGCCGAACAGGCGGCCGGCTGCGGCTGGGGATCGCCGCGATCGCCGATCGCCTCATCGCCACCGCCCCGCGGATCCCGGTCCGCGACCTCGCCACGCTGCGCGCCCAGTTCCCCGGCCTGACCCCCGAGGAGCTGGCCGACAAGCTGGTCGCGGGTGCCTGTGCGGGCACCGCCGCCGTCGGCGCGGGCGTCGGCGCGGCGGCGATGCTGCCCGCTCCGCCCGCCATGCCGGCCGAGCTGGCCGCCGAGATCACCGGCGTGGCCTCGGTCGAGATCAAGCTGATCGCCGAGCTGCACGAGGTCTACGGGCTGCGCCCCGCGGGCAACCTCCGGCAGCGCGCGATGGCCTGCCTGACGTCCTGGTCCGAGGAGCGGGGCATCGACATCGCCGCACCGGCCTCGCTGAACATCGCGCTCGGCGGGCAGATGAAGCGCGAACTGCGTCAGCAGATCATGAAGCGCACGCTGCGCAACCTGCCCAACCTCATGCCGTTCATGATCGGCGCCGCCGTCGGCGCGTTCATGAACCGCCGCGCCACCAGGAGACTCGCCGAGAAGGTCCGCCGGGACCTGCGTGCGAAGCAGGTCCCCTGGGACGCCCTCCCCACGCCTGAAGGCTGACGGGGCGCCCCGCGGCGCCGGTCAGCCGCGTACGGCCGTCAGCGCCGCCACCAGACGCTCCGGCTGCCGCGTCGAGAGGTACGCGTAGGGCGTCGGGTCGTCCGGATCCGTGATCTCCACCCGCACCGCGGTGCGGACATAGCTGCGCAGCAGCATGAACGCGCGGGCGTCGGCCTTGTGCGTACGCCACGCCAGCGCCTCGTCCGCGTCCAGGGCCCTGGCCTCGCCCAGCGCCGACGCCGGGATCTTCGCGTCGCCGGCGATCAGCGCGTCACCCACCACCCGGATCCGTACCGAGCCGTACGAGCTCACCGCCACCGCGGACAGGGCGGCACCGCCGATCAGCCCGCCGAGCATCGGCAGCGTCCCCAGGGGGAGCAGCATCAGGGCGCAGGCGATGCCGATCAGCGCGGCGATCACCCACCAGGACCGGGGCGCGGTGAGGCGTTCTTCGTACGACTGCATGAACCCAGCTTGGCACGGCGGCGCGGGCCCCTTACGCGCGCGGGTAGGGTCTGCACTCGTGAGTGGAACTGACAGAACGAGGACGGAGTCGCCGCGGCTGACGCCGCCGAAGGACGCCGTCGCGCCGGTCCGGCACCCCGACGGTCCGGCGCCCGGCGAACTCCTCGGCGCGCACTACGACCGTTGCTTCGGCTGCGGCACGGGCCAGCCGCACGGTCTGCACCTGGAGGCGCGGGCCGGGGACGGCGTGAGCGTACGGGCCGAGTTCACCGTCAAGGAGGCCCACCAGGGCGCGCCCGGTCTGGCGCACGGCGGAGTGCTGGCCACCGCGCTGGACGAGACGCTCGGCTCGCTGAACTGGCTGCTGCGGGTGATCGCGGTGACCGGCCGGCTGGAGACCGACTTCCTGCGGCCGGTGCCGCTCGGCACGGTGCTGCATCTGGACGCGCGGGTCACCGCCGTGCACGGGCGGAAGATCTACTCGACGGCCGTGGGCCGGATAGGCGGCCCGGACGGCCCGGTCGCCGTGCGCGCCGAGGCCGTCTTCATCGAGGTGAAGGTCGACCACTTCATCGACAACGGAAGGACCGAGGAGATCCAGGCGGCGATGGCCGACCCGGACCAGGTCAAACGAGCGCGTGCCTTTGAGGTGAACCCGTGAGTCAGGTACGGAATCCGGTGGATGTACTGCTGCGGCGGCTGGACCCGGACGTGCCCGTTCCGTCGTACGGACACCCCGGCGACGCGGGCGTGGATCTGGTGACCACCGAGGCCGCCGAGCTGGCGCCGGGGGAGCGCGCCGTGCTGCCCACCGGGGTGTCGATCGCGCTGCCCGACGGGTACGCGGCGTTCGTGCACCCGCGGTCCGGGCTCGCAGCGCGCTGCGGACTGGCGCTGGTCAATGCCCCCGGGACGGTGGATGCCGGGTACCGTGGAGAGATCAAGGTGATCGTGGTCAATCTGGATCCGCGCGAGAGTGTGCGGTTCGAGAGGTTCGACCGGATCGCCCAATTGGTCGTCCAGCAGGTCGAGAAGGTGCGCTTCCACGAGGTGGCGGAACTTCCCGGCTCGGCGCGGGCCGAGGGGGGATTCGGTTCCACCGGCGGTCATGCGGCGGTGGGCGGCTCCACGGGCGGGAATGAATACGCATCGGTCGGTGCCGACCGGGAAGGACAGTGACGTGTTCGGACGTCGCAAGAAGAACGAGGCTTCTGAAGAGTCGGCCAAGGACACCACGCTCGCCGGCGAGCACGCGGTGAACGGTGCCGACGAGGGCGAGGCGACGCCGGCGCGGCTCAACCTTCCGCCCGCGCCGCGCCCCGACGGTCCCTGGGACTCGTCGGAGGTCAAGGAGCCCGGTGAGGGCCGGGTGGACCTCGGCGGCCTGTACGTGCCCGGTGTCGAGGGCATGGAGCTGCGGGTGGAGGTCGCCGGTGACGCGATCGTCGCCGCGACGGTGGTGCTGCAGGACAGCGCCGTACAGCTGCAGGCCTTCGCCGCTCCCAGGAACGAGGGCATCTGGGGCGAGGTGCGCGAGGAGATCGCCGCCGGCATCACCCAGCAGGGCGGGGTCATCGACGAGGTCGAGGGCCCGCTGGGCTGGGAGCTGCGCGCCCAGGTACCCGTGCAGCTGCCGGACGGCACCAACGGAGTGCAGGTCGTGCGCTTCGTCGGTGTCGACGGCCCCCGGTGGTTCCTGCGCGGGGTGATCTCCGGCCAGGGCGCGGTGCAGCCGCAGGCCGCGGGCGTGCTGGAGCACATCTTCCGGGACACCGTCATCGTCCGCGGCGACGGCCCGATGGCGCCGCGTGACCCGATCGTGCTGAAGCTGCCGGACGACGCCCAGATGGTGCCGGACGGCGTGCAGCAGGAATCGGCCGAGCAGTCCCGCTTCGGCGGCGGCGTGGAGCGCCTGGAGCGCGGACCGGAGATCACCGAGATCCGCTGACCGGATCGCGCGGCCGAGCGGCGCGAAGACGGCCGCATCTCGGCCGGATCGCGAGGGTCGAAAGGGCCCGGACCCCCTTTGAGGGGGTCCGGGCCCTCGGCGTTTGCGCAGGTCACGAACGGGCGCGTATGGGTTCCGTCAACGGAGCGCTAATGGCCGTAAGGGAGGCGTCAACAGAGTTCGAGCCGCGTGGGAAGGGCGCTTTGCTGTGGAGGTCCTCATCTCCCCAGTCATCTAGGAGCACACGATGGCCGACGTGGCCTTCGTCGTCGTCACGATCGCGGTCTTCGCGTTGGTGGCCCTCGTCGCCAAGGGGGTGACGAAGCTGTGACCATCGAGAACATCGTCGGCCTGATCGTTGCCGTCGCCCTGCTCGGATACCTGGTCCTCGCGCTCGTCTTCCCGGAGAGGTTCTGACGTGTCCATAGCTGCTGCCGCAGCGGGCGACATGAGCCCCCTCCTCGCAGGCGTGCTCCAGCTGATAGCGCTCACCGCGGCGCTCGCCCTGGCGTACCGCCCCCTCGGCGACTACATGGCCGCCGTCTACAGCTCCCCCAAGCACCTCCGTATCGAAAAGGTCGTCTACCGCTGCATCGGCGCCAATGCGGACGCCGAGATGCGCTGGCCCGCCTATCTGCGCGGCGTCCTGGCGTTCTCCGCGGTGGGTGTGCTCCTGCTGTACCTGCTGCAGCGCGTCCAGGGCGGCATGCCGCTGTCCCTCGGGTTCGCGTCGATCAGCCCCGACCAGGCGTTCAACACCGCGGCGTCCTTCGTCGCCAACACCAACTGGCAGTCCTACAGCGGCGAGCAGGCCATGGGCCACGTCGTGCAGACCGCCGGCCTGGCGGTGCAGAACTTCGTCTCCGCCGCCACCGGCATGGCCGTGGCCGTCGCCCTGGTCCGCGGCTTCGCCCGGTCCCGCACCGGCGACCTCGGCAACTTCTGGGCCGACCTGGTCCGCGGCACGATCCGGGTGCTCGTCCCGATCGCCGTCGTCGGCGCCTTCGTCCTGGTCGCCTGCGGCGCCGTGCAGAACTTCTCCGGCATCCACGAGGTCGGCCAGTTCATGGGCGGCTCACAGCAGACCAACGGCGGCGCGGTCGCCTCCCAGGAGGTCATCAAGGAACTGGGCACCAACGGAGGCGGCTACTTCAACGCCAACTCCGCCCACCCCTTCGAGAACCCCGGCGCCTTCACCAACCTCTTCGAGGTCTTCCTGATCCTCGTCATCCCGTTCGCGCTGACCCGTACCTTCGGCAAGCTCGTCGGGAACGTGCGGCAGGGCTACGCGATCCTGGCCACGATGGGCGTCATCTGGCTCGGCTTCACCGCGCTGATGATGTGGACCGAGTTCGCCCACGGCGGCCCGGCCCTGCAGGCCGCCGGCGCCGCCATGGAAGGCAAGGAAACCCGCTTCGGCGTCGGCTCCTCGGCGATCTTCTCGGTGGCCACCACCCTGACCTCCACCGGGGCCGTGGACTCCTTCCACTCCTCCTTCACCGCGTTCGGCGGCGGCATCCAGCTGCTCGGCATGATGCTCGGCGAGATCGCACCCGGTGGAGTGGGTTCCGGCCTCTACGGCATGCTCGTGATGGCGATCATCGCGGTGTTCATCGCCGGCCTGATGGTGGGCCGTACGCCCGAGTACCTCGGCAAGAAGATCGGCACCCGCGAGATCAAGCTCGCCGCCTGCTACATCCTCATCACCCCGACGCTGGTCCTCGGCTTCACCGCCGCCTCGATGGTGCTGCCGGACGCGCTGGGCTCGATGCTCAACACCAAGGCGCTGGGCGCCGGTTCGCACGGCTTCTCCGAGGTGCTGTACGCGTTCACCTCCGGCGCCAACAACAACGGCTCCGCCTTCGGCGGTCTGAACGCCAACACGCCCTGGTACAACACCGCGATCGGTCTGGCCATGCTGCTCGGGCGCTTCCTGCCGATGGTGTTCGTGCTCGCACTGGCCGGCTCGCTCGCCGAGCAGAAGCCGGTCCCGGAGACCGCGGGCACCCTGCGTACCGAGAAGCCGCTCTTCGCCGGGCTGCTCGTCGGCACGATCCTGATCATCACCGGTCTGACCTACTTCCCGGCGCTGGCCCTCGGGCCGCTGGCGGAGGGCCTGTCATGACCGCCCCCGTGAAACCAGAGGAGCCCGGCTCCATGTCCACCGCCACTCCGACTCGCGCTCCGCACCAGGACGTCCCCAGCGGGCACAAGCCCGGCGACGGCCGCGTGGGCGGCGGTCTCTTCGACCCCAAGCAGCTGGTCAAATCTTTCCCGGACGCGATACGCAAGCTCGACCCGCGGGTGATGGTCAAGTCCCCGGTGATGTTCGTGGTCGAGGTCGGCTCCGTCCTGACCACGGTCTTCGCCCTCACGTCGCCCTCGGACTGGTTCGGCTGGGCGATCGCCGCCTGGCTGTGGCTGACCGTCGTCTTCGCCAACCTGGCGGAGGCGGTCGCCGAGGGCCGCGGCAAGGCGCAGGCCGACACCCTGCGCAAGGCCAAGACCGACACCGTGGCGCGTCGCCTGAGCGGCACGACCGAAGAACAGGTACCCGGCACCGAACTGCGCATCGGCGACCTCGTCGTCTGCGAGGCCGGCGACATCATCCCCGGTGACGGCGATGTCGTCGAAGGTGTCGCGTCGGTCGACGAATCGGCCATCACCGGTGAGTCGGCGCCGGTGATCCGCGAGTCCGGCGGTGACCGCTCCGCCGTCACCGGCGGCACGAAGGTGCTCTCCGACCGCATCGTCATCAAGATCACGACGAAGCCCGGCGAGACCTTCATCGACCGGATGATCAACCTCGTCGAGGGCGCCGCACGGCAGAAGACCCCCAACGAGATCGCACTCAACATCCTGCTCGCGTCGCTCACCATCGTCTTCCTGCTGGCGGTCGTCACCCTCCAGCCGTTCGCGATCTACGCAGGCGCCGAACAGCCCATGATCGTGCTGCTGGCGCTGCTGGTCTGCCTGATCCCGACGACGATCGGCGCGCTGCTCTCGGCCATCGGCATCGCCGGCATGGACCGGCTCGTCCAACGCAACGTGCTGGCCATGTCCGGACGCGCCGTCGAAGCGGCTGGCGATGTATCGACATTGTTGCTCGACAAGACCGGCACCATCACCCTCGGCAACCGCCAGGCAGCCGAGTTCGTCCCCGTACGCGGCACCACGGAGGCCGAGGTCGCCGACGCTGCCCAACTCTCCTCACTGGCCGACGAGACCCCCGAGGGCCGCTCCATCGTCGTCCTCGCAAAGGAGAAGTACGGACTGCGCGAGCGCCAACAGGGTGAGCTGACCGGCGCCGAATGGGTACCGTTCACCGCCCAGACCCGGATGTCGGGTGTGGACGTCACCGAGGACGGCCAGCACCGCAAGATCCGCAAGGGCGCGTCGGGTTCGGTCATCACCTGGGTCCAGGAGCGCGGCGGCGAGGTCGCCGCCGACGCCCGGCAGCTCACCGACGCCATCTCCCAGGCCGGCGGCACCCCGCTGCTGGTCGCCCTCGAAGACGAGCGCGGCCCGCGCGTCCTGGGCGTCATCCACCTCAAGGACGTCGTCAAGGACGGCATGCGCGAACGCTTCGTCGAGCTGCGCAAGATGGGCATCAAGACCGTCATGATCACGGGTGACAACCCGCTGACGGCCAAGGCCATCGCCGACGAGGCGGGCGTGGACGACTTCCTCGCCGAGGCCACGCCCGAGGACAAGATGGCGCTCATCAAGCGCGAACAGGCCGGCGGCAAGCTGGTCGCGATGACCGGCGACGGCACCAACGACGCCCCCGCGCTGGCCCAGGCGGACGTCGGCGTGGCCATGAACACCGGGACCTCGGCCGCCAAGGAGGCCGGGAACATGGTGGACCTGGACTCCAACCCGACCAAGCTCATCGAGATCGTCGAGATCGGCAAGCAGCTGCTGATCACCCGGGGCGCGCTGACGACCTTCTCGATCGCCAACGACGTCGCGAAGTACTTCGCGATCATCCCGGCGATGTTCGCGGTGGCTTACCCGGGCCTGGACACCCTCAACATCATGCGACTGTCCAGCCCCAACTCCGCGATCCTCTCGGCCATCATCTTCAACGCACTGATCATCGTCGCCCTGGTACCGCTCGCCCTCAAGGGCGTGCAGTACCGCCCGGTCAGCGCCGACAAGATGCTGCGCCGCAACCTGGCCGTCTACGGACTCGGCGGGCTGATCGCCCCGTTCATCGGCATCAAACTCATCGACCTGCTCATCTCCCTCATCCCCGGGCTGCACTGATTTAGGAGCTGGTGACCGACATGAACAACTCGGTACGCAACACCGCCCGGTTGCTGGGCGCGGGGCTGCGAGCACTGCTCGTACTGACCGTGGTCTGCGGCGTCGTCTACCCGCTGCTGGTCACCGGAGTGGCGCAGGCCGCCTTCCACGACAAGGCCAACGGATCCGAGGTGAGCTCCCACGGCAAGGTCGTCGGCTCCTCGCTGCTCGGCCAGCGCTACGACAAGGGCGAGGACAAGGAAGGCAACCCGATTCCGGACCTGAGGTTCTTCCAGCCGCGCCCCTCGGCGGGACTGGGCAGCAACAAGACCAACGGCGTCAACACGCAGTACGACCTGCAGGTCTCCGGCGCCTCCAACCAGGGCGCCACCAACACCGACCTCGTCAAGGCGGTGCAGGAGCGCAAGAAGTGGGTCTCGGAGACGTACGGCGTCGCCGAGTCGACGGTCCCGGCGGATGCCGTCACCTCCTCCGGCTCCGGCCTCGACCCGCACATCTCCCCGGAGTACGCCGAACTGCAGGCCGCCAGGGTCGCCAAGGAGAACCACCTGCCCGCGGCCACGGTGCGTCAGCTGGTCAAGGACCACGTCGACGGTCGCGTCCTCGGCTTCATGGGCGAACCGAGGGTGAACGTCCTGGAGCTGAACATCGCCCTGAAGGATCTGGTGAAGGGTCGGGGGTAGAGCCTGGAGCGAACGGGGCGGCCCCGGGGAGAGGACTCCCCGGGGCCGCCCTTTGCCTGTCTCCCTTCCTCCCTGCTTCCCTCTTCTTCTTCCTCTTCCTTCTCCTCCTCCTCCTCTTCGTCGTCTTCTTCTTCGAAAACTGAAGTGCCCGCTGGGACAAGGTGGTTGATTCCGTATGGCTCCGGCGCCAGGCCTTGACGGCGTTGTGGCTTCCCCTTACGTTCGCCAGCCATCACAGGTGTTCACATCAACGCTTGTCGTTCATGTACGAGAACAGCTCCCGTCCATCGAGCATCTCGACAGGAAGGCACACCCCCCATGCGCAGAAAGCTCACCCTCGTCGCCGGTGTCCTGCTCGGCGCCCTGACGGCAGGCCTCCTCATAGGCGCCCCGTCCACCGCGGCGCCAACCGCCTTCACCCACCCCGGCGTCCTCGTCGGCACCGCACAGCTCGACCTCACCCGAAGTAAGGTCAACTCCGGCTCCCAGCCCTGGAAGAGCGCATTCGACGCGATGACGGCGAGCAAATACGCCTCGCTGTCACGCACCCCCAAGCCCCGCGCCGTCGTCGAATGCGGCTCGTACTCCGACCCCAACCACGGCTGCACCGACGAACGCGAGGACGCCCTCGCCGCCTACACCCTCTCGCTGGCCTGGTACATCACCCGTGACAGCAGGTACGCGGACAAGGCGATCCAGATCATGGACGCCTGGTCCGGCACCATCAAGGACCACACCAACAGCAACGCGCCGCTGCAGACCGGCTGGGCCGGCTCCTCCTGGCCCCGCGCCGCCGAGATCATCCGCTACACCTACGACGGCTGGCCCAAGGGCCGCGTCGACCGCTTCGCCGGAATGCTGCGCGACGTCTACCTCCCCGAGGTCATCAACGGCTCCAACAGCAACGGGAACTGGGAGCTGAGCATGATGGAGGCCGCCGTCGGCATCTCCGTCTTCATCGAGGACAAGGCCTCCTACGACAAGGCCATCGCCGCCTTCCGCGCCCGGGTTCCCGCGTACATCTATCTGAAGTCCGACGGCGAACTGCCCAAGACCACGCCGGGCAGCGGCCTGAACACCCGCGACAAGATCATCAAGTACTGGCAGGGGCAGACCACCTTCGTCGACGGCCTCACCCAGGAAACCTGCCGCGACTTCACCCACACCGGATACGGCCTGTCGGCCATCTCGCACATCGCCGAGACCAGCCGCCTCCAAGGCAACGACCTCTACCCGGAGGTCGCCGACCGCCTGCGCCACGCACTCGGCTTCCAGACCACCTATGAGCTGGGTACGGCTCCGCCGTCATGGCTGTGCGGCGGCAGCGTCAAGCGCGGCTTGGGCCCCGTCACCGAGGTCGGCTACAACGCACTGCACAACCGGCTGCACCACGAGATGACCAACACCAGGAAGCTGACCGAGAAGCAGCGACCGGCCGGCTCCAACAACCTCTTCGTCGGCTGGGAAACCCTGACCCATGCGGAGAACCCCAGCTAGGCAGACGTGGCCTGCAGTGACCGGGACTGATCCAGAGTTATCCACAGGCGTTGCCTGCCGAACTGCGCGGTACGCATACTGACGCCATCGGCAGGCGACGCGGGGTTCCAGTGATCGAAGCGCTCAACGGCTCGTCCAGTGAAGGGAGTTGGGTGCGAGTGGTTGCCACCTAGCGGTTGGTGATCTGTCGGTGGCCGGCGGTCGGTCGTCGCGGGGGCCGTGGTGAAGTGAGAGCGAAGTGGGGGGAGTAGGACAGTGGGGGAAGGGCGATGAACGACGGGGGAAACGGGGCAGGTGCGATGGTCGTCGTCGAGGACCTGCACCGCAGTTACGGCAGTGGCGCCGGTGCCGTGCACGCCCTGCGCGGGGTGTCGTGCAGCGTGCCGCGCGGTGAACTGGTCGCCCTGCGCGGCCGCTCAGGATCCGGCAAGACGACGCTTCTCAACCTCATAGGCGGTCTGGACACCCCGGACTCGGGACGGATCACCGTCGACGGCACGCCCCTCGCCGAACTCGGTGAGAGCGGGTTGCTGGAGATGCGGCGCGACCGTATCGGCTTCGTGTTCCAGTCCTTCGGGCTGATACCGATACTGAGCGCCGCCGAGAACGTCGGAGTGCCGCTGAGGCTGCGCAAGGTCCCACCGCGGGAGCGCGACGAGCGTGTCGCACTGCTGCTGTCCCTGGTAGGCCTCGCCGACCATGCCGAGCAGCGGCCCGGCGAACTCTCCGGTGGTCAACAGCAGCGCGTTGCCATAGCCCGCGCACTCGCCAACCGCCCCGCCCTGCTCATAGCCGATGAGCCGACCGGACAACTGGACGCCGAGACCGGCATGGAGGTGATGGAACTGCTGCGCGCCGTGGTCCGCAGCGAAGGTGTCACGGCCCTGGTCGCCACCCACGACTCCAACCTGCTCGGTCTTGCCGACCGCGTCCTGGGGTTGAACGACGGCTTGATCACGGAGCAGGGCAAGGGCTGAGGGGGCGGGCGCATCCCCCTTGCTGCTTCCGCTTGCTGCTTCCGCTTGCTGCTTCCGCCTCGCCGGGCTGCAGCGAGGGAGGGAACGCAGCCGTGGGCAACGGCTGCAGTGGGCTCCAGCTGAGTTGAGCTGAGCTGCGGTCGGGTGAGCTGAGCTGCGGTGGGGTGAGCTGACCTGAGCTGAGGTGAGGTGGGGTGGGGTGAGGTGAGCTGGAGTGAGTAAAGGCTGAACTGGGGGAGGGGAGGAGGGGGAGGGAGGGGGGAGCCCCCCCCGGTGGGGCTGAGGGTGATGTGTGACAGGCGGTCCGTTCAGATCACCTGTCACCAGACGTCGCCGTCGCGCCAGTCGCAGGTGAGGTCGGTGTCGAGGTCAAGAGGAGTGGACGCGGCGGGGAGTACGTAGATGCAGCCGTCCTCGTCGGGGGTGCGCTGGAGGCCGTCCGGGGTGAGGGTCCATGAGCGGCCGCGCCACAGTTGCCAGCCGCGGGAGGCGTAGAAGTCGGCGGCCTCGTCGGAGGCGCCGAGCGCTCCGAGGTCGTAGCCGTTCCGGATGACGCGCTCCAGAGCCGCCATCATCGCCGCCCCATGGCCACGACCGCGCCGGTCCGCACGTACGCCGACGCCCTCCACGTATCCGCAGCGCAGCGCCCGGCCTCCGTGCAGCAGGCGGCGCTGGACCACGGACGCATGCCCGATCAGGTCGCCGTCCTCGTGGACCAGGGCGTGCAGGCCGCCGAGTGCGTGCTCCCAGTCTTCGGTGGTCATGTCATCGAAGACGTCGTAGAGGAGGGTGCGGGCCGCCTTGAGGGTGGCGGTGTCCAGGTCCGAGGTGTGGGCGATACGCACTTCGGTCATGGGGGGCGTCGTCGACGCGTTCGCAGGTGCCTCGGTCATGTGGGGCATGGTCGCAGTCGGAACGCGTCCGGGCCACGGCATTTTTCACCCGACCCTGCCTCCCATCCTCCCGATCCCCATCCGCCCTGCCTCGCCGCCCCGTCCAGGCCGCCCACCCCTCTCCACCGCCCTTCATCCCTCCTCGCCCCATCAGCGGCGCGTCAGAAAGAGGAGCGTTGGCTTGGTGTCCCGACGGTTCGGTCGCTGTCATGCACGGGTGACGGGTGACGGGTGACGGGTGACGGGTGACGGGTGACGGGTGACTGGTGACTGGTGAGCGGTGAGTGGTGAGCGGTGAGTGGTGACGGCTGACGGGGCCGGTGACCGCCCGACCGCCCGACCGGACGATCCGTGCCGCCGAACCAGCCGCCAGGTGGTCGTACGCCGTGTGCGCCGCCCGGATCGGCCAGTTGGTCGACCCTTGGACCTTTCGCCTCCCCCGCCCCTCGCCCCTTCACCCTCTTGCCCCCTTCGGCCCTCGCCCCTCGACCCGTCGGCCAATCGCCCGACCAGCCGACCGTCGCGGTACGGGCGGCCGTGCACCTCGCCCTCCGCGCGGCGTCCATCCCCCAGGGCGCCGGGTGCCGCTACCCGTACGGGTGGTCTTCGCAGCTCACCTGCCTCTCACCTGCCTCTCACCCGCCTCTCGCTCACCTTGCGGCGGCTTCGGCGGAGAGGTCGTCCGCCGCCCCTACGCCCGCCGTTGCCGGGGGCGCGGCGTCCCGTATCAGAGTCGCGTCAAGACCGGGCCGGAAGTCGTTACCTGGGGCTTTTGTCCCCTTGGGGGGTCGGTAGGGTCGCAGCAGGTACAGCCCGGTGGGGGCAGCCTTCACGTAAGACAATGAGGCCATGGCACGCGGCAAGCTACGGATATATCTCGGCGCGGCACCGGGCGTCGGCAAGACGTACGCGATGCTTTCCGAGGCGCACCGGCGCGTGGAGCGGGGCACGGACGTCGTCGTGGGGTTCGTCGAGCACCACGGCAGGCCCCGTACCGAGGTCATGCTGCACGGTCTCGAGCAGATCCAGCGCCGGGAGCTGGACTACCGCGACGCGGTCTTCACCGAGATGGACGTGGACGCGGTACTGGAACGCAAGCCGGCCGTGGCGCTGGTCGACGAGCTGGCGCACACCAATGTCCCCGGTTCGCGCAACGAGAAGCGCTGGCAGGACATCGAGGAGCTGCTGGACGCCGGGATCACGGTGATCTCGACGGTGAACATCCAGCATCTGGAGTCGCTCGGGGACGTCGTCGAGTCGATAACGGGTGTGCGGCAGCGCGAGACCGTGCCGGACGAGGTCGTGCGGCGGGCAGATCAGATCGAGCTTGTCGACATGTCGCCACAGGCGATCCGTCGGCGCATGGCGCACGGCAACATCTACAAGTCCGACAAGGTCGACGCCGCGCTCTCCAACTACTTCCGGCCCGGCAACCTCACGGCGTTGCGCGAGCTGGCGCTGCTGTGGGTCGCCGACCGGGTGGACGAGTATCTGCAGGAGTACCGGGCGGAGCACTCCATCAGCTCCACCTGGCAGGCGCGTGAGCGCATCGTCGTCGGGCTGACCGGCGGTCCGGAGGGGCGTACGCTCATCCGCCGCGCGGCCCGGATGGCGGCCAAGGGGTCGGGCAGCGAGGTGCTCGCCGTCTACATCGCCCGCAGCGACGGGCTGACCTCGGCCTCGCCCAAGGAGCTCGCCGTCCAGCGCACCCTGGTGGAGGACCTGGGCGGGACGTTCCACCACGTCATCGGGGACGACATACCGAGCGCGCTGCTGGAGTTCGCCCGCGGGGTGAACGCCACCCAGATCGTGCTCGGGTCGAGCCGGCGCAAGGCCTGGCAGTACGTCTTCGGGCCTGGGGTGGGCGCGACCGTCGCCCGTGACTCCGGGCCCGACCTCGACGTGCACATCGTCACCCACGACGAGGTCGCCAAGGGCCGGGGGCTGCCGGTGGCGCGCGGTGCGCGGCTGGGCCGGGCCCGGATCATCGCCGGCTGGCTCGTCGGCGTGGCCGGTCCCGTGCTGCTGTCGCTGCTGCTCACCGGCATCGAGAACGGTCCCGGTCTGGCCAACGACGTGCTGCTGTTCCTGTTCCTGACGGTCATGGCGGCGCTGCTGGGCGGGCGGCTGCCGGCGCTGGCGTCGGCCGCCGTCGGCTCGCTGCTGCTGAACTTCTACTTCACGCCGCCCACCCACACCCTCACGGTGAGCGACCCCAAGAACATCGTCGCCATCGTGGTCTTCTTCGCGGTGGCCGTGTCCGTCGCCTCGGTGGTGGACCTCGCCGCGCGCCGTACGCATCAGGCCGCCAGGCTGCGCGCCGAGTCGGAGATCCTGTCGTTCCTGGCGGGCAGCGTGCTGCGCGGCGAGACGACGCTGGACGCCCTGCTGGAGCGGGTGCGGGAGACCTTCGGCATGGAGACGGTGGCGCTGCTGGAGCGCACCAGCGACGTCGACCCGTGGACCTGCGCGGGCCGGGCCGGCGACGCCGACAACGGCAGGCCGCTGCTGCGCCCCGAGGACGCCGACGTCGACATGCCGGTGGGCGACCACATGGCGCTGGCGCTGACCGGCCGGGTGCTGCCCGCTGAGGACCGCCGGGTGCTGGCCGCGTTCGCCGCCCAGGCCGCCGTCGTACTCGACCGGCAGCGGCTGGTGGGCGAGGCGGCGCGCGCCCGGGAGCTGGCCGAGGGCAACCGCATCAGGACGGCGCTGCTGGCCGCGGTCAGCCACGACCTGCGGACCCCGCTCGCCGGCATCAAGGCCTCCGTGACCTCCCTGCGCTCCGATGACGTGGCGTGGTCCCCGGAGGACGAGGCGGAGCTGCTGGCCGGTATCGAGGCCGGCGCGGACCGGCTGGACCACCTGGTGGGCAACCTCCTGGACATGTCCCGGCTGCAGACCGGCACGGTCACGCCGCTGATCCGCGAGATCGATCTCGACGAGGTGGTGCCGATGGCGCTGGGCGGCGTGCCGGAGGGGAGCGTCACCCTCGACATTCCCGAGGAGCTGCCGATCGTGGCGGTCGATCCGGGGCTGCTGGAACGTTCGGTCGCCAACCTCGTCGAGAACGCCGTGAAGTACAGCCCGGACGGTGATGCGGTGCTGGTCGCGGCCAGTGCGCTGGGCGACCGGGTGGAGCTGCGGATCGTCGACCGCGGTCCGGGCGTCCCCGACAGCGCCAAGGGCCGGATCTTCGAGCCGTTCCAGCGGTACGGAGACGCCCCGCGCGGCGCGGGCGTGGGCCTGGGCCTCGCCGTGGCGCGCGGCTTCGTGGAGGCGATGGGCGGCACGCTCGCCGCCGAGGACACCCCCGGAGGCGGGATGACGATGGTCCTCACCCTCCGGGCCGCGCCCGGCCGGCCGCCGGTCAGGCCCGACCTTCCCGCCCAGGCCACGACGTGAGCGAGCGGAGCGGGCTAGCCACCGAAAGGCGCGCGCCCGGCGAACGCGAGGCCGGGCGAAGCGAGGTCTCGGCGATGAGCCGGGCCGTACGGACCACACTCAGCACACACCCCGCGGGTCCGGCCCGCGGGACGACGACACCACGAGGAGAACGCCAGTGAACCGGGTGCTTGTGGTCGATGACGAGCCGCAGATCGTCCGCGCCCTCGTGATCAACCTGAAGGCGCGCAAGTACGAGGTCGACGCCGCCCCCGACGGGGCGACCGCCCTGAAGCTCGCCGCCGCCCGCCACCCCGATGTCATCGTCCTCGACCTCGGGCTGCCCGACATGGACGGCGTCGAGGTGATCAAGGGGCTGCGGGGCTGGACGCGGGTGCCGATTTTGGTGCTCTCGGCGCGGCAGACCTCCGACGAGAAGGTGGAGGCGCTGGACGCGGGCGCGGACGACTACGTCACCAAGCCGTTCGGCATGGACGAGCTGCTGGCCCGGCTGCGGGCGGCGGTGCGCCGGGCCGAGCCGACCGGGCCGGCCGAGGACGAGGTGATCGTGGAGACCGAGGGATTCACCGTCGACCTCGCCGCCAAGAAGGTCAACCGCGGTGGCCGGGACGTCCGGCTGACCCCCACCGAGTGGCATCTGCTGGAGGTCCTGGTCCGCAACGCCGGCCGGCTGGTCAGCCAGAAGCAGCTGCTCCAGGAGGTCTGGGGCCCGTCGTACGGCACCGAGACCAACTATCTGCGGGTCTATATGGCCCAGCTCCGCCGCAAGCTGGAGGGCGACCCTTCGCACCCGAAGCACTTCATCACGGAGCCGGGGATGGGCTACCGGTTCGAGCAGTAGGGCCCGTGCGGGTCCGGGGGGTAAGGCCGCGGGCGGTGGTCGGGCAGTAGGGCCCGTGCGGGTCCGGGCGGTACGGCCGCGGGCGGTGGTCGGGCAGTTCGGCCACGGGCGGTGGTGGGCGTGTCCCCGGCTGGTTGCGTACAAAGTACGAAGTTCCCCGCGCGGTGCGGGGCGGCGGGCCCGTGACGTGTGTACCTCAGCCCCTGTGCGGGCCGTGATTCCGGGGCCCGGCCACCGGTACGCTGGGTTTCATGAGTGCAGGTACCCGACCCGAGAAGCCGGCCGGTCGCTTTCGCCGGCTGCTCGACAGGCTGTCCTCCTCCGAGGAGGAGCTGCAGTCCGCCGAGCTGCAGCAGGATGCGCAGGACGCGGGGTGCACCCGTATCTGCGACTGCGACGACCGGCAGATAGTCAAGGTCACCGGCACCCTGCGGCATGTCACGCTGCGGCCGCGCGCCGGTGTGCCCGCGCTCGAGGCGGAGCTGTTCGACGGCTCCGCCGCCCTCGACGTGGTGTGGCTGGGACGCCGCTCCATCGTCGGGATAGAGCCGGGCCGCAAGCTCATCGCCTCGGGCCGGGTCTCGCTGAGCCACGGACGCCGGGTGCTCTTCAACCCGAAGTACGAACTCCGACCGCTGGGACAGGAGTAGCCGGTGACGTCTTACGACCGACCGACCACTGACGCGGATGCCGACAGCTCTCACGACGCCTCCGCACCACCCCCGACCCGGACCGGCGCCGACGGGGCGGCCGACGGCAGACAGGTGACCGAGGCGGCGCTGTTCGAGGCGTTCGGCGGCATCCGCGGCATGGTGGAGACCGTTCTTCCCGGCCTGCTGTTCGTCGCGATCTTCACGGTCAACAAGGACCTGCACGTCTCGGCGATCGCCGCGCTGGCCGTCTCGCTGGTGCTGGCGGCCGTCCGCCTGATCCGTAGGGACACCGTCAAGCACGCCTTCAGCGGTGTCTTCGGGGTGGCCTTCGGCGTGGTCTTCGCGATGATGACCGGCAACGCGAAGGACTTCTACCTGCCGGGCATGCTGTACACCCTCGGGCTGGCCCTGGCGTACATCATCACCACGCTCGCCGGGGCCCCGCTGATCGGGCTGATCCTGGGCCCGGTGTTCAAGGAGAACCTCTCCTGGCGCACCCGCAACCCGGGGCGGAAGAAGGCGTACGCCAAGGCCAGCTGGGCCTGGGGTCTGATCCTGCTCGCCAAGTGCGCGATCCTCTTCCCCCTCTACTGGTGGGCGGACACCACTCAGCTCGGCTGGGTGCTGATCGCGCTGAAGATCCCGCCGTTCCTGCTCGCGGTCTATCTGACCTGGGTCTTCCTGGCGAAGGCGCCGCCGCCGATCGATGTCTTCGCCGAGATGGAGGCGAAGGAGAAGGCCGAGGAGGAGGCCGAGGAGCGGCGTCGCGCCGAGCGCGAGAGCCTGGACCGGGTCGGCGACGACCTGTACGGGGACGCGGTGGCCGAAGCGGCCACCGAGCGCCGGCCGGGGGCGCCGCGGCACCGCCGCTGACGCACGGCCGCCAGGGCGTACAGCCGCCAGGGCGTACAGCCACCGGGGCGGTGACAGGAGCAACGCCAGGGGCCCGGGAACCGCAATGGTTCCCGGGCCCCTGGCGTCGCACGACGGCGCTGCGGGCGCGTCGAAGGGCGGTGCTACGCCTCTTCGCGCCGCACCGACAGCAGGTCCTCCAGCTGCTCCTCACGCGACTGGGCCGCGACGAACAGCAGCTCGTCGCCCGCCTCCAGCGCGTCCTCCTTGTTCGGCGTGAGCACCCGCGTGCCGCGGATGATCGTGACCAGGGAGGTGTCCTCGGGCCAGTCCACATCGCCGACGCGGGTACCGGCCAGCGCGGCCTCGGGGGGCAGCGTCAGCTCGACGAGGTTGGCGTCGCCGTGGCTGAAGCGCAGCAGCCGTACGAGGTCGCCGACGCTCACCGCCTCCTCGACCAGGGCCGACATCAGGCGCGGCGTGGAGACCGCGACGTCGACGCCCCAGGCCTCGTTGAACAGCCACTCGTTCTTCGGGTTGTTCACCCGGGCGACCACCCGGGGCACGCCGTACTCGGTCTTGGCGAGCAGCGAGACGACGAGGTTGACCTTGTCGTCGCCGGTCGCGGCGATCACGACGTTGCAGCGCTGCAGCGCCGCCTCGTCGAGCGAGGTGATCTCGCAGGCGTCGGCCAGCAGCCACTCCGCCAGCGGCACCCGCTCGACCGAGATGGCGGTCGGCGCCTTGTCGATCAGCAGGATCTCGTGACCGTTCTCCAGGAGCTCACCGGCGATGGAACGGCCCACCGCGCCGGCGCCTGCGATAGCGACCCTCATGCGTGCGCCCCCTCAGGACCCGTGGCGAATGCCGCCTCGACCTTCTCGACCTCGTCGCTGCGCATCATCACATGCACCAGATCGCCCTCCTGCAGCACCGTCTGGGAGGTCGGCAGCATCGCCTCGCCCAGCCGGGTGAGGAAGGCCACGCGGACGCCGGTCTCCTCCTGCAGGGTGCTGATCTTGTGCCCGACCCAGGAGGCGGCGGTGTGCACCTCGGCGAGCTGGACGCCGCCGCTGGGGTCGCGCCACAGCGGCTCGGCGCCCGACGGCAGCAGCCGGCGCAGCATCTGGTCGGCCGTCCAGCGGACGGTGGCGACGGTGGGGATGCCCAGGCGCTGGTAGACCTCGGCGCGGCGGGGGTCGTAGATACGGGCCGCGACGTTCTCGACACCGAACATCTCGCGGGCCACCCGGGCGGCGATGATGTTGGAGTTGTCGCCGCTGGAGACGGCGGCGAAGGCGCCCGCCTCCTCGATGCCCGCCTCACGCAGGGTGTCCTGGTCGAAGCCGACGCCGGTGACCCGGCGGCCGCCGAAGGCCGAGCCCAGGCGCCGGAACGCGGTCGGGTCCTGGTCGATCACCGCGATGGTGTGACCCTGGCTCTCCAGGGTCTGCGCGAGCGCGGAGCCGACGCGCCCGCACCCCATGATGACGATGTGCATGCTGATTACCCCGTGCCCTGTACTAGCGCGTTGTCCTGCACAAACACCCTGCTCACTACTTTCTTCTCCCAGTACCGGCGACACGAAGCCACGGCTCGCGTTACGGACCGGGTACGGCAACGGGAGCGCCGGGCGCACCACGGTCCGGTACAACCGTAGCCGTAATGCCGCTCCTCGTAGGGGGCGCGGTGGGCCGCGGACGGAAGCGGGCCGGCCCCTCCCGCGACGGTGTGCCGCGCCGGGCTGCGCCGCGCCGCGCCCGTAAGGCACGCTACGAGGTGTGTCCAACCTGCCTCTGCCGCCCCAACAGGCCCCCGCCACCCCGCACATGGTCGTCTGCGGCGACGATGCGCTCGCGCACCGGCTCGCCGCCGAGCTCCGGGACGTCTACGGCGAACGGGTGACGCTGGTCGTCCCCTCCGCCCGCGAGACCCACCGGCCGCGGATCCCGCCGCCGGCCCGGGCGCTCGGCCGGGCGACCGCGCTGCTCGGCCGGATGTCGGCGGCGATGTCGCGGACGGCGCTGCTGCCGCCGGAGGAGGCCGGGGACGGCGAGCCGACGACGGAGGCGGGGACGTTACGGGTGCTTGAGTCGGCGCAGCCGGACGATGCGGCGCTGACCGCGGCGCGCATCGTCGAGGCGGAGGCGCTGGCGCTGGTCTACGACGACGACGAACTCAACATCCACGCCGCGCTGCGCGCCCGCCGGCTCAATCCCCGGCTGCGGCTGGTCATCCGGCTCTACAACCGCAAACTCGGTCAGCACCTGGCGGAGTTGCTCGACCAGGCCGCGGCGGTCGCCGCCCAGGCCGCCGGGGACATGGCGGGCGGCGCGGACGTGGGGGTCGACGCCTCCACGACCGTGCTGTCGGACGCCGACACCGTGGCGCCGGCGCTGGTGGCCACCGCGGTCGCCGGGACCAGCAAGGTCATCGAGGCGGACGGGCTGCTGCTGCGGGCCGTGGAGCGTGCGCCGGCGCCTCCCGGCCGGCCCGGCGATCCCGGGTTGTGCACCCTGGCGCTGCTCTCCGCGTCCCCCGGCGACCCCGCGTCCGTCGCCGACGGCTCCGCGGGCGTGCCGGGTGCGGCGGCCGGCGACGAGGGGCCCGTCCTGCTGCCGGACGAGGCCGCCGCGGGGGCCGCGTCCGGCTGCGGCACCGTCGTCCTGGAGACCGTCTCCTATACGGGGCGGCCGGTGCGCCGCCACTGGCTGCGCGGCCGGGGTGCGCCGGTCGCCTCGCTCTTCTCCCGGCGGCTGCGCTGGTCGCTGGCCGGCATCGTCGGCGCGGTGGTGGCGCTGGCCGTCGCCTCGTGGCTGACCGTGGGCGAGAACCCGGTGCACGCCGCCTATCTCACGCTGCTGGACCTCTTCGCGATCAACGATCCGGCGGTCGACGCGCCGCTGCCCCGCAAGATCCTTCAGCTGCTGTCCGGGCTGACCGGTCTGCTGCTGCTTCCGGTGCTGGTCGCTGCGGCGTTCGAGGGGCTGGGCACCTTCCGCAGCGCCTCGGCACTGCGGCGGCCGCCGCGCGGCCTGTCGGGGCATGTGGTGCTGCTGGGCCTGGGCAAGGTCGGCACCCGGGTCCTGGCCCGGCTGCACGAGATGGGCATCCCCGTGGTGTGCATCGAGGGGGACCCGGAGGCGCGGGGCATCGCGCTGGCCCGGCGGCTGCGGGTGCCGACCGTCCTGGGGGACGTCACCCAGGAGGGTGTCCTGGAGGCCGCGATGATCGGCCGGGCGGCCTCGCTGCTCGCGCTGACCAGCGAGGACACCACGAATCTGGAGGCCGCTCTCTACGCCCGCTCGGTCACACCGCAGCTGCGGGTGACGCTGCGGCTGTTCGACGACCGGTTCGCCACCGCCGTCTACCGCACCCTGCGCGCCGCGCACCCCGGGGCGCGGACCCGCAGCCGCAGTACCTCCTTCCTGGCCGCGCCCGCCTTCGCCGGCGCGATGATGGGGCGCCAGATCCTGGGGGCCATTCCGGTCGAGCGCCGGGTGCTGCTGGTCGCCAGGGTCGAGGTACGCGGCCATGCCGCGCTGGAGGGCCGTACGGTCGCCGAGGTGCTGCGGCCGGGGCGGCTGCGGCTGCTGGCGGTCGACACCTCCGCGCCGGACGACGCCGAGCCGGACGCACCGGCCACCACCCCGCCCGCGGACGGCGGGAGCGGGGAGCGGGGGCCGGCGCACCTGGTGCACGAGCTGGGTGACGGCTATGTGCTGCGGCCCCAGGACCGGGTGCTGCTGGTCGCCACCCGGCAGGGGCTGGGCGATCTGCACTCCCGGCGCTCGCGGGCGGCCGGTGCCGGGACGCGCCCGGCCTGACGACGTGACGAACGCCACGGGGGCCGGCCCGCGGCGGGGGCGGCGTGCGCACGACGTGCGGATCTTGTGGAGGCGGCCGTCCGGGACGGGCCCGCGAGCAGGTCGGGTGTGAACCGCCCCACGCCGCGCCGCTCGCACGTGCGGGTGGCGGGTGGGCATGGGCCTTGACGAAGCCTTAGCATCCTCGGGTGTCCAAACTGACCGACGTGCCCAAACGGATCTTGATCGGGCGCGCACTGCGCAGCGACAAGCTGGGGGAGACCCTGCTTCCCAAGCGCATCGCACTCCCCGTCTTCGCCTCCGACCCGCTCTCCTCCGTGGCCTACGCGCCGGGCGAGGTGCTGCTCGTCCTGTCCGTCGCGGGTGTCTCTGCGTACACCTTCAGCCCCTGGATCGCGGTCGCGGTCGTGGTGCTGATGTTCACCGTCGTCGCGTCGTACCGGCAGAACGTGCACGCCTACCCGAGCGGCGGTGGTGACTACGAGGTCGCCACCACCAACCTCGGCCCCAAGGCCGGTCTCACCGTCGCCAGCGCCCTGCTGGTCGACTATGTGCTGACCGTCGCGGTCTCGATCTCCTCCGGAATCGAGAACCTGGGCTCCGCGATCCCGTTCGTCGTCGAGCACAAGACGCTCTGCGCGGTCGCCGTCATCGTCCTGCTGACGCTGATGAACCTGCGCGGCGTCAAGGAGTCCGGCAAGCTCTTCGCGATCCCGACGTACGTCTTCGTCGCCGGCGTCTTCATCATGATCGCCTGGGGCGTGATCCGCGCCGTGGTCATGGGCGACACCATGAAGGCCCCCACCGCCGACTACACCATCCACGCCGAACAGGGCGGCCTGGCCGGCTTCGCGCTGATCTTCCTCCTGCTGCGGGCCTTCTCCTCCGGCTGCGCCGCGCTGACCGGCGTCGAGGCGATCTCCAACGGCGTGCCCGCCTTCCGCAAGCCGAAGTCGAAGAACGCCGCGACCACCCTCGCCCTGATGGGCGGCCTGGCCGTCACGATGTTCTGCGGCATCATCGGCCTGGCCATGGCCACCAACGTGCGGATGGCGGAGAACCCCGCCAAGGACCTGCTCGACCACGGCACGCCGCTCGGCTCCGGCTACACCCAGAACCCGGTCATCTCGCAGGTCGCCGAGGCGGTCTTCGGCAAGGGCAGCTTCCTGTTCGTGGTCCTCGCCGCCGCCACCGCCCTGGTCCTCTTCCTCGCCGCCAACACCGCCTACAACGGCTTCCCGCTGCTCGGCTCGATCCTGGCCCAGGACCGTTATCTGCCGCGCCAGCTGCACACCCGCGGCGACCGTCTGGCGTTCTCCAACGGCATCGTGCTGCTGGCCGGTGCCGCCGCGATACTCGTCTACCTCTACGGCGCCGACTCCACCCGGCTCATCCAGCTCTACATCGTGGGCGTCTTCGTCTCCTTCACGCTCAGCCAGACCGGCATGGTCCGCCACTGGAACCGCCATCTGCTGACCGAGAAGGACCCGGCCAAGCGCCACCGGATGCACCGCTCGCGCGCCATCAACGCCTTCGGCGCCTTCTTCACCGGCCTGGTCCTGGTCGTCGTCCTGCTGACCAAGTTCACCCACGGCGCCTGGGTGGCCCTCCTCGGCATGGTCATCTTCTTCGTGACGATGTCCGCGATCCGCCGCCACTACGACCGGGTCGCCGACGAGATCGCCGCCGAGGACACCCCCGACGACGACGTCGTACGGCCCTCCCGGGTCCACTCCATCGTGCTGGTCTCCAAGGTCCACAAGCCCACCCTGCGCGCCCTGAACTACGCCAAGCTGATGCGCACCGACACGCTCGAAGCGGTCAGCGTGGACGTGGACCAGGCCGACACCCGGGCCCTGCGGGAGGAGTGGGAGCGCCGCGGCATCGAGGTGCCGCTGAAGGTCCTGGCCTCCCCGTACCGCGAGATCACCCGGCCGATCATCGACTACGTCAAGTCGCTGCGCCGGGAGAGCCCCCGCGACGCCGTCTCCGTCTACATCCCCGAGTACGTCGTCGGCCACTGGTACGAGCACCTGCTGCACAACCAGTCCGCGCTGCGCCTCAAGGGGCGCCTGCTGTTCACCCCCGGCGTCATGGTCACCTCCGTGCCCTGGCAGCTGGACTCCTCCGAGGCCGCCAAGCTGCGGGCCCGCAAGCGCGCCGAGTGGAACGCTCCGGGTGCGGTGCGCCGCGGGCCGGTCGCCCAGCCGAAGAAGGAGAAGGCGGCCACGAAGAAGTAGCGGACGCCGCAGGCCCGCAGGGCCGGCGCACCTCGCCACGGGTCCGGGCCATCACACGGCGGGACGTAGAATGGACGGCTGGCGTCCCGCCGTCCCGTCCCGCCGTACCGCCCGGCACCACCCCACCTCAGGAGCCCTCCCGCCATGCAGGCAGAACCCAAGAAGTCGCTGGTCGGCGAGGAGTACGAGGTCGAGGTCGGCCCGGTCGCGCACGGGGGGCACTGCATCGCCCGCACCGACGAGGGCCAGGTGCTCTTCGTCCGCCACGCCCTGCCCGGCGAGCGCGTCACCGCGCGCGTCACCGACGGCGAGGAGGGCGCCCGCTTCCTGCGCGCGGACGCCGTGCAGATCCTGACCGCGTCCAAGGACCGGGTCGAGGCCCCCTGCCCGTTCTCCGGTCCCGGCCGCTGCGGCGGCTGCGACTGGCAGCACGCCGCGCCCGGCGCCCAGCGCCGCCTGAAGTCCGCGGTCATCGCCGAACAGCTCCAGCGCCTGGCCGGACTCTCTCCCGAGGACGCCGGCTGGGACGGCACCGTCGAGCCCGCCCCCGGCGACAAGGTCGCCAAGGGCGAGGTGCCGGCCTGGCGCACCCGCGTCCAGTACGCCATCGACGCCGAAGGACACGTCGGCCTGCGCAAGCACCGCTCCCACGACGTCGAGCCGATCACCCACTGCATGATCGCCGCGCCCGGCGTCTCGGAACTCGGCGTCGAGCAGCGCGACTGGCCGCAGATCGCCACCGTCGAGGCGATCGCCGCCACCGGCTCCCACGACCGCCAGGTCATCCTCACCCCGCGCCCCGGCGGCCGCCTCCCGATCGTCGAACTCGACAAGCCGGTCTCGGTCATGCGGGTGGGGGAGAAGGACGGCGGCGTGCACCGCGTCCACGGCCGCCCCTTCGTCCGCGAACGCGCCGCCGGCCGCACCTGGCGGGTCGGCAACGGCGGCTTCTGGCAGGTCCATCCGAAGGCCGCCGACCTCCTCGTCGAGGCCGTCATGCAGGGCCTGATGCCGAAGAAGGGCGATATGGCCCTCGACCTGTACTGCGGCGTCGGCCTGTTCGCCGGAGCCCTCGCCGAACGCGTCGGCGACAAGGGCGCGGTCCTCGGCATCGAATCCGGCAAGCGCGCCGTCGAGGACGCCCGCCACAACCTCGCCGACCTCGACCGCGTCCGCATCGAACACGGCAAGGTCGAGTCCGTCCTCCCCCGCACCGGCATCACCGATGTCGACCTCGTCGTCCTCGACCCACCCCGCGCCGGCGCCGGCAAGCAGACCGTCCACCACCTCGCCTCCCTAACCCCCCGCCGGATCGCCTACGTCGCCTGCGACCCGGCGGCCCTGGCCCGCGACCTGAAGTACTTCGCGGAGGCGGGGTACGCACCGCGGCGGATGCGGGCGTTCGATCTGTTTCCGGTGACGCATCACGTGGAGTGCGTGGTGATCTTGGAGCGGGCGGCGAAGCAGAGCTGAGCTGCGGGGCCCCGTATCTCGCCCGCGGCTTCGCGCAGCTGAGCCGCGGGTGAGGAGCGCGGGTGAGGAGCCCGCTCCGCCTCGACTTCGTGAGGGCCGGTCGGGAACATCTTCACGGCTCGTTCGACGCTGCTTCCAGCGGAGCGACATGACGCTCACTCGCCCGGCTGCCGAGCCCACGTCGAAGCTCCTGCCCGCGGCCCATGCTCTCGATCTCGGTGAGTGCCGGTGCCCGGTTGCGGCGCACGGAGGCCCAGATGGACGGGCGATCAGGAGCCGCCCCGAGGCCGGTGATCACTTCGTCTCGCCGCATCCCGCGCCAGACGTAATCGTCGAGGGTGCCCTGTCAGACCAGGTCGGCCGTAGGGGAGCGGACGCGCCCATCACGCTCCCCCTCACAAGCGGCCTACCCCTGCGAGTGTGCCGACCCGGGACAGACCACCGGCGTACGCCTGCCTCCTGGGCGCCTCAGTGACCAGGTGGCCCGGCAACCCAGCGGGTCCGGGAGAGCTCGAAGCGCCGCGGACGTACCCCCAAGTCGTGCCGCACCCACTGGATCGTGTAAGTTCTTCGAGTTGCCACGGAGCCGATCGGCCCCGGACAACCATCCCGCCGCTTCGCGGCACACCACTACTGCACGGCCCCTCACCGGGAACAATTTCGGCATGCCGAAATTAGGACCGCGGCGCGATTATGCGCCGACGAGGAATCCCGCTAAAGTAGTGATCACGCCGAAAGGCGCGAACAAACCCCCTCCGACGGGGAATCGGAA
>NZ_JBWKCJ010000049.1:0-32472 GCF_056436545.1 Streptomyces sp. NPDC043738 | reverse complement strand
CCTCCCCCCTTCTCCCCCCCCCCCCCACCCCCCTCCCCCCCCCCCCCCCCCTCCCCCCCCCCCCCCCCCCCCCCCCCCCCCCCCCCCCCCCCCCCCCCCCCCCCACCAAGTGGTCTACACCATCAGTATGCGGCAAGCGCCGGGGCGGTTGCCGACGGGCCGACCGCCGGGAGGAGGCAGATGAGCTCGAACGCGGCGGCTCCGGCACCGGGGAGGAGCTGGGGGGCCAAACTCTTCCAGGGGCTGCAGAAGATGGGGCGCAGTCTGCAGCTGCCGATTGCCGTCCTGCCCGCCGCGGGCATCCTCAACCGTCTGGGCCAGCCGGACGTGTTCGGCAAGGACGGGCTGGGCTGGGACGCGGTGGGCACGGTGTTCGCGGCGGCCGGCGGTGCGCTGCTGGACTCGGGGCTGGGGCTGCCGCTGCTGTTCTGCGTCGGCGTGGCGATCGGCATGGCGAAGAAGTCGGACGGTTCGACGGCGCTGGCCGCGGTAACCGGCTTCCTCGTCTACTTCTCGGTGCTGCACGCTTTCCCGGCGGGCTGCGCCGCGGGCCAGACGTACACCCAGGCGGGGCTGTGGAGCGGGGTGTGCGTGGATTCCGGGGCGAAGGTGACGCAGGCCGCGTTCCAGAATCCGGGGGTCTTCGGCGGCATCGCCATGGGCTTCGCGTCCGCCTTCTTCTGGATGCGCCTGCACCGGGTGAAGCTGGTGGACTGGCTGGGGTTCTTCAACGGCCGCCGGCTGGTCCCGATCGTCATGGCGTTCATCGGCCTGGTGTTCGCGGTGGCGTGCCTGTTCGTCTGGCCGCCGATCGGTGATGCGCTGACCGGTTTCAGCGAGTGGCTCTCGGATCTGGGTTCGTGGGGCGCGGGCCTCTTCGGCGTCGCCAACCGCGCCCTGCTGGTGGTGGGCCTGCACCAGTTCCTGAACACCTTCGTCTGGTTCCAGTTCGGCAGTTTCACCAAGCCGGACGGCACGGTCGTCCACGGCGACATCAACCGCTTCATGGCGGGCGACCCGAGTGCGGGGCAGTTCACCACGGGATTCTTCCCGATCATGATGTTCGCGCTGCCGGCGGCGGCCCTGGCGATCGCGCACTGCGCCCACCGGCATCGCCGCAAGGAGATCGCGGGCATGATGCTCTCGGTCGGCCTGACGTCGTTCGTGACGGGCGTGACCGAGCCCATCGAGTACGCGTTCATGTTCGTCGCGCCGGCGCTGTACGTACTGCACGCCGTGCTGACGGGTGTGTCGATGGCGGTGAGCTGGGCCCTGGGGGTGCACGACAGCTTCAGCTTCTCGGCGGGGCTGATCGACTACGTCATCAACTGGGGGCTGGCGACCAAGCCCTGGCTGCTCATTCCCATCGGCCTGTGTTTCGCGGCGGTCTACTACGCCGTCTTCCGCTTTGTGATCACGAAATTCGATCTGCCGACGCCGGGCCGCGAACCGGATGAGATCGGCGATGCGATGGAGCGGGAGAACATCAAGTAAGGCCTCCGCGACCCCGGCGGATTCCCGGCCCGCTTGCCCGCCGATCACGGCTCTACGGCGTCCCACCTGGCCTTCTGTGCCGCGCCCTGGGGCCCTTGAGCGGCCCGACTCGGGGGCCGGTCGCCATGTGGTCCACACCACTTGGAAGAATGGATTCCTTTGCGCCGGGCCTCCGTGCTAAGAATGGTCTAAACCACCGGTGGTGTAGACCAAGGTGTAGACCAACGAGCGGGCCGTCCCCCCTTTTCGAGCGCCCGCCTCTCCAGGAGGAATCCGATGAGTTCGGCCACCGCCACGGCGGCCCCCGAGAAGAAGGGCCGCGGCTCCAAAGCCATGGCAGTGGCCCAGCGCATCGGCCGCAGCCTCATGCTGCCGATCGCCACGCTGCCCGCGGCCGCGCTGATGGTCCGCCTGGGCCAGGACGACATGCTCGGCCGGGAATCGCTCCCCGCGTTCCTGAACAAGATCGCCGAGTTCATGGCGGCGGGCGGCGGCGCACTCCTGGACAACATGCCGCTGCTGTTCGCGGTGGGTATCGCCATCGGCTTCGCCAAGAAGGCGGACGGCTCCACCGGACTGGCCGCCGTCGTCGGCTACCTGGTCTTCAGCAAGGTGCTGGCGACGTTCTCGGACGACAGCCTCGCCAAGGTCGACAAGGTGGTCGACGGCAAGATCGTCCAGGTCGCCCAGCCCGCCGACGCCAAGGTCCTCGGCGGCGTGGTGATGGGCATCGTGGTCGCCCTGCTCTACCAGCGCTACAGCCGCAAGCGGCTCCCCGACTGGCTGGGCTTCTTCAGCGGCCGCCGCCTGGTCCCGATCCTGGCGTCCTTCGCGGGTCTGCTGATCGGCATCGTCTTCGGCTACGTCTGGCCGGTCCTCGGCGCCGGACTGCACAACTTCGGCGAATGGCTGGTCGGCTCCGGCGCCGTCGGCGCGGGTATCTTCGGCGTCGCCAACCGCGGTCTGATCGCGGTCGGCATGCACCACCTGCTGAACTCCTTCCCCTGGTTCCAGGCCGGCGACTACGACGGCAAGCACGGCGACATCGCCCGCTTCCTCGCCGGCGACCCCAGCGCCGGGCAGTTCATGACCGGCTTCTTCCCGATCATGATGTTCGCCCTCCCGGCCGCCTGCCTGGCGATCACCCACTGCGCCCGCCCCGAGCGCCGCAAGGCCGTCGGCGGCATGATGTTCTCCCTCGCGCTCACCGCCTTCGTCACCGGCGTGACCGAGCCCATCGAGTTCACCTTCATGTTCATCGCCCCGGTGCTCTACGCGATCCACGCGGTGCTGACCGGCGTCTCGATGGCGCTGACCTGGGCCCTGGGCATGAAGGACGGCTTCGGATTCTCCGCCGGCGCCATCGACTACGTGCTCAACCTGGGCATCGCGACCAAACCGCTGATGCTGGCACTGGTCGGCCTGTGCTTCGCCGTCGTCTACTACGTGGTCTTCCGCTTCGCCATCACCAAGTTCAACATCCCCACACCGGGCCGCGAGTCCGACGAGGAGATCGCCGAGCTGGAGAAGGCCCAGTTCAAGGCCTGAGCCGCACCGGCACGAACGCCGAAGGGCCCCGGAACCGTCTGGTTCCGGGGCCCTTCGGCGTCGGCCCTTCGGCGTCGGCCCTTCGGCGTCGGCCTTTCGGCGCTGGCCCTTCGGCGTCGGCCTTTCAGCGCTGGCCCTTCGGCACTCGTTCGCACCTCACGCGCCCCCGAGTGGGTTCGCACCTCTCGCGCCCCCGACACACGGGAATACCGCCCCGGCCCACCCCGTTATGGCCCCACAGGGGGCCCTCGCATCCCCTAGGGAATGCGTTCGCACACGCCCTAATGGCCCCCGGCGCCCGCCGCTCAGATCTCGTACACCGCGCCCGCCTTGGCGACCTCGACCGGGCCGTCGTAGACCTTCTGCGCGTCACGGATGTTGATGTCCGGGTCGGTCCACGGCGGGATGTGGGTCAGCACCAGCCGGCCGGCGCCCGCCCGCCGCGCGTGCTCGCCGGCCTCCCGGCCGTTGAGGTGCAGGTCGGGGATGTCTTCCTTGCCGTAGGTGAAGGACGCCTCGCACAGGAAGAAGTCCGTCCCGGACGCCAGGGCGTCCAGCGCGTCGCACGGGCCGGTGTCACCCGAGTACGTCAGGGAGCTGCCGTCGTGCTCGATACGGAAGCCGAACGCCTCCACCGGGTGGCTGACCCGCTCCGTACGGACCGTGAACGGCCCGACGGTGAAGGTGCCCGGCTCCAGCGTGCGGAATTCGAAGACCTCGCTCATCGCGCCGTCGTGCGGAAGATCGGCGTGCGCGACGGTCAGCCGGCGCTCGGTGCCGGCCGGCCCGTAGACCGGCATCGGCGCGCACCGCCCGCCGTCCGGGCGGTAGTAGCGGACCACGAAATATCCGCACAGGTCGATGCAGTGATCGGCGTGCAGATGCGACAGGACCACGGCGTCGAGGTCGTAGAGGCCGGAGTGGCGCTGCAGCTCGCCGAGGGCGCCGTTGCCCATGTCGAGGAGCAGCCTGAAGCCGTCGGCCTCCAGGAGGTAGCTCGAGCAGGCCGATTCCATGGAAGGGAACGACCCCGAGCATCCGACGACGGTGAGCTTCATACGGGCGTGAACCTCCGTGGGCGGGGGCGGTATGGGAGCCTCCCCTGCTCGAACGCCGTTGAGAGCTCGGGGAAGGGTCCATGCGGGGGTCCCGGCGGCCTTACCGGGTCGGTGCCGGGTCCTTGAGCGGTCTGTGCGGTGCCCCGAGCGTAAGGCGCAAAAGGTCGCGTGGCTCCTCCAGCGGGGCGAGCTGTGGGCGGAATCACCAGTCCGGGCTGACGGCCCGTACGCCCGTACGCAGGGCGCCGCCGCCGTGTCCCGCGCCGCACCGCGACCCTCCTGGCCGATCACCCCGGCGCCGCGCCGCCGGGAAAAGCCCGCCGCCGCGGCGGTCGGCCGCGGCGGCGAGGGTCCGGGAGGCCCCGGGAGCGGATCGGCACCGGCCGCACCGCGGCCTTCGGGGGCCTACGCCCAGAGCTGGCCCTGGAGGGTGGCGATGGCCGCCTCCGTCGACTCGGCGGTGTACACGCCGGTGGAGAGGTACTTCCAGCCGCCGTCGGCGACGATGAAGACGATGTCGGCGCTCCGGCCCGCCTTGACCGCCTTCTTTCCGACGCCGATCGCGGCGTGCAGCGCCGCACCGGTGGAGATGCCCGCGAAGACGCCTTCCTGCGCGAGGAGTTCGCGGGTGCGGCGGACCGCGTCCTCGGAGCCGACCGAGAAGCGGGTGGTGAGCACGGACTCGTCGTAGAGCTCGGGGATGAAGCCCTCGTCGAGGTTGCGCAGGCCGTAGACCACGTCGTCGTAGCGCGGCTCCGCGGCGACGATCTGCACGCCGGGCACCTGCTCGCGCAGATAGCGGCCGACGCCCATCAGGGTGCCGGTCGTGCCCAGCCCCGCGACGAAGTGGGTGATCGAGGGCAGGTCGGCGAGGATCTCGGGGCCGGTGGTGGCGTAGTGCGCACCGGCGTTGTCGGGGTTGCCGTACTGGTAGAGCATCACCCAGTCGGGGTGCTCGGCGGCGAGCTCCTTGGCCACCCGGACGGCGGTGTTGGAGCCGCCGGCCGCGGGCGAGGAGATGATCTCGGCGCCCCACATGGCGAGCAGCTCGCGCCGCTCGGAGGAGGTGTTCTCCGGCATGACGCACACCATGCGGTAGCCCTTGAGCTTGGCCGCCATGGCCAGCGAGATGCCGGTGTTGCCGGAGGTCGGCTCCAGGATGGTGCAGCCGGGGGTCAGCCGGCCGTCCTTCTCGGCCTGCTCGATCATGTGCAGGGCCGGGCGGTCCTTGACCGAACCCGTGGGGTTGCGGTCCTCCAGCTTCGCCCAGATGCGGACGTCCTCGGAGGGCGAGAGGCGCGGGAGGCGGACGAGAGGGGTGTTCCCGACCGCCGCCAGCGGGGAGTCGTACCGCACGTCAGACCATTCCGCCGGCCACGGCCGGCAGGATCGTGACGCTGTCGCCGTCGGCCAGCTTGGTGGAGATGCCTTCCAGGAAGCGGACGTCCTCGTCGTTGAGGTAGACGTTCACGAAGCGGCGGAGCTGTTCGCCGTCGACGAGGCGGTCGCGGATGCCGGCGTGCCGGCTCTCCAGGTCCTTGAAGAGGTCGGCGAGGGTGTCTCCGCTGCCCTCGACGGCCTTCTGGCCGTCGGTGTAGGTGCGCAGGATGGTCGGGATTCGGACCTCGATGGCCATGAGGAGTGCTCCTGTGGGAGTGGGTGCGGTGGCAGGTGCTGTACGTCCCGTCGCACGGCGGCAGGCGTGCCGGGTGGCGGGGAGAGTGCTTCGGTGCCGGTGGCGCGCGCCGCGCGCCTGATGCGGGCCGGGTCAGACGGCGGCGCAGCGCGGACACATGGCGCTGGACAGGCGGCACAGATCGACGTGCAGCCGTGCGGCTCCGCAGCCGAACGCGCCCAGCAGGGCGGATGCGGAGCGACGCGTGGCGAGCGGAGCGTGCAGCAGCATGCCCGTCCTCTTCTCGCTCACGTCGTGGTCAACCATGCGGTCATCGTATCGATTCCCGGTCCGGGTATTGGAACCTCGTCCCATGATGCGGACGTTCGGTGTACGCCAGTTGGGACGCGATCTTGGATGCGGCCTGGGGGCGCCACCGCGGGGCGCGTCCGGAGCAGGTCCGGAGCAGGTCCGGAGCAGGTCCGGAGCAGGTCCGCAGGGCGCCGGGAGCACGCCCGCCCGTGCGCCCGGAGCGCCTCAGGAGTACGCCGGCACGACCTCGACCTCCTCCTCGGTGACCTCGCCGTCGACGATCCGGAAGGAGCGGAACTGGAAGGGTCCGGCGTCGTCGGTGTCGGCCGTGGAGACCAGTACGTAGTGGGCGCCGGGCTCGTTGGCGTAGGAGATGTCGGTGCGCGAGGGGTAGGCCTCGGTGGCGGTGTGCGAGTGGTAGATGATCACCGGCTCCTCGTCCCGGTCGTCCATCTCGCGGTAGAGCTTGAGCAGGTCCGAGGAGTCGAACTCGTAGAACGTGGGCGAGCGGGCGGCGTTCAGCATGGGGACGAACCGCTCGGGGCGGCCGGTGCCGGCCGGCCCCGCGACCACGCCGCAGGCCTCGTCGGGGTGGTCCTGGCGGGCGTGCTCGACGATCTGGTCGTAGAGGGCCTTGGTGAGGGTCAGCATGGCGCCAAGAATAGACAGCGGGCCCGTGCGTACCGAAGAGTGGTACGCACGGGCCCGCATGCTGGACAGTCCGGGGATTCACCCCGTTCGTCCGGGTTGGTGCCTCAGTTCTTGGCGTCCTGGCCGGCCGACACGGCCTCCGCCCCGCCCGCGGCGTCCCGCCGCTTGATGGCGAGGTAGCCGACACCCAGGATGACCGCCCACACGGGGGCCGCGTAGAGCGAGATCCGGGCGTCCTTGTCGACGCCCATCATCACGATCACCATGCCGATGAAGGCCAGCGCGAAGAGCGAGGTGTACGGGGCGCCGGGGGCCTTGAAGTCGGACTGCGGCAGCTCGCCGCGGTTCGCCTTGGCGCGGTAGCGCAGCTGCGAGGCCAGGATGACGATCCAGGCCCACATGCCGGAGATCGTGGCGAAGGAGACGACGTAGTTGAACGCCTCGCCCGGCCACTGGTAGTTGATCCACACGCCGAACAGCATCATGCCGACCGAGACGCCGGTGCCCCAGGTGGGCAGCCCGTTCTTGCTCAGCTTGGTGAAGAGCTTCGGGCCCTGGCCGTTGAGCGCGAGGTCGCGCAGCATCCGGCCGGTGGAGTACATGCCGGAGTTGGCCGAGGAGAGCGCGGCGGTCAGCACGACGAAGTTGACGATGCCGGCGCCGGCGGGCAGGCCGATCTCCTGGAAGGCGCGGACGAACGGGCTGACGCCCGGCTCGAAGACCGTCCAGCTGACGACGGACAGGATGATGATCAGCGCACCGATGTAGAAGAGGCCGATCCGCCACGGCACGGTGTTGATGGCCTGGGGCAGGACCTTCTTCGGGTTGGTCGCCTCGCCCGCGGTGACGCCGACGAGCTCGACGGCGAGGAAGGCGAACATCACGATCTGCAGCGTCATCAGCGTGCCGCCGATGCCCTTGGGGAAGAACCCGCCGTCGGACCACAGATTGGTGAAGGAGGCGGTGTCACCGGCGTCGGAGAAACCGAGCAGGATCACGCCGAGGCCGATCAGGATCATGCCGATGATCGCGGTGACCTTGACCATCGAGAACCAGAATTCCAGTTCACCGAAGATCTTCACGGAGATCAGGTTGATACCGAAGAGCGCGCACGTGAAGACGAGCGCCGAGACCCATTGCGGTATGCCCTCGTTCCAGTACTGCACATACGTGGCGGCGGCGGTCACTTCCGTGATGCCGGTGACCACCCAGAACAGCCAGTACGTCCAGCCGGTCACAAAGCCGATGAACGGGCCGAGGAATTCCCGGCCGTACTCCGAGAACGAGCCGGAGACGGGCCGGTACATGAGCAGTTCGCCCAGGGCCCGCATGATGAAGAAGATGACCAGACCCACGATGGCGTAGGCGAGGATGATGCTCGGCCCGGCTTTGGAGATCGCCTTTCCGGCGCCCAGGAAGAGGCCGGTACCGATGGCGCCGCCAATGGCGATCATCTGGATCTGACGGTTTCCCAGCCCCCGCTGATAGCCCTCTTCAGGGGCATTTCCAGCTGCCTCGTTGCCGTCGTGCTGCTTGTCGACCTGCACAGAGGTCATGAATGGTGTGCCTTTCTCCATACCGACCCGGTCTGTCCGGATCGGGTCCCGATCCCCCCGGATGGAGTTCCTGCACGCCGACGGTCGGCCGGCACAGCGCTCCCGCGGCGACAGGGGTGGTGTCACTCACGGCAGGTCGTGAACATTTATCACGCAACTTCGTTGATCGCCTAGGGATGCCGCGCACCACAAGGCCAGCAGAACGGGACGAACGCCGCAGAAACCTACAGGATGTCCGGGTTGGTGTGATGCGATCGTTATCCGGATTTGAGCATCCGCTGAGCGAACGCCGCGCGCCGGCATCCGGGTGGTACGCCCCGGTGTGCCGGAATCTGATCCGCCGGTTCGACTCCTCAGCGCCGGTTCGACTCCTCCGGCTCGCCCCTCGCCGTCGACGCGACCGCTCACCGTCGGCTCAGCCACACACCTTCGGCCGTCGGCTCAGCCACACACCTTCGACCGTCGGCTCAGCCACACACCGTCGGCTCAGCCACGCACCATCGGCCGTCGGCTTCAGCCACACCCCATCGACTCAGCCGCACACCCTCGGCTCACCCCATCAGCGACTCGACGAGCGTCTCCTGGAGACCGCCGAGCCAGAGATAGGCCATCACCATCGGCTTGCGCGGATCGCTGTCCGGCAGGCGCAGCAGCTCGCCGCCGTCGTCCTCGTCGGTGACCTCCAGGCGGGTGCCGATGGCCAGCCTGAGGTCGTTGAGGGCGCCCAGCCACTGCCGGCACTCGTCGGGCTTCAGCCGCAGCACGGCGTCTCCCCCGGCCGGCGACAGCGTGTCCAGCCCGCGGATCAGCGCCAGGGCGTCCTCCCGCTTGCGCGAGCGCAGGTCGTTCTCGGTGTAGCGGCGGAACTCGGCGGAGGCGGCGCGTACGTCGTCATCGGGGACGAGGTCGGGACCGCCGTAGGCGTCGGGGAAGAGGCGGGCCAGCACCGGGTCGGCGGGCGGCTCGCTGGGGCCGTCGTTGAAGATCGACGCCAGCAGGTCCTCGTCCTCGCCGCCGGCGGGCTGCTCGCCCGGCCCGATCAGCTCCATCAGCTGGACGGCCAGGCTGCGCAGGATGGAGATCTCGACCTCGTCGAGGGGGACGGCGGCGCCGCCGTCGGGCAGCGGCTCGAAGTGCCCGGTCATCGGCGGTCCTGCTGCAGGGTCGCCCACAGGCCGTAGCCGTGCATGGCCTGCACATCCCGTTCCATTTCCTCACGGCTGCCGCTGGAGACCACCGCGCGGCCCTTGTGATGGACGTCGAGCATCAGTTGGTGCGCCTTGTCCTTCGAGTAGCCGAAGTACGTCTGGAAGACATAGGAGACGTAGCTCATGAGGTTGACGGGGTCGTTGTGGACGATCGTGACCCACGGGACGTCGGGTTCGGTGACCTCGAAGGGGGCCTCGCTCGACTCGGGACGCTCGATCTCGACCGGGACGCTGAGCGTGCAGCGATACGGCCGGAGCGTGATCGTGGGGGACGGGTGGGCGCTCACAGGCCCCATGCTGCCACCCGGGGGCGGACGGTGCACAAACGCCCCTCGGGCGTGCCGCGTCGGCGCGTTGCGCACACCCGCTCCAGGGGGTGACGCGCACCCGCCCCCGGGGGTGACACACGCTCGCCCCCGGTGGGCGACACACACACGCCCCGGGGGGTGACACACAAGCGCCCCCCGGGGGACCCAAAGGCTCCTCGGAGAATAAGCGGAGGCCTCCATCCCACTATCGTCAAAGTGACGAGTAATGGGGGTAGCATCTTCTGCATGAACACAGCAGACCTGGGGCTGCCGGTGGCCGTGCCGTCGACTGCGCTCTTCACCGACCAGTACGAACTCACCATGCTGCAGGCCGCGTTGCGGTCCGGCACCGCGGACCGCCGGTCGGTCTTCGAGGTCTTCACCCGCCGACTGCCCGAGGGCCGCCGCTACGGCGTGGTGGCCGGCACCGGCCGGGTGCTGGACGCGGTGGAGAACTTCCGCTTCGACGAGACGATCCTCGGCTTTCTGCGCGAGCGCGGCATCCTCGACGAGCCGACCCTCCAGTGGCTGGCCGACTTCCGCTTCCGCGGCGACATCTGGGGCTACCCGGAGGGCGAGGTCTACTTCCCCGGCTCCCCCATCCTGCGGGTCGAGGGCACCTTCGCCGAGGCGGTCCTCCTGGAGACGGTGATCCTCTCGATCCTCAACCACGACTCCGCGGTGGCCGCGGCCGCCTCCCGGATGTCGGTGGCGGCCGGCGAGCGCCCGCTGATGGAGATGGGCGCCCGCCGCACCCACGAGCTCGCGGCGGTGGCCGCGTCCCGCGCGGCCTACGTCGGCGGCTTCCACGCCACCTCCGACCTGGCGGCCGGCTTCCGCTACAACATCCCCACCGTCGGCACCAGCGCCCACGCCTTCACCCTGCTGCACGACACCGAACGGGACGCCTTCACCGCGCAGGTCGACACCCTCGGCAGCGGCACGACCCTGCTCGTGGACACCTTCGACGTCACCGAGGCGGTGCGCGCCGCCGTGGAGGTGGCCGGTCCCGGCCTCGGCGCCGTACGGATCGACTCCGGCGATCTGCTGCTGATCGCCCACCGGGTGCGCCAGCAGCTGGACGAGCTGGGCGCCGAGAAGACCAAGATCGTGGTGACCAGCGACCTGGACGAGTACGCCATCGCCTCACTGGCCGCCGCCCCGGTGGACGCGTACGGCGTCGGCACCCAGCTGGTGACCGGCAGCGGGCACCCGACCTGCTCGATGGTCTACAAGCTGGTCGCCCGCGCCGACAGTGACGAGCCGGGCGCCCCGCTGCGGCCGGTCGCGAAGAAGTCGATGGGCGCCAAGACCTCGGTGGGCGGCCGCAAGTGGGCCGCCCGCAGGCTCGACGAGGACGGCGTGGCGTCGGCCGAGGTCGTCGGCACCGGGCCGGTCCCGGCGGAGCTGGAGGACCAGCAGCTGCAGATCCCGCTGGTGAGCGCCGGCATGGTGGTGGCCCGCGAGCCGCTGGACGCCGCCCGCGACCGGCACATCGCCGCCCGCGCCGGGCTGCCGCTGTCGGCGACCCAGCTGTCTCGGGGGGAAGCGGTCATTCCCACCGAGTACATGTAGGACCGCCAGGCCGCCCGGTACCTGTAGGGCCACCAGGCCGCCTGGCACCTGTACGGCCACCAGGCGGCGGCCCGGCACCTGCAGGGCCATCAGGCCGCCCGGTGTGCGCAGGACCGCCAGGCCGTCCGGCCGACAGGCCTACCGGGATACCGGGGATACCGGGGATACCGGGATACCGGGATACGCCTGGCGTGACAGGGGTTACGGGGGTGGGGGTGCGCCTGGCGCGACTTCGCCTGGGTGCCGCGCCGCCTCCTTAATCCGGCAACGATTACAGAGAGTGACTAGTTCCCTTGAATTTATCACACGATGTAACGCGAAGGGAGGGTGCGGGCACGGGGACGAGTTCGGTCATCCACTCCCGCAATCACCCTCAAGTGGCTACCCTCGGTCACACCATCACTTCGCGCCCCTCCCCCCAACTCCCAGCCGGAAGGCACGCACCATGCATCGGGCACTGATCGTCGTTGACGTGCAGAACGACTTCTGCGAGGGCGGCAGCCTCGCGGTGGCGGGAGGTGCGGATGTCGCGGCGGCCATCACCGACCTGATCGGCCAGGCGGCAGGCGGCGGCTACCGCCACGTCGTGGCCACCCGGGACCACCACATAGACCCGGGCGACCACTTCTCCGACCACCCCGACTTCGAGCACTCCTGGCCGCCGCACTGCGTCGCCGGCACCGAAGGCAGCAGCTTCCACCCCAATTTCGCCCCGGCCCTCGCTTCCGGCGCGATCGACGCGGTCTTCGACAAGGGCGCCTACGAGGCCGCGTACAGCGGCTTCGAGGGGACGGACGAGGACGGCACCCCGCTCGCGGACTGGCTGCGCGAGCGGGACGTCACCGAGGTCGATGTGGTCGGCATCGCCACCGACCACTGCGTACGGGCCACCGCCCTCGACGCGCTGCGGGCCGGGCTGCGCACCCACGTCCTGCTGGATCTGACGGCCGGCGTCCTCGCGCACACCACCGAGCGGGCCGTCGAGGAGCTGCGGGCCGCGGGCGCCGAGCTGACCGGCAAGCCGGTCGTCGCCCATCAGTAGGCAGTGAGCGGTCAGCGGCAACCAGGTCGACGGTGACCGGTGAGTCCGCTGACGCGGGCCGAGGGTGCGCCCTCGGCCCGCTTCCGCCGCGGCCCTTACGCGGCCTGCCCGCTGCCCGCCGGCCCGGTGGCCGAGGGGGGCGCCGCCGGAGCGGCCCGGGGCCGCCACAGGGCCCGTATGGGGTGCCAGGACTCCGTGTCGTCGCCCGGGGCCTCGCGCCAGACCAGGCCGTCGGGGTGGTGGAGCACGGCCGTGACCTCGTCCGGGGTGGGCGGCTCGGTGTTGCCGCGGAGGTAGACGGCGCGCAGACCGAGGTTGCGCAGCCTGGTCAGGGCGCGCTGGCGGTTCACCGCATGGACCAGGACCCGGACCCGGCACCCGCAGTCGTACGGGCCGGACCGCGCCCCGTGGGGCGGTCTGGGCAGCGACAGGGCGACCACCACGCTTCCGCCGGGAAGCCTGATGAAGCCGCCACCGGACATGGACATATCTCCCCCGTGAGACTCGGCGTCAACAAGGAACTGCAGGACGCATCTAAACGCGAATCGGCCGTCGCCCGCTAGTGGGCGACGGCCGATTCGGCTCTGACCTGCGACTTTTATCTTTTACTTACCTGCGCGGCTCACCTGGACCGTCACCGTGGAGCCATCACTGGCCTCCTTGGTGATCTTGATCCGGGTGTTGGTGTCAGGAACGATCACACCGCCGGTCGGGTTCGCCTTGTCGTAGTAGACGCCGTGCCGGTCGTCGAAGAGCGTCACCCCGCGCTTGGACTTGATCGTGACCGGCTTGCCGTCCTTGTGGAGGGTGAGCGCGTCGGTCCGGTAGCGGGTGAAGGTCGAGTCGTAGGACTGGAAGCGGTTGCGCATCAGCTTGCCGTCGGCCCAGCGCTCGGCCTTGGGGTGGGCGTCGACCGGGAGGATCTGCCCGTAGCCGGGGTGCTGGCCGACGTTGTTGTCGGGCTGCGAGGTGTCCCACAGCCAGATCAGCACGCCGTTCTGGTACGGGAAGTGCTCCACCCAGCCCGGCTTGTCGGTGGTCCAGCCGAAGTTGTACGGGCCGACCTTGAGGGTCTTGTCGTACGACACGTACTGGCGGTTCTCGGCGATGTAGTACTGCGGGTAGTCCTTGGTGAAGGACGCGCCGATCCGCGAGAAGCCCTTGCTGGTCCAGCCGTTGTCGTCGCCCTCGGCGTTGTCGCTGAACAGCGGCTTGCCGTCGGCGACGACGCCGATGGTGTCGGCCGCGAAGCCCTTCTGGGCCGCGCCGCCGTCGGTCTGGTAGCGGAAGCGCAGGTCGATCTTCTTGCCCGCGTAGGCGTCGAGCGGGTAGACGAGGTCCTGGTAGGCGGTGACGCTGCCGGTCAGTGCGGGCTTGTCGCTGCCGTCGCGCGGGATGGCCTTGCCGCCCGCGGTGCCGTCCAGGGCCGTCCAGTTGCTGCCGCCGTCGGTGGAGACCTCGGCGTAGAGGTAGTCGTAGTCCTTCTCGATGTCCCACCAGCCCTTGAGCGTCAGCGACGCCTTGGCCTTACCGGTGAGGTCCACCGGCCGGGACAGGGTGTTCTTCAGGTCGTTGCCCATGTCGCTCCACCACTGCTTGGAGCCTTCCGCGGGCGCGACGATGTCGGTCTTGACCGCCTTGGCGGGCAGTTCGACGACCACCGCCTGCTTGTTCTTGGTGTTGTACTCGGCGACGCCCAGCTTGTGGGTGGAGCTGGTGGCGGCCTTCGCCTTGCCGTAGTTGAGCCAGCCCAGCTGCAGCTTGTCCCAGGCGCTCATGTCGCCGGGCAGGTCGCCGATGGAGTCCTTGCCGGTGCCGAGCCAGGAGCCGGCCGACATCAGCGACCAGAAGTCCACCGAGGACTCGCCGGTGCCGGTGGTGTCGTACTCGTCCGGCAGGCCCAGGTCGTGGCCGTACTCGTGGGCGAAGACGCCGAGCCCGCCGTTCTCCGGCTGCATCGTGTAGTCGCCGACCCAGATGCCGGTGTCGGCGATCTGGGTGCCGCCGGCCTTGTTGCCCTCGGGGCCGGTCTTGCCGGCGTCGGTGCCGTACGCGTACCAGCGGTGCGCCCAGATGGCGTTGGTCTTCTGGACGCCGCCGCCCGCGGACTCGTCCTCGCCGGCGTGCACGATCTGGAAGTGGTCGAGGTAGCCGTCGGGCTCGTTGAAGTTGCCGTCGCCGTCGTGGTCGTAGCGGTCCCACTGGTCGTACTTGGCGAGGTCGGCCTTGATCTGGGCGTCGGTGCGGCCGGCCGCCTTCTGGTTCGCGGCCCACTGGTTGACGCCGTCGCGGATCAGGTCCCAGGCGCTGGCGCAGTTGGTCTGGCCGCAGTAGTTGGAGCCGTAGCGGGCCTCGTTGTAGTCGACCTTGACCCAGTCGGAGACCTCGCCGTCGACGGAGTAGCGGCCCGAGGACTGCTTCTCGTAGTACTTGGCCAGCGACTGCTTCTTCTTGTCGTGCGAGAAGTACAGGTCCTGGAAGTGCTGCTGGTTGTAGTCCTTCTGCCAGGCCGTGCTGTTGTCCTTGGCACGGTCCGGCTCGGCTATCTGGTTGTGCGCGGGGCCCGGGTCGCCGCCGTACTTCTTCACCGGAGGCTTGGGTCCGTCGCCGTCCGGGTCGAACATCGTGGTGTCGTCGACCTTGTCGCCGAAGTCCACGAGGATGGTGAAGATCTTGTCGGTCTTCTCCCGGGCCAGCTCGACGTACTTGCTCCTGCCGAGCTTGACGACCTGGGAGCCGTCGCGCTCGGTGGCCTTGGCGTCGCCGGAGATGACCTGCTGCAGTGCTTCCTTGCGCGCGGCCTCCTGCTTGTCGCTGAACGGCCCCTTGAGGTCGTGGTCCACGGTCCGCTCGGGCGCCGGGTCATGGCGCTTGGCGACGGACGACGGCCCCTGGGGGTCGGCGGTGGCCACCCCCGACGACAGAGCGGCCGCCCCGATCACGGCGATCGCCGTGGCCAGAGCGGCCGGTCTGAACACCTTTCTGTGGTCTCTCACTTGGCGCTGTCCTCCCCTAGACGCGGTCGTTGTTTGGAGGGCATTCGACCGGAAGTACGGGGGAAAAGACAGGTCTTGACTTGGCCACGTCAGGCCAGTACGTTAACCGGTTCGCGCGTGGCGGCTATCGGACACCGGTCGATGACGGCAATACGGGTGGGCAGGGGCCGGGCGTATATGCCCACCGGACATGCGCCCCCACCCCGAACAGCCATGACACACCCAGGTGTTCGAACGGGCGGTGCCGTGTGCGCCCCCTGCGCCTCCGCCCGTGGGTTAGGTCACGCTTACTTGGCGTTCCGCTCGGGCAGTAAGGACCGTAGGCTCGTGTGATGGCGCGCCCTTGACCGACACCCCCCTGCCGACCCCCCGAGGACGGATTCCGCCATGCCTCGTCCGACCGCCACCCAGCTCGCCTACGGTTCGGCCACCGTCTTTCTCTCCACCCTCGCGATGCTGCTGCTCTCCCAGACGGAGACCGGGATCGGGGTCGCGGTCATCGCCATCGCCGGGCTCGGGCTCGGCCTGCTCGTCGCCATGACGGCACCGATTCCGGGGGTGTCGCGGGTGGTCCGGCGGCATGCCGTACGGGCCAAGTCGCCCGCCGCGCCCGGGGAGTTGCAGCCCGTGCCGACGCAGGCGCCGTCGCCGTACGGCGGGGTGCCGCGGGCCCGGGTCGCCTCGGCGGCCGGCGCCGCGGAGGCCGGCGAGCACGCGCGCTGAAGCCGGCGGCCGTACGGGCGAGCGGGGCCGGTCCGGTGAATCGGGCCATGCGGGCCCGTCGTCTCGTCGCTAGGCGGTGTCCGTCTCCGTGGACACCACGACGGTCTTCGCGGCCTTGTCGTGCAGGCACTGCTGATACGGCTTGTCCCAGGTGCACCACAGGACGTTGACCAGCCAGAAGACGAAGCCGCAGCACGGCACGATCTCGGGCAGGGTGTAGACCGCGGCGCGGATCCAGGCGGCCTGGGCGGTCGGGATCGAGCCGTTCGCGAGCATCGCCACCCGGATCTTCATCGCCATCTTGCCGACGGTCTGTCCGCGGCTGGACAGCATCAGCCCCTCGTAGACGAGGTAGGCCAGCATCGTGACGCCCGACACCGTCGACTGCTTGCTGGCCTGCACGTTGCTGGTGCTGAAGTAGTCCACGCCGCCGACGATCACGGTCATGATCAGGGACACCGGCACACCGATCAGGATCGCGTCGATGATGCGCGCCACCAGCCGCCGGCCGCGGTTGGCCAGCGGCGGCATCCCGGCCAGCGGATCGGCCGCCCCGTACTGCCCGCCGTAGGGGTCGCCGGCGTACGGGCCGCCCCCGTACGGCGCCCCTCCCGGCGGAGGCGGCGGCGGAGGCGGCGGCGGAGGCGGCGGCGGAGGCGGCGCCCCTCCCGGAGGCGGCGGAGGTGGCGGGCCGCCCGGAGGCGGTGAGCCTTCGCCACCGCCCGTGCCGCCGCCCCGCGGTGAGCCGTTGCCGGGTGAGCCGTTGCCGGGCTGCTCGGTACTCATGGCCCGAGTCGACCCCTTGTGGGGGCGGACCGCATCCGGCGAAGTCCGTTCGGGCTACCGGGGCGGTCCCGGCGGGTGCTCCGCCCGCCGGGACGGGCGGCCGGTCGGCCGCGGCGGACGCGGCGGACGCGGCGGACGCGGCGGACGCGGCGGACGCGGCAGGCTCAGTCGGACGCGACGAAGGTGCGCGCCAGCTTGTCGTGCCAGCACTGCCGCCACGGCTGGTCGAAGACGCACCACAGCACGTTCACCACGCCGACGGCCAGCACGCCGAGCACGCTGTAGACGAACCAGCGCTTGAGGGCGGCGCCCAGCGTCGGGGTGTCGTGGCTCTCGATGTCGATGACCCGTACGCCGCACAGCTTCTTGCCCAGGGTGCGGCCCCACTTGAGGGTCGGCAGCGCCTCGTAGAGCGCACCGCCGATCAGCAGGACGGCCAGGATCGTGGCGAAGACCGGGGCGGTGGTGCCGTCGACCAGGTAGACCGTCACCTGGCGGCCGGACTGCTTGGCCGCCTCGACCTTGGCGTCGATGTGGTCGGTGACGGTGCCCCACATGGGGACGGCCACGGCGGCGGTGATCGCGCCCAGCACCAGGGTGTCGATCAGCCGGGCCGCCAGCCTGCGGCCGAGCCCGGCCGGGTGTCCCTGGGCGGCCTGCGCGGCGGCGAAGAAGGGGTCGGAGTCGGTCGGTGGCTTCCAGGGGATGACGCCCTCGGCGCCGGCGCCCTGCGCGGGGAGTCCTGGCGAGGGCGCGGGTGCCTGCCGGCCGGGGTGTTGCTGCGCCGGGTTCTGCTGGGCCGGGTTCTGCTGGGCCGGGTTCTGCTGGGCGGGGGCCTGGTGCTGAGGGGCCGCAGCGCCCTGCTGGTGGCCGCCGACGGACGGCAGCGACTGCGGGGCGCCGCCGCCGGGCGCGGCTGACTGCTGCCGCCCGGCGCCCGCGACGCGGATCGCCATGGTCTCGTTGGCCTTGGCGGGCTGGGCGGGCTCCGAAGGCTGTGCGGTATGGGGCCGTACCGCGCGGATCGCCGTGGTGCCCTGGTCGCCGGAGGCCGGGCCGCGGCGGGCCGCGGGGTTGACGGCGCGGATGGTGACCGTCCCGTCGGCCGGGGCCTCGGGCGGGCGCGACGCGGGGCCGGCGGACGAGGGCGTGCCGGGCCCCTCGCCCGCCGCGGCCCCGTCACCGCTCTGCTCGTCGCGCTGCGGCGGCACGGTGCCCCAGGCGGCGGCGCCCGAGGGGGTGCCCGAGGGCGCCTGGTCCGGCGAGCCCCAGGAGACCCGGCGGTCGGCCTCGCCGCCGAAGCCGCTCTGCCGGGAGGCGTCGGCCTGCCAGGCGGAGGCCGGTTCGGGGCTGGTGCCGTGCAGCCGGGCCGGGTCGTCCCAGCTCGCGGCGGCGGGTGTGGCTCCGGCCTCGCCGCCGCGCACCGCGGGGAGCCCGGTGTCGCCGGCCGCCTCCTCGTCGAGGAAGACCGGACCGGTCTCCTCGACGGTGGCGGGGGCCGGCGGCGCCGCGCCGGGCGGCGGCGCGGGCATGGCCTCGCCTTCGGCGGGGGCGGGCCGGCTGGTGCCCGGCACCCATGCGGCACCGTTCCAGTACCGGATGTAGCCGGGGATGGACGGGTCCGGGTAGAAGCCTGGCGTGGGGCTGCCGCCGGCGGATCCTGAGGTAGGGGCGCTCATGTCCGAAGTCCCGTATCTGTACTCGGCCTGGTGGGTGTGGGCAGCAGTCTGCCGCAACGCGGCGTCCACATCTATCAGACCGCGGGTCACATCGGTGCTCCCGCCCGCCACGACCACCTGGAAGAGGTTTCGGAAAAAAGTTGTACGAAGTCGTGTAAGGGTCCGGCGTCCGGCGCCTCTCTCCTTGTGTGCGGGCCCGTCCCAGGCCCGCACGGACGACACGAGAGAGGCGGACCTCATGCACACCGTGGTGGAACGAGAGCTGGAACTGGGCCTGGTCCTGTCGCCGGAGCGCAGCATTCCGGTACCGGCCCGGCTGGCGTACCGGACGGACGACCCCTACGCCGTCCATGTCACCTTCCACGTGGGTTCGGACGCGCCCGTCAACTGGACGTTCGCCCGTGAACTGCTCGTCGAGGGCGTGTTCCGGCCGTGCGGCCAGGGCGATGTGCGGGTGTGGCCCACGAAGGTGGACGGCCGCAGCCTGGTCTGTATGGCGCTGAACTCGCCGGACGGCGAGGCGCTGCTTCAGGCGCCGGCCGCGGCGGTCTCGGCGTGGCTGGAGCGCACCTTGCGGGTGGTCCCGCCGGGGAGCGAGCAGGCGCACCTGGGCCTGGACAAAGGGCTGAGCGAGCTGCTGGCGCTGACGTCGCGGGACGATCAGTGGCCGGGCGGCACCTGGCCCTCGGACGAGTCGCCGGAGACCGGGGCGTAACGGGTGTCCGGGAGACGCTGTGGGAGTGCGCGATGAGGGCGTGTCCGGTGGGCGGGGGCCGCTCGGGCCCCCGCCCACCGACGAGGGGCGGGGGCCTGGTCGAGGCGGGGGACTGCGCCGGGCCGCACGGCCGGGGGTCAGCCGCGGTAGGACTCCAGCAGCCGCAGCCACACCTCGCTGATCGTCGGGTAGGCCGGTACCGCGTGCCAGAGCCGTTCGAGGGGGACCTCGCCGGCCACCGCGACCGTCGCGGAGTGCAGCAGCTCGCCGACGCCGGGGCCGACGAAGGTGGCGCCGAGCAGCACCTCGCGGTCCAGGTCGACGACCATGCGGGCGCGGCCGCGGTAGCCGTCGGCGTACAGGGAGGCGCCGGCCACCGCCGCCAGGTCCTGGTCGACCACCCGGATCCGGTGCCCGGCCCGCTCCGCGGCGGCGGCGGTCAGACCCACCGACGCGGCCTCGGGGTCGCTGAAGACGACCTGGGGGACGGCGAGGGTGTCCGCGGTGGCGGCGTGCGCGCCCCAGGGATCGGACTCCAGGATCGGTACGCCCCGGGCCCGCGCGGCGATCGCGGCGCCGGCGATCCGGGCCTGGTACTTGCCCTGGTGGGTCAGCAGGGCGCGGTGGTTGACGTCGCCGACGCCGTAGAGCCAGCCGCCGGTCACGCCCTTCACCCGGCAGCTGTCGTCGACCTCCAGCCAGGAGCCGGGCGTCAGGCCGACCGTCTCCAGGCCGATGTCGTCGGTGCGCGGGGCGCGGCCGGTGGCGATCAGCAGCTCATCGGCGATGATCTCGTCGCCGGAGTCCAGTTCGACGGTGACGGCGCCGCCCGGGGCCTCCCGGCGCACCTCGCGCACTTCGACGCCGGTGCGCAGGAACGCGCCCGCCTCGGCGAGCGATTCGGCGACGAGGTGGCCGGCGAAGGGCTCCATGCGGGGCAGCAGCCCGTCGCCGCGTACCAGGAGTGTCACCGAGGCGCCCAGGGCCCGCCAGGCGGTGGCCATCTCGACGCCCACCACGCCGCCCCCGACCACCACCAGCCGGCCCGGTACGGCCTTGGCGCTGGTGGCGTCGCGGCTGGTCCAGGGGCGGGCGGCGGCGAGTCCCGGGATGTCGGGCAGCACCGCGCGGCTGCCGGTGCACACCGCGACCGCGTGCCGTGCGGTGAGCACCCGGCCGCCGTCGACGACGACCCGGCGGGGCCCGGCCAGCCGGCCCTGTCCGCGGACCAGGTCGATGCCGACCGAGTCCAGCCAGCGGACCTGCCCGTCGTCCTTCCAGTAGGAGGTGAAGGCGTCGCGGTGGGCGAGGACGGCGGGTGCGTCCAGGGGGACGTCGGCGGCGTCCTTGAGGCCGGGTACCCGGCGTGCCTCGGAGCGGGCGGTGACCGGGCGCAGCAGGGCCTTGCTGGGCATGCAGGCCCAGTAGGAGCACTCGCCGCCGACCAGTTCGCTCTCGACGATCGCGGCGCTCAGTCCGGCGGCGTGCGCCCGGTCGGCGAGGTTCTCGCCGGTCGGTCCCGCCCCCAGCACGATGACGTCGTACTCCTCATCGGAGGCTCTCCTCGCTTCGGTCGCTGCCATCGGCTCTCGCTCCCTGGGGTGGGCAGAGGTGGCCCGGTGGACGGGCTCCGGCGGTCCTTTCGGCCATCCTCTGCCCAGGGGGCCGTCACCGCATCCGGCGTTCGACCTCTTCCTTGGCCTCGGCGAGGCCGGAGCCGGTCAGCTCGCGGTGCACCTTGATCGCCTGGATCTTCTTGCCCTGCGCCAGCAGGTCGTCGATCTGGGCCATCCGGGGGTCCTGGGGCTGCTCGACGCCGGCGTGGGCCAGCAGCAGGTCGACCTTCCGCTCCAGCCGTGCGAGGCGGCGGTCGAGGGTCTTGGAGCGGCGGTCGGTGGTGGCGGCCACCAGGGCGATGGCGAGGACGAGCAGGGCCAGTCCGGGGAGCGTGGAATCCATGCGGGGACTCTACGAGGTGGCAGGTGCGGGCGGCGGGCTCGGGGGCCGTGGACACGACAGGGGGTGCGCCCCCTGTCGTCCCTGCGACGCGGCGGGGTCAGAAGACCTTCCCTGGGTTCAGGATGCCGCGGGGGTCGAAGACTTGCTTGATCCCGCGGTGCAACTCCAGGCCGACGTCGCCCAGTTCGCGGGCGAGCCACTCCTTCTTCAGTATGCCGACGCCGTGTTCTCCGGTGATGGTGCCGCCGAGCGCGAGGCCGAGGGCCATGATCTCGTCGAAGGACTCGTGGGCACGGCGCTCCTCGTCCTGGTCGGCCGGGTCGAAGCAGACCAGGGGGTGGGTGTTGCCGTCGCCGGCGTGCGCGCAGACGCCGATGGTCAGGCCGTACTTCTCGGCGATGGCGGTGGTGCCTTCGAGCATGGCGGCGAGCTGGGAGCGCGGGACGCACACGTCGTCGATGAGCATGGCGGGCTTGATCCGCTCCAGGGCCGTGAAGGCGAGCCGGCGGGCCTGGAGCAGCAGTTCGGACTCGGCGGGGCCCTCGGCGGGGACGACCTGGGTGGCGCCGGCCTCCTCGCACAGGGCGCCGACGGCGGCGAGGTCGGCGGAGGGGTCGGGGCTGTCGAAGGCGGCCAGCAGCAGCACCTCGGTGGACTCCGGCAGGCCCATCTGCGCCATGTCGTTGACGGCGCGGACGCTGGTGCGGTCCATCAGCTCCAGGAGCGAGGGGGCGTGGCCGCGGGCCATGATCTCGCAGACGGCCCGGCCGGCCGCGGCCACGGAGGCGAACTCGGCGACGAGGGCGAGCTGTCGGGGCGGGTTGGGCTTGAGGGCGAGGGTGGCGCGTACGACGACGCCGAGGCTGCCTTCGGAGCCCACGAGGAGGCGGGTGAGGTCGTAGCCCGCGACTCCCTTGGCGGTGCGGCGGCCGGTCTTCAAAAGGCGGCCGTCGGCGAGGACGACGTCCAGGCCGAGGACGTACTCGGCGGTGACGCCGTACTTGACGCAGCACAGGCCGCCGGCGGCGGTGCCGATGTTCCCGCCGATGGTGCACGTCTCCCAACTGGAGGGGTCCGGCGGGTAGTAGAGGCCGTGCTCGTTGACCGCGCGGGAGAGTACGGCGTTGACGACGCCGGGTTCGACGACGGCGAGCCGGTCGACGGGGTTGATCTCCAGGATGCGGTCCATTTTCACCAGGGACAGCACGATGCAGCCGTCGGTGGCGTTGGCGGCACCGGACACTCCCGTGCGCGCGCCTTGCGGGACGACCGGGACGCCCAGCTCGGTCGCCGTCCGCATCACATGCTGGACGTGTGCGACGGTGCGGGGCAGCACGACGACCGCGGGGGCGCCCGCCGCGCAGAAGTTGGCCATGTCGCGGGCGTAGGAGCCGGTGACGTCCGGGTCGGTCAGGACGGCTTCCTCGGGGAGCCCGGCGCGCAGGTGTGCGATGAGGTCCATGCCTCAAGACTCCCACGAGGGGCCGGCGCGCAGTGCCGACTTCTGGGGGCGGAGGTCGGGTGACGGGCGGGCGGGCCGTACACGGAAGATCGCGTACGGCCCGCGCGGCGGCGTGCGAAGGGCGGGGGTCAGAGGTTGCCGCGGCGCTCCTGCTCGCGCTCGATCGCCTCGAACAGCGCCTTGAAGTTGCCCTTGCCGAAGCCCAGGGAGCCGTGCCGCTCGATCATCTCGAAGAAGACGGTCGGGCGGTCCTGGACCGGCTTGGTGAAGATCTGCAGCAGATAGCCGTCCTCGTCGCGGTCGGCGAGGATCTTCAGCTCGCGCAGTTCGTCGATCGGCACGCGGGTGTCGCCCACCCACTCGCCGAGGGTGTCGTAGTACGAGTCGGGTACGTCGAGGAACTCCACGCCCGCGGCGCGCATCTGACGCACGGTGGCGACGATGTCGTTGGTGGCCAGGGCGATGTGCTGCACGCCGGGGCCGCCGTAGAACTCCAGGTACTCGTCGATCTGCGACTTCTTCTTGGCGATCGCGGGCTCGTTGATCGGGAACTTGACCTTCTTGGTGCCGTCCGCGACGACCTTGGACATCAGCGCCGAGTACTCGGTGGCGATGTCGTCGCCGACGAACTCCTTCATGTTGGTGAAGCCCATGACCTTGTTGTAGAAGGCCACCCACTCGTTCATCCTGCCGAGCTCGACGTTGCCGACGCAGTGGTCGATGGCCTGGAAGAACCGCTTCGCCGGCGGCTCGACCACGGGCGGCGCGGCGACGAAGCCGGGCAGGTAGGGGCCGTCGTAGCCGGTGCGCTCGACGAGGGTGTGCCGGGTCTGGCCGTAGGTGGCGATGGCGGCCAGGACGACGGTGCCGTGGTCGTCCTTGAGTTCGTAGGGCTCCTCGAGGCCGGTGGCGCCGTGGGCGACGGCGTACTCGTAGGCGGCGCGGGCGTCGGGGACCTCGATGGCGAGGTCGACGACGCCGTCGCCGTGGGCGGCGACGTGGTCGGCGAGGAAGCGGCCGCGTTCGGTGGTGGGCTTGATGACGGAGGTGAAGACGAACCGGGCGCCGCCGGATTCGAGCACGTAGGTCGCGGTTTCACGGCTGCCGTGCTCCGGCCCGGAGTAGGCGACGCGCTTCATGCCGAAGGCGGTGGAGTAGTAGTGCGCGGCCTGCTTGGCGTTGCCGACGGCGAAGACGACCGCGTCCATCCCCTTGACCGGGAAGGGGTCCGCCTGCCGAGCCGTGCTGGGGGTGGTGGGCTGGGTGTGCATCGTGGTGTCTGCCATGGCCGCAGAGTCCCTCCGATCCACAAGATGCGCAATAGTTTCCGGATCTCCTGGGCATTATGTATAGCGAAGAGGCGGTTACTTCAGGCTATCTGTACATGATGACCATCGAAATCGAAGGAGTCGGCGATGGCGATCGATCATTTGGACGGGGCGCTGCTGGAGCTGCTGGCGAAGGAGCCGCGGATCGGGGTGCTGGAGGCGTCGCGGCGGCTGGGGGTGGCGCGCGGGACGGTCCAGGCCAGGCTCGACCGGCTTCAGTCGAATGGAGTGATCCGGGGCTTCGGGCCGGACGTGGACCCCGCCGCGCTGGGCTATCCCGTCACCGCGTTCGCGACCCTGGAGATCAAACAGGGGCAAGGAGGCGACGTACGGGCGCACTTGGCCACCGTTCCCGAGGTGCTGGAGCTGCATACAACGACGGGACATGGGGACATGCTCTGCAGGCTCGTCGCCCGCTCCAACGCCGATCTGCAGCGGGTGATCGACCGGGTCGTGGGCTTTGATGGCATTGTGCGGGCATCGACGGCGATCGTGATGGAGAACCCGGTTCCCTTGCGGATCATCCCGCTGGTGCAGCAGGCTTCGGGAGACTGACCGACCGAGGAGAGCGACGGGTGAGCTTCTGGGAGTACGTCGAAAACCGGCACGCCCAGCTGCTGATGGACACGTATCAGCACGCCAGCGCGGTCTTCCAGTGCATGGTGATCGCCACCGTGCTGGGGGTCCTCGTCGGGGTCGTGACCTACCGCAGCGAATGGGCGGGCAGCCTCGCCACGACCGCGACCGCCACCATCCTGACCATCCCGTCGCTGGCCATGATCGGCCTGCTGATCCCGCTGGTGGGCCTGGGCGTCGCCCCGACCGTCATCGCGCTGACCCTCTACGGGCTGCTGCCGGTGGTCCGCAACGCCATCGTCGGGCTGCGCGGGGTGGACCCGGCGCTGGTGGACGCGGCCAACGGCATCGGGATGTCGCGCACGGCCCGGCTCCTGCGGGTCGAACTGCCGCTGGCCTGGCCACCGATCCTCACCGGCATCCGGGTCGCCACCCAGATGCTGATGGGTATCGCCGCCATCGCCGCCTTCGCCTCCGGTCCCGGTCTGGGCAACGAGATCTTCCGCGGGATCGCCTCGCTGGGCAGCGCCAACTCCCTCAACCAGGTGCTCGCCGGCACCCTCGGGATCGCCGTCCTCGCCCTCCTCTTCGACGCCGTGTACGTCCTGATCGGACGCCTGACCATCTCCAGGGGGATCCGTGCCTGAGCCGACGGGCAAGCCGCACAGCGCCGCAGCCTCGGGCGCGAGCATCCAGCTGGAGAACCTGACGAAGGTCTATCCGGGCAACCCCAACCCGGCCGTGGACAACGTCAACATGGAGATCAAGGCCGGCGAGACGGTGATCTTCGTGGGGCCCTCGGGCTGCGGCAAGTCCACCACCCTGAAGATGATCAACCGGCTGATCGAGCCGACGTCCGGCCGGATCCGGATCGGCGACGAGGACGTCACCGGCATCGACCCGGTCAGGCTGCGCCGCAAGGTCGGCTACGCCATCCAGGCCTCCGGCCTCTTCCCGCACATGACGGTCGCCCAGAACATCGCCCTGGTCCCCAAGATGACCGGCTGGTCCAGGAGCCGGATCGCCGGCCGGGTCGAGGAGATGCTCGACCTGGTCGGCCTGGACCCCGGCGAGTTCCACGACCGCTACCCGCGCCAGCTCTCCGGCGGCCAGCAGCAGCGCGTCGGCGTGGCCCGGGCGCTCGCCGCCGACCCGCCCGTACTGCTGATGGACGAGCCCTTCGGCGCCGTCGACCCGATCACCCGCGACCACCTCCAGGACGAGCTGATCCGTCTCCAGCACGAGCTGCACAAGACCATCTGCTTCGTCACCCACGACTTCGACGAGGCCATCAAGCTCGGCGACCGCATCGCGGTGCTCCGCGAGCGCTCGCACATCGCCCAGTTCGACACCCCCGAGGCGATCCTGACCAACCCCGCCGACGACTTCGTCGCCGGCTTCGTGGGCGCGGGCGCGGCCCTCAAGCGGCTGAACCTGACCCGCGTACGGGACGTCGGCGTGGTCGACTTCCCCACCGCCGGGATCGACGATCCGCTGCAGTCCGTCGTCGACCTGCTGGGCGCCGGCGGTCACAACGAGCTGCTGCTGCTGGACCGCAACCGCCGCCCCTACAAGTGGCTGCGGCGCAGCGATCTGGCCCGTGCCCAGGGGTCGCTGGCGCGGGCCGGCACCCTGGTCGCCGACACCGTGACCCGGGACGCGACGCTGCGCGACGCCCTGGAGGCGGTGCTCACCGACAACGCGGGCCGGGTCGCGGTCACCGGGCGGCGCGGCGAGTTCATCGGGGTGGTCGACATGGAGACGCTGATGAACAACGTCCATGAGCTGCTGGAGGCGGACCGTCTGGAGGCCGCCGAGCAGCAGCACCGGCTCCAGGAGGAGCGCAGCCGCCGCACGCAGCAGGAGCAGGAGGGCCTGGGCGGCGCGGGCGGCGGCGAAGGCGCTGCCGGGAGCCGGGCGTGAGCGCCGGCGACGACGGCGGGGCGCGGCGGGACGGGCACCGGCCGAGCACCCATGAGGCCCTCGCCTTCCGCGACGACGTCGAGATGGAGCAGCGGGAGGTGGCGTCCGGTGAGGCGCCCACTCCCTCCGCCCCGCCCGGTGAGCGCCGGATCAGCTGGCAGAAGTGGACCTTCATGCCGGCCTTCCTGCTCGTCGCGCTGCTGGCCACCTGGCTGTGGTTCAGCGGCGCCGAGCTGGACTCCATCGCCCATCAGGCGGTGGACGACGGCAAGGTGTGGCTGGCGCTGCGCCAGCACATCGTGCTCACCGTGGTCTCCACGTTCTTCGTCCTGGTCATCGCGATCCCGCTGGGCATCGCGCTGACCCGGTCCCGGCTGCGCCGCGCCACCCCCTTCGCGATGGCGCTGGCCAACCTCGGCCAGGCCGTGCCCGCCCTGGGCCTTTTGATCCTGCTCGTCATCTGGCTGGGCATCGGCCCCCGCGCGGCGATCGTCGGCATGGTCCTCTACGCCGTGCTGCCGGTCCTGGCCAACACCATCGCGGGGCTGCGCGGCATCGACCCGACGCTGACCGAGGCGGCCCGGGGCATCGGCATGTCCGCCACCGGCGTACTGACCAAGGTCGAACTGCCGCTGGCCGTGCCGCTGATCCTGGCGGGCGTGCGGACCGCGCTGGTGCTGAACGTCGGCACCGCGACGCTGGCCACCTTCGGCGGGGGCGGCGGCCTGGGCGATCTGATCTCGGCGGGCATCGTCACCCAGCGGATGCCCGTACTCGTCCTCGGTTCGGTGCTGACCGTGGCGCTGGCCCTGCTCGTCGAGTGGCTGGCCTCGCTCGCCGAGCTGCTGCTGCGGCCGCGCGGCCTGGAGGTGGCCGCATGAGCGCCCGCCGGCGCCGGGCCGGCCGGCTCCTGTGTGCCGGGGCGCTGCTGGCGGCCCTGGCCCTCGGCGGCTGCGGGCTGGTCAGCGGCAGCGCGATGACCGACAACGTCCTGCCGGGCCCGCACGCCGGCTACCCGGACCGGCCGCTCACCGGGGCGCAGCTGACCGTGACGTCGAAGGAGTTCACCGAGCAGATCGTCCTCGGCCAGATCATGGGCCTGGTCTTCAAGGCGGCCGGCGCCAAGGTCATCGACAAGACCAGCATCCAGGGCTCGATCGGCGCGCGGGAGGCGGTCAAGTCCGGCACCGCGGACGCCGCGTACGAGTACACCGGCACCGGCTGGATCACCTACCTCGGCCACACCACGCCCGTCGTCGATCCGCACGAGCAGTGGCGGGTGGTCCGCGACGAGGAACGGAAGAACGGCGTCGTCTGGCTGCCGCCCTCGACGCTGAACAACACCTACGCGCTGGCGCTGAGCCCCGCCGACGCCGCGAAGTACGGCACCAAGACGCTCTCCGACCTGGGCGAACTGCTGAAGAAGGACCCCGGCGCGGTCACCTTGTGCGTGGAGAACGAGTTCGCCACCCGCAACGACGGGCTGCCCGGGATGACCCGGAAGTACGGCATGAGGATCCCGCCCTCCCAGGTGCGGCGGATGGCCGCCGGTGTCATCTACACCCAGATCCAGCAGGGCGGCAGCTGCACGTTCGGCGAGGTGTACACCACCGACGGCCGGATCAAGGCGATGAACCTGCGCCTGCTCGCCGACGACCGGCACTTCTTCCCCAACTACAACGCCGCCCCCGAGATCAACGCCGCGTCGCTGAAGAAGCACCCGGCCATGGCCGAGGTGCTGGCGCCGGTCACCAAGGCCCTGAACAACACCGTCGCCCAGGAGCTCAACCGCAGGGTCGACGTGGACGGCGAGGACCCGCACGAGGTCGCCAAGGACTGGCTGCTGCAGGAGGGGTTCATCAAGGAGGGGTAGTGGCGTGCTCCCCGGCTCAGCAGCTGGGGACGTCGCCCCCGGCCCGCAGCGCCTTCAGCGCGTCCACCGCGCCGTCGAGGGTGGTGACCGGGATCAGCCGCATCCCCTTCGGCAGCTCCGCCCGCGCGTCCGCGCACTCCTTGCGGGGCACCAGGAAGACCGAGGCGCCGTCGCGGTGCGCGGCCTGGGTCTTCAGCGGGACGCCGCCCACCGCCCCGACCTTGCCGCCGGCGGTGATCGTTCCCGTGCCGGCGATGGTCCGGCCACCGGTCAGATCATGGCCCGCGCCGTCCCCGTCGAGCTTGTCGACGATGCCGAGGGCGAACATCAGCCCGGCGCTGGGACCGCCGACGTCCGCGAGGCTCAGCTTGACCTTGACGTCCTTGGGCGACTTGCCCAGCTGGTCGAGCGCGGCGGCGGTGGCGGTGTCCTGCGAGTGCTCCATCTGCTCGGCGTTGTGCTCGGCGATCTCCTCGGTGCTGTCGCCCACCGGGTAGACCGCCTCCCGCGGCATCACGGCCTCGTCCGTACGGAACCAGGCCTTGGCGATGTCCGACAGATGGACCGAGGCTTCCGGGCCGGTGGCGACGATCGAGGTCATCCGCAGCTGCCCGCTCGTCCTGCGGGTCCCGGCACCGGTGACGGTGATCACCGGCTTGCCCTTGTCGTCGCCGAGGACGTTCGCCGTCATCCCCGGATACGCCACCGAGTACGGCAGCGGGGCGAGGATCGCGGTGACGACGAGGGCGAGGACAAGGGCGGTGCAGAGCGCCAGGGCGCGAGCGCGTGAGGACACTCCGCCACCCTAATTGACCCCCGCCCCACCAGGCCCTTATGGCGCTGCGGGCTCACCGCACGGCCACGGGGCCTTCACACTCCGTGGACGCGGGCGGATGCCCGGGGCCGCCGGCACGGTCACCGTGCGGGGGCCACCGGCCTCACCGCAGCGCCTCGGACACCTCCCGGGCCGCGTCGACCACCCGCGGGCCGATCCGTTCGGAGACGTTGTCCGCGAGCATCACCACGCCCACGCTCCCCTCGATCCCGCTCACCCCGAGCAGCGGCGCCGCCGCACCGCTGGCGCCGGCCTCCAACTCGCCGTGGGTCAGGGCGAGTCCGGCGTCCTGGAGCCGGCCCTGGCGGGCCTTGAGGATCGCCCGCCCGGCGGCCCCGCGGTCCAGCGGATGGCGGAAGCCGGCGCGGTAGGCGACGTGGTAGTCGGTCCAGGTCGGTTCGACGACGGCGACGGCCAGGGCCTCCGTGCCGTCGACCAGGGTGAGGTGCGCGGTGGCCCCCACGTCCTCGGCGAGTGAGCGCAGGGCGGGCAGCGCCGCCTCTCTGACCAGCGGATGCACCTGACGGCCCAGGCGCAGGACGCCCAGGCCCACCCGGGCCCGGCCGCCGATGTCGCGGCGCACCAGGGCGTGCTGCTCCAGTGTGGCCAGCAGGCGGTAGACCACGGTGCGGTTGACGCCGAGCTTGTTGGACAGCTCGGTGACGGTCAGCCCGTGGTCGGTGTCGGCGAGAAGTTTCAGGACGCGCAGTCCACGGTCGAGTGTCTGGGAGGTCTCTGCGGTCACGACGCCCCTCCTGGGTGAGTGGCGGCACTCGGACGCGTTGCGCTGCAGGTCCCGGAGCAGCGCGCGCAAGAGGCCGCCGGCCGCATGGCACCGGCTGCGCTCCGCGGCGGCGCTGCCACGGGGCGTGTGCGTGACCGGGACAGTAGCGAGCCAGTCCGGTCAGCGGAAGAGTCCGTCCAGAATCCGGGCTTCCACGCCAGGAATATCCCGATTAGCCCGCTCATGAGGGCGTGTTGTGCTTCAGCCTGGGCTGAAGGTCACGGGTCCGTCACGGCACAGGAAACGGGTGGCACCCCGCATCGGCGGAGCACCACCCGCTCGGCGGGGGACGCGCTCAGCGCATCCGCGTCGCCCACTCCCGTACCTTCTTGATCCGCTCGCCCAGCTGCCCGGCGGTGGCCTCCGCGCTCGGCGGGCCGCCGCACACCCGGCGCAGCTCGGTGTGGATCACACCGTGTGGTTTGCCGCTCTGGTGGACATACGCCCCCACCAGCGTGTTCAGCTGCTTCCTCAGCTCCAGCAGCTCCTTGTGGGTGACCACCGGACGCCGCTCGGCCGGGATCTCCAGCAGATCCGCCTCCGCGTCCGGCTTCTTCCTGCTGTGGGCGATCTGCCGGGCCTGCCGCTTCTGCAGCAGCATCTGCACCTGGTCGGGCTCCAGCAGCCCGGGGATGCCGAGGTAGTCCTGCTCCTCCTCGCTGCCCGCATGGGCCTGCATACCGAACTCGGCACCGTCGTAGAGGACCCGGTCGAAGACCGCCTCCGACTCCAGCGCCTCGAACGAGAACTGCTCCTGCTCCCCGGTGTCCTCGTCCTGCTCCTTGTTCGCCTCCTCCATCTCCTTCTCGGATTCGGCGTACGGGTCCTCCTCGCCGTCCTTCTTCGGCTTGTCGAGCACGTGATCGCGCTCGACCTCCATCTCGTTGGCGAAGCCGAGCAGCGTGGGAACGGTGGGCAGGAACACCGAGGCGGTCTCACCGCGCTTGCGGGAGCGGACGAAGCGCCCCACCGCCTGCGCGAAGAACAGCGGCGTGGAGATGGTGGTGGCGTACACCCCGACCGCCAGGCGCGGTACGTCGACGCCCTCCGACACCATTCGCACCGCCACCATCCAGCGGTCCTGCGAGTGCGAGAAGTCGTCGATGCGCTGCGAGGCACCGGAGTCGTCGGACAGCACGAGGGTGGCGCCCTGCCCGGTGATCTCCCGGATCAGCTTGGCGTACGCCCGCGCCTGCTCCTGGTCGGAGGCGATGACCAGCGCGCCGGCGTCCGGAATGGACTTGCGGACCTCGGTCAGCCGCTGGTCGGCGGCCCGCAGCACGTTGGGCATCCAGTCGCCGCGCGGATCCAGCGCGGTCCGCCAGGCCTGCGAGACCGCGTCCTTGGTCATCGGCTCGCCGAGCCGGGCCGCTATCTCGTCGCCGGCCTTGGTCCGCCAGCGCATGTTGCCGCTGTAGGAGAGGAAGATGACCGGCCGGACCACACCGTCGCCCAGCGCGTTGCCGTAGCCGTAGGTGTAGTCGGCGGCCGACCGCCGGATGCCGTCGTTGCCCTCCTCGTACGTGACGAAGGGGATCGGGTTGGTGTCGGAGCGGAAGGGCGTACCGGTCAGCGCCAGCCGCCGGGTGGCCGGCTCGAACGCCTCCAGGCACGCCTCGCCCCAGGACTTCGAGTCGCCGGCGTGATGGATCTCATCCAGGATCACCAGCGTCTTGCGCTGCTCGATGCGGTTGCGGTGCAGCATGGGCCGCACGCCCACACCCGCGTAGGTCACCGCGACGCCGTGGTACTCGCGGCCCAGCGGCCCGGCGCTGTACTCCGGGTCGAGCTTGATCCCCACCCGGGCCGCCGCCTCCGCCCACTGCTTCTTCAGGTGCTCCGTCGGCGCGACCACCGTGACCTGCTGCACGACGTGGTGGTGCAGCAGCCACGAGGCGAGGGTGAGCGCGAAGGTCGTCTTGCCGGCCCCGGGCGTCGCCACGGCGAGGAAGTCTCTGGGCTGGCTCTGGATGTAGCGGTCCATGGCCGCCTGCTGCCAGGCGCGCAGCTTGTTCGCGGTACCCCAAGGGGCCCGGCCGGGAAAGGCCGGGGACAGGTGATGGCTGTTGGTGGCGCTGGTGGTGGTAGTCACGGTCTCCGTCGGCTGGGTCGGCGGTCGGCAACCGCGCAAGCCTATCCGCTGCGCTTTGCTGCTTCCCACGTTGTCGGCTGCGGCCCCTTCGCTGCGCTTTGCTGGCTTCCCACGTTGTCGGCTTTCCCGCCGTGGGGGCTTCTCGCCGTTGCGCCTGTCCGCTGCGCTTGGCTTGCTTCCCACGTTGTCGGCTTTCCCGCCGTGGGAGTTTGTCGCCGTTGCGCCTGCGGCGGGCGGGGTCCGCTGCGCGGGGCTTTCGGGGGCCGGTGACGGGGGGGGGGGGGGGGGGGGGGGGGGGGGGGGGGGGGGGGGGGGGGGGGGGGGCAAAGGCGAACCACACGCCACACACAAAGCGACACCAACAACCCCACCCC